>DASQMN010000151.1:0-17738 GCA_035645475.1 Nocardioidaceae bacterium
GCAGCGGCGCTGGATCCAGGAGCGGGTGGAGGTGCCGCACACCAAGCCACCCCGCGAGGAGCAGCTGCGCATCCTGCACAAGCTCAACCAGGCGGAGGCCTTCGAGGCCTTCCTTCAGACCAAGTTCGTCGGCCAGAAGCGTTTCAGCCTGGAGGGCGCCGAGACCACGGTGCCGCTGCTGGACGAGTTGTGCGTCGCTGCGGCCGACTCAGGCCTGGACGAGGTCTGCATCGGCATGGCCCACCGCGGCCGGCTCAACGTGCTGGTGAACATCGTGGGCAAGAGCGCGGGGCAGGTGTTCCGCGAGTTCGAGGGCAACATCGACCCCCGTACCGTTCAGGGCTCCGGCGACGTCAAGTACCACCTGGGGGCGGAGGGCGAGTTCACCTCTGCGCACGGCACCACCATCAAGGTGTCGGTCGCGGCGAACCCGTCGCACCTCGAGACAGTCGACCCGGTCCTCACCGGGATCGCCCGGGCGAAGCAGGACCTGCTGAACCGCGGCTCCGACTTCCCGGTGCTGCCGGTGCTGCTGCACGGCGACGCCGCTTTCGCCGGCCAGGGCGTGGTGGCCGAGACCCTCAACCTGTCGCAGCTGCGTGGCTACCGCACGGGCGGCACGGTGCACCTGGTGGTCAACAACCAGGTCGGATTCACCACCTCCCCTGCCGCATCCCGCTCGTCGCTGTACTGCACCGACGTCGCCCGGATGGTGCAGGCGCCCATCTTCCACGTCAACGGCGACGACCCCGAGGCCTGCATCCGGGTGGCCCAGCTGGCCTTCGAGTTCCGCCAGACGTTCAACAAGGACGTCGTCATCGACCTCGTGTGTTACCGCCGCCGAGGGCACAACGAGGGCGACGACCCCAGCTACACCCAGCCGCTGATGTACGACCTCATCGAGGCCAAGCGCTCGGTGCGCAAGCTCTACACCGAGGCGCTGGTGGGCCGTGGCGACATCACCGTGGACGAGGCGGAGTCGGCACTGCGTGACTACCAGAAGCAGCTCGAGCGGGTGTTCACCGAGGTGCGCCAGGCGTCCGAGCCGGCCGACGAGTACGTCACGGTGCCCGAGTACCCGACCAAGCCGGCCGAGCCGCGAGGCGGCGCGGTGACCGCGATCTCATCGGAGCTCTTGAAGTCGATCGCCGCGGCGTACGTCAACACACCCGAGGGGTTCACCGTCCACCCCAAGGTGGCACCGCAGCTGCAGCGCCGGTCGGCCGCCATCACCGCGGGGCCCATCGACTGGGCCACCGGCGAGATCATCGCGCTCGGATCACTGCTCGCCGAGGGCAGGCCGGTGCGGATGTCCGGCCAGGACACCCGACGGGGCACCTTCGTGCAGCGCTTCGCCACGATCATCGACCGGCGCACCGGTGAGGAGTGGACCCCGCTCTCTCACGTGAGTGAGGACCAGGCCAGTTTCTTCATCTACGACTCGCTGCTCAGCGAGTACGCCGCAATGGGCTTCGAGTACGGCTACTCCGTCGCACGCCCGGACGCGCTGGTGCTCTGGGAGGCGCAGTTCGGCGACTTCGTCAACGGCGCCCAGGTCATCGTGGACGAGTACATCGTGGCGGGTGAGCAGAAGTGGCAGCAGAAGTCCGGCGTCGTGCTGCTGCTGCCGCACGGGTACGAGGGCCAGGGTCCCGACCACTCCTCCGCGCGGATCGAACGGTTCCTGACCCTCGCCGCCGACGAGGCGTTCACCGCGGCCCAGCCGTCGACCCCGGCCAGCTACTTCCATCTGCTGCGTCGCCAGGCGCTGAGCGGCTGCCACCGTCCGATGGTGGTGTTCACCCCGAAGTCGATGCTGCGCGGCAAGGCTGCCGTGTCCAATCCCGACGACTTCACCAACGGCTCTTTCGAGCCGGTGATCGGTGACTCGAGCGTCGACCCCGACAAGGTCGAGCGGGTGCTGCTCTGCTCTGGCCGGATCACCTGGGACCTGATCGCCGAGCGCACCAAGCGCGGCGACGACCGCACTGCCGTCGTACGCCTCGAGCAGCTGTATCCCCGGCCGGCGGAGGAGCTGAAGGCCGAGCTCGACCGACTCCGCAACGCGTCGGTCGTGCGCTGGGTGCAGGACGAGCCGGCCAACCAGGGGCCATGGCCGCACCTGTCGGCCATGCTGCCGCGCGAGATCGAGGGCCTGAGTATGGAGCTGGTCTCACGCCCGGAGTCCTCGAGCCCCTCGGTCGGCCAGCACAGCCGCCACGTCGACGAGAACAAGCGGCTCATCGAGCAGGCCTTCGCCTGATCGGCATGTACTTCACCGATCGCGGCATCGAAGAGCTCGCCGCTCGTCGCGGGGAGGAGGAGTTCCCCGTGGCCTGGCTGGCCGAGCGGCTGAGTGAGTTCGTGGACCTCAACCCGGAGTTCGAGACCCCGGTCGAGCGCCTTGCGACCTGGCTGGCGCGCCTGGACGACGACGACTGACCTCGACGGGCATCCGTGCCGTCAGGTCGTGAAGATGACCTTGCCCACCAGGTCGCCCGCGGCCATGGCCGCGAAACCGTCGCGAGCGTCCGCCATCGGCAGCACCCGGTCGATCAGCGGTCGAACACCGGTCACGTCGAGGAAGTCCACCAGTCCCTGCAGCTCGGCGCGCGTGCCCATCGTCGAGCCATGCACCTTGAGCTGCAGGAAGAAGATGCGCGTGAGCTCAGCGGCTTCGGGTGCATCGCCTGAGGTGGCGCCGGAGATGACCAGAGTGCCGCCCGGACGCAGTGACTTCACCGAGTGTGACCAGGTCGCCGCTCCGACGGTCTCCATGACCGCGTCAACCCGTTGCGGCAGCCGGGCGCCGGGCTCGAACACCTCGTGGGCGCCAAGCTCGAGCGCGCGTGTCCGCTTGGCCTCGCTGCGGCTGGTGGCGTACACGCGCAGTCCAGCGGCGCGTCCCAGTGCCATCAGCGCTGTCGCGACGCCGCCACCCGCGCCCTGCACCAGCACGCTGTTCCCCGGCTGCAGGCCCGACTGCGTGAAGAGCATCCGGTACGCGGTGAGCCAGGCGGTCGGCAGGCACGCGGCCTCCTGGAAGGACAGACCCGTCGGCTTGGGCAGCAGGTTGCGGCGCGGCACGGCCACCCGTTCGGCGAAGGTGCCCTGGTGACGCTCGGAGAGCAGGGAGCGCTTCGGATCCAGCGTCTCGTCCCCGCTCCAGGCCGGATCGCTCACCACCGCATGCACGACGACCTCGTTGCCGTCCTCATCGATCCCGGCAGCATCGCAGCCCAGAGTCATCGGCAGCGCCTTCTCTGGGAGACCGACACCACGCAACGACCAGAGGTCGTGGTGATTGAGGGCCGTGGCCTTCACCTGCACGGTCGTCCACCCGTCGGGCACCTGCGGTTCGGGGCGCTCCCCCATCGACAAGCCGTCGAGCGGAGCTTCGGCGGACAAGGACGAGGCGTAGACAGCGAACATGGCAAGCGACCCTAGCGATCCTCGCTCGAGCCGTTGAGCGGTCGCCGCAGCAGCGAAGGGCGCGGCCACACCCGGCCGAGCACACGAGCGATGACCTGCTCAGCCGGTACGGCACCGGCGCTCCAGGAGTCGACGCCCTCCTGAGGATTGTCACGCTCCACCCACCACCCATCAGGCGTACGCATGGTCACCCGCTTGACCGAGACGACACCGCGACCCGTTACCGGCAGCCGGACGACGACCAGACCGCCGATGCGCGGTGGAGAACCATGGCGCACCAGCAGCCGGTCGCCGCTGCGCAGGGTCGGCATCATGGAGCGCCCGTGCACCACCGCAAGTCCCCAGCGCCGCACCGCCGTCTCCCTCCATGGCTCTGTCCCTCCCGCGGGTCAGCGGGAGTAGTCTCGTGGCGTGATCAGCTGTGCGGCCCATCGGCCGCGGCGTGACAAGCAGCGCCAGGCAGCGATCCACCCCTTGTCTGTGCCAGCGTCCCAGGAAAGGACACGCTCCATGCGTACGCGCTTCTTCGCTCCCACCCTTCAGGTCAGCGCCCACTGCGACCTGCCCTGCGGCACCTACGACCCCGCACAGGCACGTTTCGAGGCCGAGGCGATCAAGCTCATCATCGGCAAGGTGGCCGACAACCCCGACCCGGACTTCCGCACCCGCGCCATCCTGATCAAGGAGCAGCGCGCGGACCTGGTCAAGCACCACCTGTGGGTGCTGTGGACCGACTACTTCAAGCCGCCGCACTTCGAGAAGTACCCGCAGCTGCACTCCCTGGTCAACGAGGCCACCAAGCTCGCCGGCGCCTCCGGCGCCAAGGGTTCCCTGGACGCCGCCGTGGCCGACCAGCTGCTGGGCAAGATCGACGAGATCGCCACCATCTTCTGGGAGACCAAGCAGGGCTGAGCGCTGTACCCGCGGCCTGCCATCCTCGTGGCAGGTGGCCGCGGTCTTGTCGTGCGCCGCCTGCGGCGTTCCTGCGAACCGACCGGAAGGACGGCGTGAGCCAGCACCAGCGCCCAGAGATCGAGATTGCGGTCCCCGCCGAGGCGGCCTACCTGGCCGTCCTGCGCACCGCGGCTGCCGGCCTGGCCACGCGCCTGGACTTCACTCTGGACGACATCGAGGATCTCCGGATCGCTGTGGACGAGGCGTGCAGCATCCTGCTCGGCCAAGCCGTACGCGGGTCTCATCTGGTCTGCCGCTTCCACCTCAGCGGCGATGCCCTCACGGTGGTGGTCGAGGTCGAGTCGGCGCAGCCCACCATTCCCACGCGGCACGGCTTCGCCTGGACCGTCCTGTCGGCGCTGGCCTCGTCGGTCGACTTCGCGGTCACCGACCCACGTCACCTGGAGATCACGTTGGTGCAGCGCCGTCCAGCCGCGGCAGTGCACTGAGGCAGGCTGTGGACACCGATCTCTCCGACGTCAGGTCAGCCAGCCGCCAGCTGCTGACCGAGCTCGCCGCACTTCCCGCCGACTCCCCTGACCGGGCTCAGGCCCGCGACCGGGTGGTCGAGCTGCACCTCCCGCTGGTTCGCCACCTCGCCCGTCGGTTCCGTGACCGCGGGGAGCCTCTCGACGACCTGATCCAGGTGGCGACCATCGGCCTGATCAAGGCAGTGGACCGCTTCGACCTCGACCGGGGTGTCGAGTTCTCGACCTATGCCACGCCGACCATCGTTGGCGAGATCAAGCGGCACTTCCGCGACCGCGGCTGGGCGGTGCGGGTGCCCCGCAGGCTGCAGGAGATGCGCCTGTCGCTCACGGTCGCCACCAACGACCTCACCCATGAGCTCGGGCGCTCCCCCACAGTGGCGGAGCTCGCGAGTCGTCTAGGCGTCAGCCAGGACGAGATCCTGGAAGGGATGGAGTCGCTCAACGCGTACTCCACGGTGTCGCTGGACGCGCCGGACGCGTCGGTCGACAACGGGATCGCGCGGATGGAGAGCCTCGGTGTCGACGACCCCTCGCTGAACCATGTCGACTACCGCGAGTCGCTCAAACCGCTGCTCGCAGAGCTGGAGCCGCGCGACCGCACAATACTGTTGCTGCGCTTCTTCTACGGCATGACCCAGTCCCAGATCGCTGCCGAGCTGGGCATGTCGCAGATGCACGTGTCGCGCCTGTTGACCCGGATGCTGGCTGAGCTCCGCACGGGCCTGCTCGAGGACGCACAGGCCGCTCCGAGCGCCTGACCCGTCGTGGTGGCCTGCCACGACGATCGCGGTGTGACGGGCGCTGAGGAGGGCTGGAACCTCCTTCAGTCACTCACTGTGACAGAAGCGACAAGCGCGGTGCCCTTGTGTACAGCGCGAATGCTTGCGACGATCGACGCGTCGGTGTGTAGCTGCGCCGACATCCGGCATCGAGAACACGGTGGTGGATCAGCATCCTCGTGAATCGCTTCACGACACACCTTCTCGACTGCAGCGACGGTGCCCACGGGTAGCACCACGTTCATCGCCTCATCGACATGCTTTCCGCCTTGGCCGCCTGGATCGGGCCGGAGCAGCCCGTCTCGTACTGATAAGGAGTCCCAGCTGTGGACTGGCGTCACCGTTCTGCCTGCCTCGAAGAGGACCCGGAACTCTTCTTCCCCATCGGCAACACCGGCCCGGCCCTCTCGCAGATCGAGGATGCCAAACAGGTGTGCCGACGCTGCGACGTGCGCGAGCCATGCCTCGCCTGGGCTCTCGAGTCGGGTCAGGACCACGGCGTGTGGGGCGGCCTGAGTGAAGACGAGCGTCGAGCGCTCAAGCGCCGCAACGCCCGGGCACGAGTCCGCACGGCCTGACCAGCACGGTCGCTCATCGGTCCGACAGCGGCACATGCACCCGTACCCGGGTGCCCCCACCGGCTCGTCCGGCCAGGGTCAAGTCACCGCGCAGCTCTGAGCAGATGAGCGTGCGCACGATGGACAGTCCCAGCGTGGACAGCGACTCCAGCGAGAAGTGAGCCGGAAGCCCGACGCCGTCGTCCTCGACGATGACGGCCAGGCCGTTGCTGTCGTGTCGGGCCTCGATGCCGACGGTGCCGGCGCGACCGGGCAGGCCATGCTCGACAGCGTTCTGAGCCAGCTCGGTCAAGGCCACGGCCAAAGGCGTGGCCACGTCCGCGGGCACCTGCCCGAAGGTGCCCTGCCGCACGATCCGGACGCCCGACCCGGTCGTCTGCAGCACACCGCCGTCCGCCGCGGCGTCAGGAGGGCGGCGCGCGACGTCGACGACTCCGGCGAACAGGCGGTCTGCCACCTCGTCGAAGTCGACCACCTCGTCGAACCCCTGGCTCAGGATCTCGTGCACGACTGCTATGGCGCCCACTCGCTGCACGGCTTCCTCGAGCGCTGCGCGTGCCGCCGGCTCCGTCATGCGTCGTGCCTGGAGCCGCAACACGGCGGCCACGGTCTGCAGGTTGTTCTTGACCCGGTGATGGATCTCGCGGATCGTCGCCTCGCGGGTCATCAGCTCCTGCTCCCGGTGGCGGAGCTCGGTGACGTCGCGCAGGAGCAGCACCGCGCCGGAGGGGCCGGCTTCGGCCACCAGCGGGATGGAGCGCACCACCAGGGACGCTGTCGTGCTGTGCACCTCGATCTCCGTGGCCACCTGACCTGCGAGCACCGCGGCGGTCGACTCCTCGACAGGGCTGTGGGGTGCCATGAGCAGCCCCTCGGTCGTGGCGGCGAGCGATGTCCCGACCAGGTTGCCCGCCAGCCCGAGTCGTCGCAGCGCCGACACCGCGTTGGGGCTGGCATAGGTCACCGCAGCGGCGAGATCGATGCGGACGACGCCGTCACCCACCCTCAGGGCATCCGCCAGCTCCGAGCGCTGACCGGCCGTGGGAAAGCGGCCCCGGCTCACCATGGAGGCGAGGTCCGCAGCCGTCTGCAGGTAGGCGATCTCGAGCCGGCTGGGAGTTCGTACGCCGAGCAGGTTGGTGGCTCGCAAGACGATAGCGATCATGCGCCCCGCGCGCCGGACCGGGATGGACTCCACGCGCACCGGTACGTCGTCGCCCCACTCGGGGTCGCCCTCGCGAACGATGCGCTGCTGGCTCCAGGCAAGGTCCAGGACGGCTCGGCGTCCGACCGGCACGAAGCCCCCGACGAGGTCGTCGACGTAGGACGTCGGCCCTGTCGTCGGTCGCATCTGGGCCACCGACCAGAAGCCCGACGACTGTGCATCCGGCACCCACAGCACCAGGTCCGCGAAGGAGAAGTCGGCGAGGATCTGCCACTCCGCGACGAGCCGGTGCAGCCAGTCCAGATCCGCCTCGTCCAGGCGGGTGTGTGAGCGGACCAGCTCGTCCAGGGACGGCACGGCCCCAGCGTAGGTGCACGGGCGGCGGGGCCCGAGCGGCGCTAGCGTGCCGGTCATGACCTCGCTCGAGTCCGCGCGCGGCGACCTCGGGGCAGCGCTACGGGCGTTCAGTGCCGAGTGGCCGTTCCTGGTCGATCCGAACACCGGCCCGGCGGTCGCCTATCTGAGTGCCACGACCGGTGGCTGAGCGCGCCCCCGTCGTAAGGCAGGCGGAACCTGGCGACTTCGTCGCCGTCGGGCGGCTGACCGAGCTCGCGTACCGAGCCGACGGACATCTGGACGACGAGCCCGACTACGCCGCGACCCTGCGCGATGCCGCCTCGCGTGCGTCCCAGGCAGAGCTGCTTGTCGCAGCCGACCACGACGGCGGCGACGTGCTGGGGACGGTGACCTACTGCCCGGTGGGCTCACCGTTGCGGGAGCTGGCTGTCCACGCCGACCAGGCGGAGTTCCGAATGCTGGCCGTGGATCCGGCCGCGCGTGGACGCGGAGTCGGGCGACTGCTGGTGCAGTCGTGCCTCGACCGGGCTCGCCGGGAGAGCGCGCGAGAACTGGTGATCTGCAGTATGCCCTCGATGGCATCGGCTCATCGGCTCTACGGCTCCCTCGGCTTCGCCCGGGCTCCCGACCTTGACTGGTGGCCGGTTCCCGCCGTGTGCCTGCAGGGCTTCCGGCTTGGCCTGGACCCTTGAGCCAGGTCCGGCTGAGCCAGCACCCCCTGGTGCCATTTCGGGCAACTGAGTCGCCGACCGGTGCCTGCCGGGGCGGGGCCGGGCGGGGCGGAGTACCCATGGCACCGAGGTGGCACCGCTGGAAGCCTGACGCCGATGCCCCAGCGGATCATCCGAGCTCTGGCCTACCCGCCCATGGCGGGGACTGCGCTGATTCGGTGTGGCTTCGGCGGTGTGGGACCATGGCGGGGTACCCGTACCGAGGAGACCTCATGGGCAAGACCGGCCGCAAGCGCCGCGCGCGCAAGAAGAAGAACGCGAACCACGGCAAGCGCCCCAACGCCTGACGCTCGCCCAGGCACGAGCCGGAGCGCGTTCATCAGACAGGAGCCCGGGCGATCAGGCCCAGCGGTCGCCCTGCCCCAGCCGGTCCACCTGGTCGACGACGTGCACGTCCGTGACGACGTCGCGGTTGGCGTCACGAAGCTGTACGTGCACCTGGCGGATGGACAGGATCACCCGGTCGCGCAAGGGCTGCGGAGCCCGCTCCTTGCATGAGCGTGCAACCAGCGCCTTGACGACTCGCTCGAGGTCGTATTCCGACAGGCATGGCGCGCACTGTTCCAGGTGATGCCGGATCTCGGCGTCGCTCGCCGTGTCGATCTCGGCGTCGAGGAACAGGTCGAGGCTGGCCAGGACGTCCGTGCAGTCGGCGGGCTCGTGCTCGCTCTCGCCGGGCATCTGGCTCATGCCTTCTCACCAGCGGGAACCAGCCCGCGTTCGCGGGCGTAGTCGGCGAGCAGCTCACGCAACTGGCGACGGCCACGGTGCAGGCGCGACATGACGGTGCCGATCGGAGTGCCCATGATCTCAGCGATCTCCTTGTACGGGAAACCCTCGACGTCAGCCAGGTATACCGCGTAGCGGAAGTCCGGCGGAAGCTTCGCCAGCGCGTCCTTGACGTCGCTGTCGGGCAGGTGGTCGAGCGCCTCAACCTCGGCTGACTTCAAGCCGCTCGAGGTGTGCGACTCCGCAGCCGCGAGCTGCCAGTCCTCGATCTCCTCGGTCATCTGCTGATGCGGCTGGCGCTGCTTCTTGCGGTAGCTGTTGATGTAGGTGTTGGTCAGAATCCGGTACAGCCAGGCTTTGAGGTTGGTGCCCTCGCGGAACTGGTGGAAAGCCGCATAGGCCTTCGCGAAGGCCTCCTGCACCAGGTCCTCCGCGTCGGACGGGTTACGGGTCATCCGCATCGCGGCGGCGTACAGCTGGTCCAGGTACGGCAGCGCGTCGCGCTCGAAGCGGGCGGCTCGGTCGCTGTCGGACTCCAGGGGATCGGTGCGCTCGCCATCGACACCGGGCTCACCTGGGTCAACGGTCACCGCCAGCGCGGGATTTGCCTCGCTGCCGTCGGTCGGCTCCTCGGAAGACGTGCGGTCAGGCGTCTGTGTCATCGCCAGCCAGGGTACCGGGGTCAGCAGTCCGGCGCCGCCCGATGTCGGGAGTCGCTCGCAGGTCGCCGTCGCCATGTCCACCCTCTCATCACCACTTGCTGCCCGGCACAACAGCGCCTGCCCAGCTCCGATTCCCCTCGCTCCGCGACGCGCTCCGCCCCGGGGGCCAGGTGCTCAGCCCAGCCGCTGCAGCCGGCGACTGATCCAGTCGTGCACAACGACGGCCACCTCCCGCAGCAGGTCGTCACGGCCCACTCCGGCGGTACGAGGAACAGCAAAGGAGTGGTCCGCGTACGGCACCGGCGTGAGTGCGGTGCCGACCGGAAACTCCTCCGGAGCACCCAGGGCGTCCCGCTCGCCCTGCACCACCAGCACCGGCAGCCGCGCACCGGTGAGCTCCGCGACCCGGCTGCGTTCTGGCCGGCGCGGTGGATGCAGCGGGAAGGCGAGGGCCAGCACAGCGATCGCGCCGAGACGACGACCGGTGCGACAGGCCACGCGAGCGCCGGCGCTGCGTCCGCCGAGCACCATCGGAGTGCGCGGACGCAGCCGGTCGACGGCCGCGATCAGGCACTCGTCGAGCACCGGTGGCGGCGCCGCGACTCTTCTGCCCGCGACGTGCCAAGGCATCTCGATGAGCGACACCGTGATGCCGCGTCGAGGCAGCGAGTCGGCCAGGCAGGCCAGGTCGGGCACGTCGACTCCCGCGCCGGCCCCGTGCGTGAGCAACAGCGTGGCCCACGGCGCCACGGCACGCCGTTGCAGCAGCCGGGCGGGGCCGTGCGGCGTAGGAAGAAGGCGCGTGTCGAGAGGCACGGCCGCTTAGGTGACGTCAAGCGTGGCCGGTTCTGACGGCACCTGTTCCGCCGGCAGCGGATCGATCAGCCGGGCACCGTCGTTGCGTACGTTGTTGACCTCGGTGGACACCGGATAGGCCTCGAGCCGACCCGGGGCCGCGGGTACCAGCAGCTCGATCAGCCGGTCGCGGTCGGCCTCGGCGGGGTTGAGCCAGGCCCGCCACCGGTCGGGCTCGACCAGCAGAGGCATGCGGTCGTGGACGTGGCCGACGGCGTCCTCGGCTGTGGTCGTCAGGACGGTGCTCGTCCACAGCCAGGCTGAGGGGTCGTCGCGATCCTTGGCCGGGTCACGCCATATCTCGTACAGCCCGGCCATGGCCAGCACGCCGCCGTCGCTCGGGTGGATGAAGAAGGGCTGCTTGACCGGCTTGCCGTTGCGACTGCGCTGGCTGGTGGGGTACCACTCGTAATAGCCGTCGGCGGGGAGCAGGCATCGACGCGCCGCGAACGCGCGCTTGAACGCCGGCTTGTCGGCGACGGTCTCCGCGCGCGCGTTGATCATCCGGTTGCCGATCGAGGGACTCTTGGCCCACGAGGGCACCAGACCCCAGCGCAGACACACCAGCCGGCGCACCGACTCCTCGCCCTTGCTGAGTGGACGCTGCAGCACCGCCGGCACGGAGTCGGTAGGAGCCACGTTGTACGAGGCGCGGAGCCCCTCGGCTGGTACGGCAGCAGCGCCGGTGGTGTCGATGGAGCCGACCTCCAGCTCCTCGACCAGATCCTCCGCCGAGCGGCTCGCGGCATAGCGACCACACATGCCACGCAGGGTGCCACAGCCCTCGGACACCCGGCGGGTCAGATCGCGTGACCAGGGGTGGACGGATGTCGCAGACCCTGGCGGTACGGACGCGTCGCCACCGGTAGCGCACATGCACCCCCGACGCGATAGAAAGAGCACATGACTCTCCTGCGCGCAGTCGCTCGCCCCATGCTGGCCTCCATGTTCGTCGCGGGCGGTGTCGACGCCCTGCGTAACCCCCAAGCGCTCGTCCCGGCCGCGAAGCCGGTCACCGACACCATCAAGCCGGTGGTCGACGAGGCAGCCCCCGAGGGTGCATCCCTGCCCGCCGACACCGAGCAGATCGTGCGCATCAACGGTGCGGTGCAGGTGGTCGCGGGCCTCGCCCTGGCCACCGGCCACTTCCCCCGCCTGGCCGCGCTCGTGCTGGCCGGAACCCTGGGTCCGACAACGGTCGCCGGGCATGCCTTCTGGGACGAGCGTGACCCGCAGCGTCAGGCCGAGCAGCGCGTCCACTTCATCAAGAACGTGTCCATGGCCGGCGGCTTGCTGATGGCCACGCTGGATCCCGCGCCGCACAAGAAGATGCTCGTCAACCGGGCTCGCGACTCGGTTGTTGCTGCGAAGGACAGGGTCGTCAAGCAGCTGCCGTCCTGACATCGCCGCAGGCGGGTGTGTACGCGCCCGCCGCTGAGACTCCGGTGAGCCGATGACGACGACGCGCGACCTCTGGTCGCCGCCGCATGTGCGCGCGCCGATCGACGCCGTCATCGCCCTTCCCGGGTCGAAGTCGCTCACCAACCGGGTGTTGCTTCTCGCCGCCCTGGCTGAAGGGCCCTCGCTGGTCGGGCGGCCGCTCGAGGCGCGGGACACGATGCTGATGGCGCAGGCCCTGCGCGCGCTCGGCGTCGGCGTGCAGGAGCAGGCCGACGGCTGGCAACTCACCCCCGCGCCGCTCACGGGTCCGGCCGACATCGACTGCGGACTGGCCGGCACGGTGATGCGGTTCGTCCCACCGGTGGCCGCCCTGGCGCAGGGGCGAGTGCACTTCGACGGTGACCCGCAGGCCCGGGTACGGCCGATGGCCACCGTCCTGGACGCACTGCGCACGCTCGGCGTGGCCATCGAGGACGGTGGACGCGCCGCTCTGCCGTTCGTCGTCGAAGGCAGCGGGAGCGTGCCCGGTGGTGTGGTCACGCTGGATGCCTCCGCGTCCAGCCAGTTCGTGTCCGCGCTGCTGCTGGCGGCTGCCCGCTATGACGACGGTGTCGACGTCCGCCACGTCGGCAAGCCGGTGCCGTCCCTGCCGCACATCGAGATGACCGTGGCCCAGCTTCGTCTGCGTGGAGTGGACGTCGACGACTCCGACGCCAACCGGTGGGTCGTCCGGCCGGGCCCGGTGGCCGCCCTCGACCAGCGGATCGAGCCCGACCTGTCCAACGCGGGCCCTTTCCTGGCCGCCGCCGTGGTCACCGGTGGGCGAGTACG
The DNA here is from genome assembly GCA_035645475.1 of Nocardioidaceae bacterium. Taxonomy (GTDB): domain Bacteria; phylum Actinomycetota; class Actinomycetes; order Propionibacteriales; family Nocardioidaceae; genus DASQMN01. The sequence goes on from DASQMN010000151.1 coordinate 12,966, forward strand.
AGTCAGGGACTGGCCGCTGAGCACCGACCAGGCCGGTGACGCGTGGCGCGACATCCTGACCGCGATGGGCGCCCGGGTAGAGCGCGACGGAGCAGACCTCGTGGTCACCGCGGGTGAGTCCTCTCGCGGGGTGAGCCTGGACCTGCACGACGTCGGTGAGCTGACACCGGTGGTGGCCGCCCTGGCCGCGCTGGCCGACTCGCCCTCCGTCCTGTCCGGTATCGCCCACCTGCGCGGCCACGAGACCGACCGGCTCGACGCTCTGGCCACCGAGCTGAACGCTCTGGGCGGCGACGTCGTCGTCACGGCGGACGGGCTTGCGATCCGGCCCACGCCGCTGCGGCCCGGTGTCTTCCACACCTACGCCGACCACCGCATGGCTCACGCGGGCACGGTGCTCGGTCTGGCGGTGCCTGCCCTGCAGGTGCAGAACGTGGACACCGCGGCCAAGACCTTTCCTGGGTTCGCAGCTGCCTGGGAGCGGTTCTGCCGGTGAGCCGATACGACGAGTACGCCCAGTACGAGCGACCCCGCCGGCGTACCCGGCCGCGCACGAAGACGCGACCTGCACACGACGACGCGGTGCCCGGACGAGTGCTGACCATCGACCGTGGGCGCTACACCGTCCTGGTCGACGGCTCGACCGCGCCGGTGACGGCGATGAAGGCGCGCCCGCTCGGGCGCAAGGGCGTCGTCGTCGGCGACCACGTACAGGTCGTGGGCGACGTGAGCGGCGAGAGCGGCACGCTGGCGCGCATCGTCGCGGTGGACGAGCGGGTCACCGTGCTACGTCGAACCGCCGATGACGACGACCCTTACGAGCGGGTCATCGTCGCCAACGCCGACCAGCTCGTCGTGGTGACCGCCCTCGCCGATCCCCCGCCGCGCACCGGCCTGATCGACAGGTGCCTGGTCGCTGCATACGACGCCGGACTCGAGCCCTTGCTGTGCCTGACCAAGGCCGACCTCGCCGACCCCGACGAGCTGTTGGCCGCCTACCGCCCACTCGGTGTGGCTGCGCTGCCCACCCGGCGTGGCGGAGACCTGGACCCGCTCCGGGAGCGGCTGGCCGGCCACTCGAGCGTGCTGGTCGGCCACAGTGGCGTCGGCAAGTCGACGCTGGTCAACGCCCTGGTCCCCGACCAGGAGCGCTCGGTGAGCTCGGTCAACGCCGTCACCGGCCGCGGTCGGCACACCTCCACGTCGGCGGCCACGCTCGCGCTGCCCGGAGGCGGGTGGATCATCGACACACCCGGCATTCGATCCTTCGGTCTCGCCCACGTCGAGCCGGCCACCCTGATCGCCGCTTTCGGCGACCTCGCCGCGGCAACGACCACGTGCCCGCGAGGATGCACCCACACCGAGGACCAGCCCGAGTGCGGTCTGGACGAGGCCGTGGGGACTGGACAGGTGGACCCTGAGCGGGTGGCCTCCTACCGACGTGTGCTCGCCAGCCGCGACGTGTCGCCCTGGTGAGTGACGCCGGCTCCGGCAGCTGTCAGTCGGGTGTCAGTCGGTGGAGTAGTCGACGACTCCGGTGGGGTTCCACACGGCCCTGGCTCCGGTCTCGCCGACCCTGAAGACCTGCACCACGATCACCACCGCCCCTGCGACGAGCGCCAAGTTGAGCGCCGTGGCCAGCCACCGCGGCTGGCGACGCAGCGACCGGCGCTGAGACAGCGATGCCAGGGCAGCCACTGCCGCATAGGCCCACACCAGGATGAGCAGCAGGTCGGCCCGTTCCGCGTGCACGCGAACCTGCTCCGCGACTTCTCCACCGAGCCCGGTGGCGCCAAGTCCGCCAACGCGCTGCAGGGCCTCACCGCTGCGTACGGAAACCCAGGTGGCGATCGCAGCTCCCACGGCGACGACCGGCAGCGGCACGGTGGCCCAGCGGCGGGTCCAGGGCAGGGCGAACGTCAGCCCGAGGAGGCCGGCCAGCGGCACCAGGACCACTGCCGCATGTGTGGCGAGCGGGTGCAGCGGCAGCCCGTCGAACGAGTCGAACACCGGCTCCTCCAGCCTGCGACGTCCCTGAGCTGCCCCCGACACCAGCAGGCTAGATGCTCGCTTCCGCGGTCGCCGACCCCGGCGACAACGGCGGTGTCATGGCGGTCGGCCTCCCCCGGTCGGGCGGCGGACACCCCTAAGGTCGCGCCATGGCCAGCTCATTCACCGACGACCTGCGTCTGGCGCATGTGCTCGCCGACGACGCTGACTCGAGCACCATGAGCCGGTACAAGGCGATGGACCTGCACGTCACGACCAAGCCGGACCTGACGCCGGTCAGCGACGCCGACGTGGCAGTGGAGGCGGCAGTGCGCCGCACACTGGGTCGGGCTCGGCCGCGTGACGCCGTCCAGGGTGAGGAGCAGGGAAGCACCGGCTGGGGTCCTCGGCGCTGGGTGATCGACCCCATCGACGGCACCAAGAACTTCGTGCGCGGCGTACCGGTATGGGCGACGCTCGTCGGGCTGGTCGTCGAGGACGAGGTGGTCATCGGCTGTGTCTCAGCGCCTGCGCTCGGGCGACGATGGTGGGCCAGCAAGTCCGGTGGCGCCTGGACGGGACGTTCGCTGATGTCGGCCAAGCCGTGCCAGGTCTCCGACGTGGACGACCTGGCCGATGCCTCGTTCGCCTACTCCTCGCTGAGTGGCTGGGAAGCCATCGACCGGCTGAACGCCTTCCTGGCGTTGACGCGACGGTGCTGGCGCACCCGTGCCTACGGTGACTTCTGGTCGTACATGCTGGTGGCCGAGGGGGCGGTCGACGTCGCGGCCGAGCCGGAGCTCGCGCTGCACGACATGGCAGCCCTCGACGTCATCGTCCGGGAGGCCGGTGGACGCTTCACCGGCCTCGACGGCGTACCGGGGCCGTTCGGAGCCAGCGCGATCGCCAGCAACGGCCGCCTGCACGACTCCGCGATGGCGTTTCTCGGTCACGTTCCCGACGGTGGCGAGCCACTGCACGGCCGTACCCGGGCCCCCGGCGACCACCCGAGCAACGTCCGCGAGCTGTCCACCCGGCGCCCGGTGACCGACTGAGGTACGACAGATCCCCTCGCTCACCCGTCGGACGACCCGACGGCGACGAACCCCGATCGAGCTCCTTCCGAGCTCGCGTGAACGCCGATGCGGTGACTACGTATGCACCGTTGACGCAGCGGTCCAGCAGCGGGCCGTACGACGGGAGGGTCGTCGCGCTGACGCGCATGCGCGCCGGCCCTCCCGTGCTCGGCGTCACCGACGCTGACGAGCCGCGGTGACGGCCCGGAAGCGAGACAGCAGCCAGGGCGCCAGGAGCAATGCAGCAAGGTCGAACCAGCCGTACCCGCCGGCGGCGCCCGACGGCGGATTGCCGATCGCGACGATCCCGGTCGGGTCCATCGGCTGCCACGTCCAGGTGCCCAGAGCGGTGCCGAGCACCTCCAGCCAGGTCACGACCACGAAGGCACCCACATACAGCGGCCGCGACGGCCCCCAGACCAAGAAGCCGGCCAGACAGGCGAACCAGAAGGCGCCGAGCACGTCCAGCCGTGGCGCGAGCGGCGACAGTCCCCACGCGGCGTACGCCCCGCCGAGGGTCAGCACCGCGAGCACGCAGGTGTGCAGGTTGCGCCGGACGAACGCGGAACGGCCGAGCGCCAGCGCGGCGACGTAGACCAGGCCGTGGCCGGGCGGCACGTACGCCGGGACGTTGTCGAAGCGGTAGGTGTAGACCTCGAGCAACGGCGAGAAGGTGTACTCGACGATCGTGGCGAACACCACCACGACGAGCGCCTGGGTCCGCACCAACGGTTGCTCACGCGCGAGCACCAGTGCCAGCACGCCCCAGGTCGCGACGCCAAGAGCACGCTGCAGAATCAACGATCCTTCCGCGTCCAGGATGAGCACGGCAGTGATCCAGAGCATCACGGCAGCGGCGGTGCCGGGTCCGCATTCACCTCGGGACCGGTTCACGTCCGAGCGCGTGACGACGGCGGCCACGCTCGCGCCGTCACCGCCGCGCGCCGCCACGTCGCCGATCCTACGAGCGTCTCGGTTGCCTTCCCGAAGTCACGAGCACACCACTAGCCTGGCCGCTCCATCGTCTGTGGAGGGTCCCATGCACATCGCCGCCGTCCTGGCCTCCAAGGGCAGCACCGAGGTCGCCACCATCAGCCCGCAGGCGACGATGCAAGAGCTCGTCGACCTGCTCGCCGAATGGGACATCGGTGCGGCCGTGGTGAGCAACGACGGAGCGGAGGTGCTAGGCATCATCTCCGAGCGAGACGTCGTACGCCTGCTCAGCGGCGGTCAGTCCTCGCTGGACGCCCGTGTCGGTGACGTGATGACGGTGGAGGTCTCCGTCTGCGAGTCCCAGGACACGCTCGAGGATCTGATGAGGCTGATGACGGCGCAGCGGATCCGGCATGTCCCGGTCGTGCACGAGGGCAAGCTCGCCGGCCTGGTGAGCATCGGCGACGCCGTCAAGGCCCGCATGAGCGACCTGGAGTTCGAGCGGGACCAGCTCAACACCTACGTCAGCGGACGCTGACCGACGTCGGTCAGCCGCTCGTCGCCCCGGCAGGCCAGACCGGCTGCGGGGCGCTCGTACACGTGCTCCAGTCCGTCGACCTCGTCCATCTCAGAACCGACGTGCACGAAGCCGGCACCCTGCACCAGGGCCAGCGACGGCGCGTTGTGCGGAGCGATGCTGGCGCGCAGAACACGGGCCCCGCGCTCGGCCGCCCAGACCCACATCGCGTGTGCAGCCTCGGTGGCGTAGCCGCGC
>DASQMN010000152.1:0-1893 GCA_035645475.1 Nocardioidaceae bacterium
GATCGCCTCGTCGAGGTCGGCGCAGTCGACCACGTAGTAGCCCGCGAGCTGCTCCTTGGTCTCCACGAACGGGCCGTCGGTCAGCACGACCTCGCCGCCACCGCGGACGGTGGTCGCCGTCGTCGACGGCTGCAGGCCCGAGCCGCCGCGCAGCACGCCGGCGGCGGTGCCCTCGTTGTTGAACGCCCTCCACGGCGCCATCGCCTCGGGCGTCGGCACGAAGTCCGTCTCCTCCATCCAGATCGTCAGCAGGTACTGCATCGTCATGTCCCTCCTCGGGCTGTGGTGCGCCGGCCCCCATGGACCGCCGCGGTTCGACCCATAGACGAACGACAGCCGACCGGATCGACCGGCGCCAGAACGCCAACGCGCCAACTCTGCTGGGAGCGTCCGGTCACTCGTGGCGGTAGCACGACCCCGCCGAGCAGCGCGGGGCCGTGAGACCACTTCGAACCACCAGAAGAAGCGAGATGCACGCTACCTCACACGACGGCGGCACCATCCGGGCCGCGAGCCTGGTCCGGGTGTCCACGAAGGGTCAGGCCGACAAGGGTCTCAGCCTCGACGAGCAGGACCGCAGGGTCGCCAAGTACATCAGCGACCAGGAGTGGACCCTGCGGGCGAGTACCGCGAGCCGGGGGTGTCGGGCAAGCGAAAGGACCGCCCCGACCTTGACCGGCTGCTGGCCGACGCCGAGGCGCGGCTGTTCGTCCGCGTCGGGGTGGCGAAGCTCGACCGGCTGGGCCGCAACTTCGCCCACTTGGTCGCCGTGAAGGAGCGCCTGACGGCCGCCGGGGTGCAGGTGGTGTGCCTGGAGCCGATGGTCGACTTCAGCACGCCGGTCGGGAAGCTCCTCTGGTCGGAGTCGTCCGGCCGGTAGCGAAGACGAGCTCATCGCCCGCATCGGCCGCACCCCGGCGACCGGGCCGAAGCTGCTGCGAGCCGACAGCGGGTTCTGGAACAAGGACACCTTCGTCAAGCTCGAGCGGGCCGGCTGGCAGTTCTCCATCGGCGTTCGCCGGCACCCCAGCATCCGCACGGCGATCGAGGCGATCAACGAGGCCGCCTGGATCACACTGCCCGACTACCCCAAGACCTCGATCGCGCAGATCGCGCAAACCACGCTGAGCTCGGGCCGCCGGCTGGTCATCAGGCGGGTTCGGACGCTCGATCGCCAGGGCCAGCTGCTGCCCACCTGGGAGCACTTCGCCTTCATCACCAACCGCCCCGAGCCGCTAGCGATCGACGAGGCCGAACACCGCCAGCACGCCCAGATCGAGCTCGCGATCCGCGACCTCAAAGACCAGGCGCTCGCGCACTTCCCATCCGGCCGCTTCTACGCCAACAGCGCCTGGACCGTCTTGGCCGCCATCGCCCACAACCTGCTGCGCTGGACCCAGGTACTCGGAGCGCCCAACAGCACCATCCGCACCGCCCGCACCCTGCGCCGGCGCTGGCTGACGCTGCCCGGCCGGCTCACCTGCACCGCCCGGCGCTGGACGCTTCACCTGCCCGCCCGCTGGCCTTGGCGCCACGCCTTCTGCGAAGCCCTCAGCCGCCTACGCGCGCTGCCCACGCCGGCCTGACCAGGCCGCCGCCCGCCGACGACCACCTCTGCTGGGCCTCCGCGATCACGCACGCCCCGACGTCGCCTTCGACCGGCAACACCGGCCGTCTTGCACACCAACTACCCCGCTCACCGACACCGGCCCGAGCGCTCCGGCTCCGCCACCGACCGATCACCCTCACAACCCGGGCATCCGCCGGCTCACGCGGTGGATCGAGGCTTAGTCGGCGACGTGATGGCAGAGCTGGCTCCTGGATGCGCCCGTGGCAGCGCGGACGTCTTCCCGGGTTGTCTTGTGTGACGCCGAACTTGACGAGCCGTGGCGA
>DASQMN010000153.1:0-2174 GCA_035645475.1 Nocardioidaceae bacterium
TCAAAAAGCGCGTTCACATCGTGCAGCGTGGTCCGCACTCGGCGTACCGGAAGCATCGGCTAGGTAACCGACGGCTAACCAGCACGCCAAGGCCCTTCGAGCATCGTCTCGAAGGGCCTCTGACCTGCGGTTCTACTAGTAGCGGGGGCAGGATTTGAACCTGCGACCTCTGGGTTATGAGCCCAGCGAGCTACCGAGCTGCTCCACCCCGCGTCGGTACGACCAGTCTATCTCCCCGGTGGCGCCTCCATCAAACCGGCAGCAGCTCAGCCGCCGTCGGCGGCGGGCGACTCCGTCGGCTCGGTGGTCGGGTCCGCGCTCGGGTCGGCCGAGGGGTCAGCACTGGGCTCGTCCCCAGGGCGGCTTTCCGCCGCGGCGAGAGCTTCGCGCGCCCTCTGCACCAGCCGCTGCACCTCGTCGATCTTCTCGCCGTAGGTGGCGAAGTCATTGGCGGCGAGCGCCGCCTGTGCCTCCTCGTACGCTGCCTCCGCGTCGGCGAGGTACTGGTCCGCGGTGCTGGTTCCCTGTTCCGGCGGGTTCGACGGGTCGGTGGGATCGGTCGCCGGCGCCTCCTCGAGCCCGAGCGCCATGCGCAGCGCGCCGTCGAGGGTCTGACCGAAGCCCACCTGGTCGCCGAACGTCGCGAGCACGTACTGCAGCACCGGGTAGGACCCCTCTGATGCGGCGCGTTCGACATAGACAGGCTGCACGTAGAGCAGGCCGTCGCCGACAGGCAGAGTCAGCAGGTTGCCGAAGCTGAGGGTGGTGCTGGCGCTCTGCTTGAAGGGCAGCAGCTCGTCGGAGATGGCCGGATCGGACTGGAAGGCGTTGGCAACCTGGCTCGGCCCGGGCACCTGGGTGTCGGTCGGCAGCTGGAGTATCTGCATGTCGCCATAGTTCTCGGAGTTGGTCTCTGAGTTGACCGAGATGAACGACGCGAGGTTCTGGCGGCTGTTGGGCAGGTACACGCTGGTGAGGGAGAACGCCGGCTGGTCCATCCCCGGACCCTGGACCGACAGGTAGTAGGGCGGCTGAAGCGCCCCGCTTGTGGTGACCGCCGGGTCCTCTGGGATCTTCCACGCCTCGCTGCCCTCGTAGAAGGTGAACTCCTCGGTGACGTGGTACTCGGCGAGGATCGAGCGCTGTACCTTGAACATGTCCTCGGGGTAGCGGAAGTGGTCCTCCATCGCCTCAGGAATCTCGTCGTTCTCCTGCACCAGGCCGGGGAAGGATGACTGCCAGGCGTTGAGCACCGGGTCCTCGGTGTCCCACTCGTACAGCTCGACGCTGCCGTCGTAGGCGTCCACCACTGCCTTGACGGAGTTGCGCATGTAGTTCACCTGGTCGTTGGGCAGAGCCGCCACTGCGCTGGTGTCGGTGAGGGTGTCGGACGTGGCGTCGCGGAGGCTGGTCTGCTCGGCGTAGGGGTAGGTCGATGCCGTCGTGTAGCCGTCGACGATCCACACGATGCGGCCCTCCACGACCGCGGGGTACGGGTCGCCGTCGACGGTGAGCCACGGAGCCACCTTGGCCACCCGCTCCCCCGGCGAACGGTCGTACAGGATCTTGGACGCTTCGTTGACCCGACCCGAGAGGAAGATGTTGGGCTCGTCGAACTTCAGCGCGTACAGCGCCTTGTTGAACACGCTGCCCACCTCGACCCCACCGGTGCCGTCGTAGGTGAACGACTCGGTCTCCTCGGTGTCCGCCCCACGCGGCCGGTCGACCTCCACCGGCTCGGTGCCCTCGGGTGCGCCGACGATCGAGTACTCCGGGGACTGCTCACCGAAGTAGATGCGGGGCTGCTCGATGTCGAGCTCACCGATCGGTGGGATGTCGCGTTCGACCCAGACCGGTTCGCCCTGCGCTGTGCGATCGTTGCCGCGAGCCGCGATCACGCCGTATCCGTGCGTGTAGATGGTGTGGTCGACGGACCAGCTGCGCGACTCCGGCGGGAGGCCGTCCAGGGTCAGCTCTCGTGCGGCGATGACCACGTCCTGGCGTTGCTTCTCTCCCTCGAGCAGGTAGCGGTCGACGTCGAGCGTGGTGGGCACGCTGTAGTAGCCACGCACCTGCTGGAGCTGTTCGAAGGCAGGAGCCACCAGTGTGGGGTCGAGCAGCCGGGTGCCGGGAGTCGACTCGGCGGTCTCGGTGAGCTGCGCCGGCGGCAGCTC
>DASQMN010000154.1:0-2601 GCA_035645475.1 Nocardioidaceae bacterium
GCCAGCTGTGGCTCATCGATCACGGCGCCGCCCTGTGGTTCCACCACCGCTGGCCATCGGGGCCCCGTGACCCGCGAAACTTCGCCGAGACACCGTACGACGCCTCCGACCACGTGCTGTCGCCCCACCTGGCCGCCGTGCCGGCTGCGGCCGCCGCGCTGGCGCCACTGGTGACCCGGGAGCTGCTGCACGACGTGGTGAGCCAGGTGCCGGACCAGTGGCTGCCGTCCTCGCCCGACCAGGCCACGGCCGACCATCTGCGCGCCGCGTACGTGGAGCACCTGATGGCCCGGCTGGCGGCGGCACAGTCGTGGCTGCCGGTCGCCGCATGAGCCGGCTCCTGGGGTTCGAGCACGTCCTGCTGCGGGCCGTGCCGCGGGTGGACCGGGGTGAGTCGATCAACGTCGGCGTCGCGGTCTACTGCCAGGCCGCCGACTTCCTGGGGGCAGCCGTCCACGTCGACCGCGATCGGCTGGCCGCCCTCGACCCGGGTGGCGAGGTCGAGGGACTGTCCGAGTCGCTGCGTGCCGCGCTGAACACGATCCAGGCCGTGTGCGCGGGCGACGCCTCCTCCGGCCCGGCGGCGGAGAGCCCCCGTGGTGAGCGCTTCCGCTGGCTCGCCGCTCCGCGCTCGACGGTCGTCCAGCCGGGCCCGATCCACGGCGGGGTCACCGCGGACCCGGCGGCCGAGCTGCAGCGTCTCCTGGACCGCCTCGTGCGCTGAGCGGCTCCACCGTGCGGGGCCAGGAGCGCCCGGGCAGGGGCGGCCGGGACCCGTCGTAGACTCGTCGACCGGCCGGAAACGCCGTGGGCACACGCCGCGGTTCCCACCCCTGCTCCCGATCGCCGGCCGACGGGGCTGCTGGAATGGCATCGTGATCCGCTTCGAGAACGTCACCAAGGCCTACGCAGGTCAGCGTCGGCCTGCGCTGGACAGCGTGGACGTGGAGGTCGAGAAGGGCGAGTTCGTCTTCCTGGTCGGCGCGTCCGGCTCGGGCAAGTCCACGTTCCTCCGGCTGGTGCTGCGCGAGGCGACGCCCACGTCCGGGGCGGTCTACGTGGCCGGCACGCAGGTAGACCGCATGGCGAAGCGGAAGGTGCCGGCTCTGCGTCGCCAGATCGGCACCGTGTTCCAGGACTTCAGGCTGCTCCCGGACAAGACCGTCAGCGAGAACGTCGCCTTCGCGCTGCGCGTGATCGGCAAGCCGCGTTCGGTGATACAGCAGCTGGTGCCCGAGACGCTGGAGCTGGTCGGCCTTGCCGGGAAGGGGGATCGGATGCCCGACGAGCTGTCAGGTGGCGAACAGCAGCGGGTGGCGGTGGCACGCGCGTTCGTGAACCGGCCCACGATTCTCATCGCGGACGAGCCGACGGGCAACCTCGATCCGGCCACCTCGGTGGGCATCATGAAGCTGCTCGACCGGATCAACCGCACCGGTACCACCGTCGTCATGGCCAGCCACGACGCCGGCATCGTCGACCAGATGCGCAAACGCGTCATCGAGCTCGACGACGGCAAGGTCATCCGTGACCAGAGCCGCGGTGTCTACGGCTACCAGAACTGAGGGGGACGACAATGGCTGGCCCGCAGGTCCTCGCCGAGCTCTGGGCGGGGCTCAGGCGCAACGTGTCCATGACGCTGTCGCTCGTGGTCACGTTGGTCGTCTCCCTGGCACTGGTCGGTATCGGGCTTCTCCTGCAGATTCAGATCGGCAAGACCGAGGCCTACTGGGGTGACCGGCTGCAGATCCAGGTCGTGCTGTGCGCCGAGAACTCTCCGTCGGGCAACTGCATCCAAGGAGCCGCCACCGAGGCTGAGACCGAGCGGGTGGGGGAGACCATCGGAGACGACCCCGAGGTCGAGTCCTACTACCTGCAGTCGCCGCAGGAGGCGTACGACAAGGCGCAGGAGCGGTTCGGGCAGAGCGACAGCGGTCGTCGGTTGTTCGAGGCCCTCGAGCAGGACTCCTTCCCGGCGTCGTACTGGGTGACGCTCGAGGACCCACAGGACTTCGACTCGGTGACGGCCGCGGTGGAGGGGCTGGCCGGGGTCGCCGAGGTGGTGGACCTGCGCGAGCTGCTCGAGCCGATGTACAACATCCTCAGCGTGATGCGCTGGCTGGCCCTCGGTACGGCAGGCGTGCTGATGCTGGCCGCGGTGCTGCAGGTGGCCAACACGATCCGGCTGACAGCCTTCGCCCGACGGCGCGAGATCGGCATCATGCGACTGGTCGGCGCGTCGGCCTGGCACATCCAGCTGCCGTTCGTGTTGGAGGCACTGCTCGCGGCGGTCATCGCAGCAGCACTCGCGTGCGGCGTGCTGATCGGGTTCATGCAGTTCCTGGTACGCCGCACGCTCGCCGAGCGCTTGGGTCGTCTGACCCCGTGGGTCGACTGGCAGGACGTCATGCTGGCCGGCGGGCTCACGGTGGTGTTCGCCCTGGTGATCGCCCTGATCCCGACTTTCATCGTGACGCGCAAGTACCTCGACGTGTGACGAATCTGATGTCGGAAGTTTCCCAGTCGGCCGAATGTCGAGTTTGCCGTCACCCTTCCGACCCACTTCAAGGCGGTCGGGCCGATAAGCCCGGGATTCGACCG
>DASQMN010000155.1:0-16668 GCA_035645475.1 Nocardioidaceae bacterium
CCCTCATCGTCAACGCGGCCGAAGCCGATGCGGTGCTGCGCTCCGTCGGCGGCTCCGTCGGCGGCTCGGTCGACGGTGTCCAGGAAGACATCGGTGCCCTCGCTGCTGCCGTGGCCGAGCTGGCACAGTCGGTGGTCGTCACAGCTGGAGACAGCGGTGCGTTCGTCGGCACGGGCGCGGATGGGATCGTCCACATCCCGGGCAAGCCGGTCACGGCCGTCGACACCACCGGGGCAGGTGATGAGTTCGCCGGTCAGGTTGCGGCGGGTCTGGCACGTGGGCTGGACTTACGTCGCTCGGCCGAGCTGGCCAACGAGGCTGCGGCGCGGCTCGTGCAGATACCGCGCCGTGATCGCTGAGCTGCATACTTTCTACCGCCCGGCCCCGCCCACCCTGCTCAGTCGTTCCGGTCCTGCCACGTGCAGATGCACGCCTCGTTCCCCTCCGGGTCAGCCAGCACCCAGAAGGCACGGGCTGCGGCATCGCTGACCAGCCGCCCGCCCGCCTGGATCGTGGCGGCCAGGCGCTCCTCGGCGACGTCATGCGGTACGACGACGTCGAGGTGGATGCGGTTGCGCTGCCGGCGGGGGGAATCCAGCTGCTGGAACCACAGCGGTGGGCCGATGTCGTTCGGGTCGTAGAGGTCGACGACCGTGCCGTCCTCCTCGGGCTTGCCCTCCACGTAGTCGAGCACCGCTTGCCAGAACGGGCGTACGGCGCCGATGTCCAGCGCATCGATGGCGATCTCCAGCACGCTGTTGGCAGAGGGTGTGCTTGCGAAGCCGCGCTCGCGAGCCAGGCCGCTGATCGACCCTGCCAGGGCGACGTCTCGGTCGGTCACTGCATCCAGATAGTGAGTGGTCGATCGGATGTGGACCAGATCCGGATACCGAAGGTCCACCGACGCGTGGTGATCCTGCTTGTCGCACACGTCAGCGACAGCCAGCACGAACGAGCCGGCCGCCGCGAAGGATCCGCAGCGGTACGTCGCCTCGATGCTGCGCCGAAGCACGCGCCAGTCGGTCAGGCCACGTTCGGTGAAGTCTCTCGCACGCACTCGGGTCGTCATGCGCCGACAGTACGGCGACCGCTACGTGCCTGGGGGACGGCGACGGCCACGACCGACTGGCGCTATCGCGCCGCGTACGTCGCTCGTCCCGGCTGCGGACGGGTCCGAGTTCGGCGCGTCCAGGGCAGGGTCATGAGCGCCCACACCGCCGACACGATGGCTATCTCGACCAGCAGATACACCGGCCATGGACCGAGGTAGTCGAGCAGCGAGGCGGCAGCCGGCTTGGCATTGAGGTAGCCGTAGTTGCTGCCGATCGCCGAGTTGACGCCGAAGACGATGACCATCCACCCCAGTGTCACCACGACGGCGGTGGCGTACGACCGCCAGTCGGGCGCGATGCCCAATCCCCAGGTCAGATAGATGGCTGCCCACACGATCAGCAGGTGCATGCCCCAGAAGAGGATGAACACCGGATCGGGGAAGTCGCGGGACAGATCCGGGGTGATGACCGCCTGGGTGGTGAGCGTCAGACCCCAGTAGTACGTCAGCGAGACCGCCCAGTGGCGACGGCTCCACAACGCGTACGGCGCGAGGAGGGCCGCGACGTCGCACAGCTGCAGAGGCAGGGAGCGCTGTAGGTCGTACCCGCTGCGGACCATCGCCACGGCCTGCAGCGGCAGCATGAAGACCAGGATCGCGATCGCGAGGTACCGGCAATCACGTGCAACCGTCGCCGGCTCACGGTGTCGTCGCCCCCACGCGACCAGGACAAGGCCGCCGACGACGAGCAGCGCCATGACGATGAGGTGGGACTGGCCGTACGGGGAGAACTCTCGCATGCTGCTCCACTCAGCGCCCGTCCCCGAGACTGCGCACTGACCGGGTCCCAGGGTCGGAGCAACGATAGGCAATGTTCCCCGCGCACGCCAGGGAAGGTCTGCGCCCTCACGGTGTTGGTAGGGAGGTGAAGAACATCGGATTCCTGTCCTTCGGGCACTGGGCACCTACCTCGCACTCGCAGACGCGCACGGCTGCCGATGCGTTGCTCCAGTCCATCGACCTCGCCGTCGCCGCCGAGGAGCTGGGCGTGGACGGCGCGTACTTCCGGGTGCACCACTTCGCTCGCCAGCTCGCCTCACCGTTCCCGCTGCTCGCTGCGATCGGCGCCAGGACCAACCGGATCGAGATCGGCACCGGCGTGATCGACATGCGCTACGAGAACCCGCTGTACATGGCCGAGGACGCCGGAGCCGCCGACCTGATCTCCGGTGGCCGGCTGCAGCTCGGCATCAGCCGTGGCTCGCCGGAGCAGGTGATCGACGGATTCCGGTACTTCGGTCACGTCCCCGCGGAAGGTGCCGACCACGCCGACATGGCACGCGAACACACCCGGGTGCTGCTCGAGGTCCTCAAGGGCGAGGGGTTCGCGCAGCCGAACCCGCGACCGATGTTTCCCAACCCGCCAGGCCTCCTGCGGGTCGAGCCGCATTCCCCCGGGCTTCGCGACCGGATCTGGTGGGGCGCCGGTACACGGCGTACGGCCGAGTGGACGGGAGAGCAGGGCATGAATCTGATGAGCTCCACACTGCTGACCGAGGACACGGGTGTGCCGTTCCACCAGCTGCAGGCCGAGCAGATCCAGCGGTTCCGTGACTCCTGGAAGGCCGCAGGGCACTCTCACGAGCCCCGGGTGTCGGTGAGCCGCAGCATCTTCCCGGTCGTCACCGACATGGATCGGGCGTACTTCGGGCGTGACGCCGGCAGCCAGGACCAGGTGGGCTTCCTCGACGGAGGTCCAGCGCGGTTCGGCAAGACCTACGCCGGCGAGCCGGAGCATCTGGTGAAGGAGCTGGCTGACGACGAGGCGATCGCTGCAGCCGACACGCTGCTTCTGACGATCCCCAACCAGCTCGGGGTCGACTACAACGCCCACGTCTTGGACGCCGTGCTGCAACATCTGGCGCCCGAGCTGGGTTGGCGCTGAGCCGCCAGGTCCAAGACATGCGGATCGGTGTCAATGTTCACCTGTGGCAGTTCGAGTGCTGTGGCGACCGGCGCGACGGCGCATGGTTCGGAGTTGACGACGATGTGTCGTGGCTGTTGACGATCCGTACCCGGGTGGCGTCGTCGGAGCCTCCCGCGTCACATGTGACGCTGCGCCGCAAGCGGACGCTGCGGTTCGAGCACCAGGGGGAAGTCGGCGAGTACGAGGGCCCCGATGGCATCTGGGGGTACGGCCCACCGGAGCTGCCCTCGGTGCTGCACGACGCCGAGTTCGACGAGGACCACCATGAGCTCGTCCTCGAGGACCACCTGAGCGGCACCGAGACTCGCGGCACGATCGTGCGCATTCGCGAGCGGCGGCAGATGTACGCCGAGGCAAGGCCCATGGAGTGGCTACCGGTAGCCGGCTCGCAGAGACTGGCGGAGGTGCGCCGGGCAGTCTGGGTTGATGACATGGCCGAACCTGCACCAGGCGGGCACTACCGGTTCGTCGGCTGGCACGTCGACCTGGAGACGCGCCCCTGAGCGGCTGACCGTTGTGGTCGAAGGCACCGATGCCGCTCGGTCACGGCTTCCGGACGGCGTAGGTCAGATGCGTCACCCGCGGGGCGGTCCAAGCCTGCAGTTCCATCCACTGCCGCCCCATCAAGCCCCCGAGGGACTCCGGCGCGATGTAGCCGTCCAGCGACATCGCGCCGGCTGAAGAACACCGTTCCAGCCATCAGCCCTCAGCTCCCCGCCGAGCGATGTCGGTGACGTAGGCGGCAAGCTTGCTCAGGGTCTGCCGACCACCCTCGATGGCGTGGTACTTCTCGACCGCCTCGCCGCGCAGCTCCCTGCTGGGGAACACCGTGCGCATCTCGAGCCGCGTCGCGGCACCGTCCGGTGCGAAGGTCAGGACCGACTCGAAGGCGTTCGGGTCGCCGCGGGACTCACCGTGCAGCAGCACGATCCGCTGGGGCGGGGAAACGCGTGAGGCACCGGTCTACCGATGAGTGGAGACGATGGGACTCGAACCCACAACCCCCGCCTTGCAAAGGCGGTGCTCTGCCAGTTGAGCTACGTCCCCCAGGCTGACCCGAGGTCAGCGTGCAGGTGTCACCGGGTCGGTCGCGGCGGCCCACAGGTCAGGTGGTGGTGACACGACGCCGCTGCGGCGCCATGCGACCACCCCCGCTGCGACCGCCGCGGCGACGGCCAGGTACTTCTTCATGCCGGTACCTCTCCAAGCCTGTGGAAACACGTGCGCTGGTGGGCCTAACAGGACTTGAACCTGTGACCTCTTCCTTATCAGGGAAGCGCTCTAACCGTCTGAGCTATAGGCCCGGGAGGGCGCTGCCGCACTGGCGCACCGGCCCGCCGAAGGTTACCCCAGCCTCTCTGAGCGCAGCCAATCGGTAGTGGAGCTCAGCGGTCCTCGGCGAGAGTGACCTCGAGCCCGCCGAGCAGCGAGGACGCCAGGTTGTACAAGAAGGCGCCAAGCGTGGCGAGCGTCGTCATGAGGACGACGTTGAGCGCCGCCAGGACAAGCGCCACACCGGCGACTCGTTCGAGGCTGACGTAGTCCTCCACGTCGAAGCCGTTGGTGTCTCCGTCCAGCACGGCACTGATGCTGTCGTTGATGGCGTCCCACACTCCGGCCGCGCTGAGTACCAGCCACACGATGACAACCGCCACGACGAACACGATGGCCAGGGCGATGGACAGGGCGAGCGCCATCTTCATGACGGACCACGGGTCGACCCGCACCAGCCTGAGCCGCGCCTTGCGCCCCGACGGCCGAGCCGGGGGCGGCGTACGTACAGCCGGCTGACCGCTGTACTGCGGGGCTGGCTGCACAGGAGGCGCCGTCTGCACTGTCTGGGCTGCTGTCGCCCCCCCGGACGAGGCACCGTCCTGGTCGGGGTGTGCCAGGTCGGCTGTGCGCGAAGGCTCCGGTTCTGGACTCGGCCGCTCGGCGGCCGCACGCGCCTGCGGCTCGACCGTGGCGGCACTGGCGCCAGCGGATGTCAGTGGCCGCGGTGGTGCGATGGGCTGGGTGTCGTCGTCCGTCCTCGCGTCGCTCATCCAGGCTCCTGTTCGTCGACCAAGGGCTGCGGCATCACACCGGTGTCGTGCACCGTCGCCTCCTGCAGCTCCTCAACGTCGGCGTCGGCGTTGCGAGCGATGGCGACTACCTCATCTCCGGCACGTACGTCGACGAACTTGACGCCCATGGTGTCACGACCCGTCGACGACACGTCTGATACCTGGCTTCTGGTCACCTGGCCGCTGGAGCGGATCGCGAGCACCTCATCGCCCTCCGCCACGACCGTGGCGCCGACCAGCGATCCGCGTTCGGCGTCGGCACGCATGACCTTGATGCCGATACCGCCACGGCCCTGCAAGCGGTACCGCACGACGGCGGTGCGCTTGGCGTACCCACGCTCCGTCACCGTGAAGATGAAGTGCGAGGACTCACCCTCGCCGGTCTGCTCCTCCGCCGGGATGACCGACATGCTGAGCATCTGGTCCTCACCGCGGAACTTCATGCCCGTGACTCCCGACGTCGCACGGCCCATCGGCCGTAGCTGGATGTCGTCGGCACGGAACCGGATCGCTTGGCCGAGGCGGGACACCAGCACGACGTCGTCGGTTGCTCGCACGAGCGCTGCCCCGATCAGCTCGTCATCCTCCTCACGAAAGTTGATGGCGATGACCCCTGCCTGCCGGGGGCTGTTGTAGTCACCGAGCCGGGTCTTCTTGACGTAGCCGTTGCGAGTGGCGAGCACCAGGTAGGGCATCTGCTCGTAGTCCCGCACCGTCAGTACCTGGGCGATCTGCTCATCTGGCTGGAAGCTCAGCAGGCCGGCCACGTGGCCACCCTTGGCGTCCCGGCCGGCGTCCGGGAGCTGATAAGCCTTGGCCCGATAGACCCGGCCCGCCGTGGTGAAGAACAGGATCCAGTGGTGCGTGGTGGTTGCGAAGAGGTGCTCGACCACGTCGTCCCCACGCAGCGTCGCTCCGCGCACCCCCTTGCCGCCCCGGCGCTGAACTCGGTACTGGTCGACCTTCACCCGCTTGGCGTACCCGCCGCGCGTGATGGTGACGACCACGTCCTCATCGGGGATCAGGTCCTCCATGGACAGGTCCCCGTCGGCGTGCACGAACTGGGTGCGCCGGTCGTCGCCGAACTTGTCGACGATGGCGGCCAGCTCGTCGGAGACGATCTGCCGCTGCCGTGGCTCGGAAGCGAGAATGTCCTCCAGGTCTGCGATCGTCTCCTCGAGCTTGGCGAGCTGGTCGATGATCCGCTGGCGCTCCAGCGCCGCGAGGCTTCGCAGCTGCATGTCGAGAATGGCGCGGGCCTGCACCTCGTCGATGTCGAGCAGCTCGATCAGCCCGTCACGGGCCTGCTCGGTGGTCTGGCTTGCCCGGATCAGCGCGATGACCTGGTCGAGTGCGTCGAGGGCCTTGGCGTAACCGCGGTACAGGTGTGCGTGCCGCTCGGCCTCCCGCAGCCGGTAGCGGGTGCGGCGGCGGATGACGTCGATCTGGTGGGTGACCCAGTGGCTGACGAACGCGTCCAGGCTCAGGGTGCGAGGCACGTCATCGACCAGCGCGAGCATGTTGGCGCTGAAGTTGGTCTGCAGATCGGTGTGCTTGTACAGGTTGTTCAGCACCACCCGAGCCACCGCGTCACGACGCAGCACGACGACCAGCCGCCGACCGGTACGAGAGGAGGAGTCGTCGCGAACGTCGGCGATGCCCTGCACCCGACCACTGTCGGCCAGCTCGGCGATCTTCAACGCGAGGTTGTCCGGGTTGACCTGGTAAGGCAGCTCGGAGATGACGAGCGTCGTGCGCCCCCGAGAGTCCTCCTCCACCTCGACCACGGCACGCATGGTGATCGAGCCGCGCCCCGTCCGGTACGCCTGCTCGATTCCGCTGGTGCCGACGATCAGCGCGCTGGTGGGGAAGTCCGGCCCCTTGACGCGCTCCAGCAGCGCCTCGAGCAGCTCTTCGCGGGAGGCCTCGGGGTGCTGCAGCGACCACTGCACCCCGTCGGCGACCTCGCGCAGGTTGTGTGGCGGGATGTTGGTGGCCATCCCGACCGCGATGCCCGCCGAGCCGTTGATCAGCAGGTTCGGGATCCGGCTGGGCAGTAGCACCGGCTCGGATCCGCGACCGTCGTAGTTGGGCCGGAAGTCGACGGTGTCCTGCTCGATGTCGCGGACCATCTCCATGGCCAGCGGCGCCATCTTGGCCTCGGTGTAGCGCATGGCCGCTGCAGGGTCATTGCCCGGTGAGCCGAAGTTGCCCTGACCCTGTACCAGCGGTGCGCGCATCACCCACGGTTGGGCCAGACGCACCAGGGTGTCGTAGATCGCTCCGTCGCCGTGCGGGTGGTACTGGCCCATGACGTCACCGACGACGCGGCTGCACTTGGAGAAGCCTCGGTCCGGCCGGTAGCCACCGTCGTACATGGCGTAGAGCACGCGCCGGTGCACCGGCTTGAGCCCGTCGCGCACATCGGGCAGAGCCCGGCCCACGATCACGCTCATCGCGTAGTCGAGGTAGGACCGCCGCATCTCGTCCTGCAGCTCGACCGGCTCGATCCGGCCGCCAGGGTCGTCCGGGCCGTCGGGCACGGTCGTCACGTCGTCTGTCACGCGGTGTCCTTACTCAATGCGGGAGGGAGTTCCACACGGGGCGAGAGGATGCTGCCCTAGATGTCTCTGGCTTTGTCGACATCTTCCGGGTCTCCTTGCTGCGCTCGTCGCTCCTCAGATGTCGAGGAATCGGACGTCCTTGGCGTTGCGCTGGATGAACGAGCGACGGAGCTCCACGTTCTCGCCCATCAGCACGGAGAAGATCTCGTCTGCCAGAGCCGCGTCGTCGAGTGAGACCTGGCGCAGGAGGCGGCTGGCGGGGTCCATCGTCGTGTCCCACAGCTCGGAGTCGTTCATCTCGCCCAGGCCCTTGTACCGCTGGATCGAGTTGTCCTTGGGGAGGCGCTTGCCGGCCTCCTGGCCGGCAGCGATCAACACGTCACGTTCCCGGTCGGAGTAGGCGAACTCGTGCTCGGCCGGCTTGTTCCACTTGATCCGGTACAACGGCGGCTGGGCCAGGTAGACGAAACCGTGCTCGACCAGCGGACGCATGAAGCGGAACAGCAGGGTCAGCAGCAACGTCGAGATGTGCTGGCCGTCGACATCCGCGTCAGCCATCAGCACCACCTTGTGGTAGCGCAGCTTGGCCTCGTCGTAGTCCTCCTGGATGCCGGTGCCCAGAGCCGACACGATCGACTGGACCTCGATGTTGGCCAGGACCCGGTCGATCCGTGCCTTCTCGACGTTGAGGATCTTGCCCCGGATCGGGAGGATCGCCTGCACTCTCGGGTCGCGTCCACCCTTGGCCGACCCACCCGCGGAGTTGCCCTCCACGATGAAGATCTCGCACTCCTCGGGATTGGTCGACTGGCAGTCGGCGAGCTTTCCAGGCAGCCCACCGCCGCCGAGCAGGCCCTTGCGGTTTCGGGCGAGGTCGCGAGCCTTGCGCGCCGCCATCCGCGCACTGGCAGCCGCGATCGCCTTGCGAACGACCTCTTTGCCCTCGGTGGGGTTCTGCTCGAACCACGCGCCGAGGTGGTCGTGCACCACCTTCTGGACGAAGGAGCGCGCCTCGGTGTTGCCGAGCTTGGTCTTGGTCTGTCCCTCGAACTGCGGTTCGGCCAGCTTGACCGACACGATCGCGGTCAACCCTTCGCGGATGTCGTCGCCCGAGACGCGGTCCTCGCGCTTCTTCACCAGGCCCCAGGTCTCAGCCCAGTTGTTGACCGTGGTGGTCAGCGCGGAGCGGAACCCCTCCTCGTGGGTGCCGCCCTCATGGGTGTTGATGGTGTTGGCGAAGGTGTGCACGGACTCGGAGAAGCCCGTGTTCCACTGCATCGCCACCTCGAGGCTCAGGCCTGAGTCGGGGTTCTCGGCCTCGAAGGCGATGACGCTGCGGTGCGCGGCCTCTTTGGTGCGGTTGAGGTGGGTCACGAAATCGATCAGACCGCCGTCGTAGCGGAACCGCCGCTCCATCCCGGTGGTGCTACCGGTACGTACCGACTTGACGCCGTCGCTGCCACCGTCGACCAAGTCGTCGACCGTCGCGTCAGCGACCGCCTCCGCGACCTCGTCGGCCCCCTCGCGCTCGTCCCGTACGACCAGCTCGAGTCCCTTGTTGAGGAACGCCATCTCCCTCAGTCGCGTGCTGAGCGTCTCGAAGGAGTAGTCGATCGTCTCGAAGATGTCACTGCTGGCCCAGAACGTGATGGTCGTGCCTGTCTCCTCGGTCGCACCCAGCCGCTCCAGGTCGGCGTCGGGTACGCCGAGGGTGAACGCCTGTCGCCAGTGGTAGCCGTCGTTGCGTACGTCGACCACCAGCCGCTCGGACAGCGCATTGACGACTGAGACACCGACGCCGTGCAGGCCACCGGAGACCTTGTAGCCGCCGCCACCGAACTTCCCGCCGGCGTGCAGGACCGTGAGCACGACCGTGACAGCAGGGATGCCTTCCACCGGGTGGATGCCGGTCGGGATGCCCCGCCCGTTGTCCTCGACCCGTACGCCACCGTCGGCCAGCAACGTGATGACGACCCGGTCGCAGTAACCGGCGAGCGCCTCGTCGACTGCGTTGTCGACCACCTCTGTGACGAGATGGTGCAGGCCGCGCTCCCCGGTCGAGCCGATGTACATGCCGGGACGCTTGCGCACCGCCTCCAGGCCTTCGAGCACCTGGATGTCGCTGGCGTCGTAGGTGTTGGACACCCGCGCGGTGGGCGTCATCGGCCCGGGCACCGCCGCCGACGCTGTCGCCAGACGCTGCGCCGCGTTAGGTGCTGGCGTAGCAGCGTCGGCGGCCAGAGGTTCGAATGGCGTGCTCGTCACGAGACGGGGCCTCCAGGTCGAAACGAGGGCCGCTGCGGCCCGGGGCCACCCGGTCGCGCCCAGGCAGGCGCGCCGGCGGACGAGCGCCCGCGCGTGCCCGCAGGCACCTCAGACGGACACGAACCGCAGCCGTGGTCAGCGGCCGGTGTCACGAGTCAGTATATAGGCCTGACCGCCTGTTTCGGGCGTATGCACACGCCCCACTGGGGGCTTCGGACCGCTCAACAGCCGCGTAGCGCCTCACAGAGGGGCACGAGAGGCTCGAGCAGGGGAGGGGCAGGGGTGCCCCTTGGAGGCGCCGGGTTGAACGGCCGCTTCTGCCCCATTCAGCAAGCGCAGCGACGGCCACCCCTCAGCCGCCGGGCCGCGGCTCACCCGTAGGTGTCGCGAGGTCCCCGGCCGTCTCGCACGGTACGCCGGCCGCGTCGCCACGACGGCGGCCGCGGGCCCTCGACGACCACCTTGGTGACCGTGCCGTGCCCGAGCTCCTCGTTGAGGCGACGAACGACCGTCGGGGCGAGCAGCCGCATCTGCGTGGCCCAAGCGGTGGAGTCGGCATCCACCACGAGCTCGGTGTCGCCGAAGCTACGCGGGCGACAGTGCTCTGCCACCGAGGCACCGACGATCGTGTCCCACCGGCCGAACAGGGCGTGCACCGCGAGGTCGGTCGACCAGCCCTGCTCGGCAACCAGTCGCTGCAGGCTGGCCCCGACCAGCTGAGGATCGCGGTCGTCAGGATGAGCTCCGCTGACCGGCTGCGTGCCGGACGGCCTCCCGCTCCGTTCCGGATCGCGCCACCGGCGGGCCCGCCGGCTGCTGAGCGGACCCCGATAGGCCCCGGCGATGCTGCGGGCCAGCTCCAGGCCCGTCGCGTCGTGCGCCGTCGGCGCCCCGGGTGGCTGAACCTGATCCCGGTCAGGGTCGGCGCCCCCTGGCGGCGCGGGCTCCTGCTCAGGAGGCACGGGTCACCTTCCCCTCGGCCACCTCGTACCAGGCACCAGACAGCGAGGCCGGCACGTCGGCGTCGACCGCCGCCGTCACGAGCACCTGCTCAGCATCCCCTACCAAGGCCGCCAGATGGTCGCGGCGCTGGCGGTCGAGCTCAGCGAAGACGTCATCGAGCACGAGGACGGGATCGTCGCCCTCGCTGCGCAGCAGCCGATAGGCCGCCAGTCGAAGCGCGAAGGCGAACGACCAGGACTCGCCGTGGCTCGCGTAGTTCCGAGCCGGTAGGTCGCCGATCGACAGCAGCAGTTCGTCCCGGTGTGGCCCCACCAGGCTGACGCCGCGCTCGAGCTCCTCACCGCGGCGTACAGCCAGCTCAGCCGCTAGAGCGGCGCCGAGCGCGGCGCGGTCGCGTTCAGACGCCGGAACAGGGACCGACGGCCGATACTGCAGCGTCGCTTCCGTACGCCCACTCGTGGCTTCGGCAGCGACGGACGCGTAGGCATCGGCGACGTAGGCGCACAGGGCGTCCACGAGGTCGAGGCGCGCCGACAGCAGCTCGGCGCCGGTACGCACCAGATGGTCGTCCCACACGCCTAGTGTGGGCAGCTCAGCCGATCCGCGGGATCCGCGGCGGGCCGCGCCGGCCGAGCGCAGCAGGGTGTTGCGCTGCTTGAGCACCCGGTCGTAGTCAGAGCGGACCCCGGCCAGCCGAGGGGTCCGGGTCACCAGCAGGGCATCGAGGAACCGGCGCCGCTCGCCCGGATCGCCTTTGACCAGGGCGAGGTCCTCGGGTGCGAAGACCACGCACCTCAGTAGCCCCAGCAGCTCTCGGACCCGCGGGAGCGGCGCCCGGTTGACCCGGGCTCGATTGCTGCGCCCGGGATTGAGCTCCACTTCGAGGAGCGCGTCTCGACCGTCGCGTACGACCACCGCCCGCACCACCGCCTGGTCGGCACCGTGCCGCACCAGCGGAGTCTCGGTCGCCACCCGGTGAGAGGCCAGGTTGGACAGGTAGTCGACGGCCTCGACCAGGTTGGTCTTGCCCTGTCCGTTCGCCCCGACCAGCACCGACACCCCCGGCGCGAACTCGATGTCGACGTGCTCGTAGGAGCGGAAGTCGTGCAGCGACAGCCGAGAGACGTGCACGGGATGCAGCGACCGGTCGACCGAGAAGCTGCTCAGACGCCTTCGCGGCCGTCGCCGGCGGCACCTTCCGAGGCGGGCTCGGCCGAGGTGGCCGGAACACCGGTGGCACGCACCGCGTGACCCCCGAACTGGTTGCGCATCGCAGCCACGGCCTTCATGGCAGGGGACTCGTCCTGCCGTGAGGCGAAGCGAGCGAACAGCGCGGCGGTGATGGCGTTCAGTGGCACGGCGTGGTCGATAGCCGCTTCGACGGTCCAGCGGCCTTCACCGGAGTCAGCGGCCCAGCCCTCGATCTTGCTGAGACCGGCGTCCTCGCGCAGCGCCTGCACGAGCAGGTCGAGCAGCCACGAGCGGATGACGGTGCCGGTGCGCCAGGAGGCGAACACGTCGGTGACGTTCTCGACGACAGCCGCCTTCTCCAGCAGCTCATAGCCCTCGGCGTACGCCTGCATCACCGCGTACTCGATGCCGTTGTGGACCATCTTGGCGAAGTGTCCGGCGCCGACGGGTCCGGCGTGCACGAACCCGTCCTCCGATGGCGGCTTGAGGCTGTCGAAGGCGGGCTGCACCTTGGCGATGTCCTCCGTGCTGCCGCCGGCCATCAACGCGTAGCCGTTCTCCAGGCCCCAGACCCCGCCCGACACCCCACAGTCGACATAGCCGATGCCACGCTCGCTCAACTGCTTGGCTGCGATCTCATCGTCGGTCCAGCGCGAGTTGCCGCCGTCGACGATGACGTCGCCCTCGCTGAGCAGCTCCCCCAAGGACGCGATGGTCTGCCTGGTGGCATCGCCGGCGGGAACCATGACCCAGACGACCTTGGGCGAGGGCAGTGCGTCGACGAGCTCTTCGAGGCTGGCCACGTCCTGCAGCTCAGGGTCGCGGTCGAAGCCGACCACCGTGTGACCGTCGCGCCGCAACCGCTCGCGCATGTTGCCGCCCATCTTGCCGAGGCCGATGAGTCCGATGTCCATGAGGATTCCTCTCGCAGGTCGTTCAGGTCAGCTCTGCAGGCGTACCGGCATCAACAGATAACGGAAGTCCAGCTCTGGTTCCGCCCCGGACTCTTGCGCACCGGACATCGACGCCGGACGGGTGTGCTGGACGAAAGCCAGATGAGTCCAGGGCCGGTGCACGACGCCGAGGCCGTCCAGCAGGTACTGGGGGTTGAAGCCGATCGAGATGTCGTCGCCGTCGACCTGCGCCTCCACAGACTCGGTGGCTTGTGCGTCGTCGCCGCTGCCGGCCTCGAGGACGACCTGTCCCTCGGAGAAGGTCAGCCGTACGGGCGTGTTCCGTTCGGCGACCAAGGACACCCGCTTGACCGACTCGATCAAGGCAGCGGTCTCCACCCAGGCCTTGGTCTGCGGCTCGGCGGCGAAGAGCTGGCGTACGCGGGGGAACTCGCCTTCGAGAAGCCGCGTCGTCGTTCGGCGTGATCCGTCGCCGACCACCCCTTCGAAGCCGATGATGCCGTCGCCGGAGCCGGTCGCTGCCAACGCGACCGTCACCTGCGTACCTTGTGTCAGGGACTTGGCCATGTCGCCGAGAACGCGAGCAGGCACCAGCGCCTGGGTGGAGACGTCGCTCTGCTCGGGGTACCAGGTCAGCTCGCGCAGGCTGGCTCGGAACCGGTCGGTGGCCATCAGCGCGACGGTGTCGCCCTCGATCTCTATCCGTACCCCCGTCAAGAGGGGCAGCATGTCGTCGCGACCGGCGGCTGCCACCGCCTGAGCCACTGCGGCAGCGAAGACATCCGCTTGCACCGACCCGGTCGAGGTAGGCATGTCCGGGAGCGTCGGGTAGTCCTCCACCGGCATGGTCTGCAAGCTGAAGCGCGCCGTACCGCACACCAGGGACACCTTGGTCCCCTGCATCGACACATCGACCGGTCGCGCCGGCAGGCTCCGGCAGATGTCGGCCAGCAACCGCCCCGACACCAGCGCTCGCCCCTCGTCGGACACCTCGGCCGGCAACGTTGCACGCGCAGACGTCTCGTAGTCGAAGCCGGACAGGACCAGCCCTTCTGCGGTGGCTTCGACCAGGAGGCCGGCCAGCACCGGAACGCTGGGGCGGGTAGGCAGGCTGCGGGCGGCCCAGGCGACGGCGTCGGCGAGCACGTCGCGTTCGATGCGGAACTTCACAGGAGAGGTGCCTTCCTGGTTCGGGAGCCACGATCCTGCCACGCCCCGTTGAGGGGGTCACGCCGCATCCGGTGCTGTCCGACGGCGGTGCTCAAAGTGGGGCGAAATCCACAGCCGGAAGCCCACCAGACCTTGTCGCTCAGTCGAGTTCTACCTATGTCGTCATCGTCATTGCTGCTGTGGACACTGTGGACAGCAGGTGCTCCACCCAGGTCGTATCGCGTGGCCTCGTCCACCGGCCCTGTGGACGTCGTAGCTCGGAACGGTGAGGCGCGGTGCCACGTCCGAGACCCTTCCCGGCTCGTCCACCGCCACTGAATCGCTGACGGGCTAGCCGGCCGAGTAGTCCACAGCTGCGTCCACAGGCAGCTGCGGTCCTTCCTCATCCCGGCCTTCAACGCTGACGGGCATGCTGCTTGATGCGGTTCGTCAGCTCGGTGACCTGGTTGAAGGTCTGGCGGCGCTCGGCCATCTGTTCGCGGATCTTGTTGTTGGCATGCATCACCGTGGTGTGGTCCCTGCCGCCGAACTGCTGCCCGATCTTGGGCAGGGACATGTCGGTGAGCTCCCGGCACAGGTACATGGCGATCTGGCGCGCGTTGACCAGGCTCCGGCTGCGGTTGGGGCCGCAGAGGTCCTCGATGGGCACGGTGAAGTACGCCGAGGTCTGCGCGATGATCGTCGCGGCGGAGATGTCGGGTTCGCCGCCCTCGGGAAGCAAGTCCTTGAGGACGATCTCGGCCAGGGCCAGGTCGACCGGCTGCCCGTTCAAGCTCGCGAACGCGGTGGCTCGGATGAGAGCGCCCTCCAGCTCACGGATGTTGGTCTGGATCTTCGAGGCGATGAACTCGAGCACGTCGGCCGGCGCGGTCAGCTTCTCGGTCGCCGCCTTCTTACGCAGGATGGCGATGCGGGTCTCGAGGTCCGGCGGCTGGACATCGGTGATCAGTCCCCACTCGAACCGGTTGCGCAGCCGGTCCTCCAGGGCACCGAGCCGTTTCGGCGGTCGATCGGAGGTGATGACAATCTGCTTGCTCGCGTTGTGCAGCGTGTTGAAGGTGTGGAAGAACTCCTCCTGGGTCTGGATCTTGCCCTCGAGGAACTGGATGTCGTCGATCAGCAAGACGTCGACCTCGCGGTAACGGCGCTGGAAGGCGGCAGCACGGTCGTCGCGGATGGCGTTGATGAAGTCATTGGTGAACTCCTCGCTCGACACATACCGAACGCGAGCGCCGGCGTACAGGCTGCGTACGTAGTGCCCGATCGCGTGCAGCAGGTGCGTCTTGCCCAACCCCGAGTCGCCGTATACGAGCAGCGGGTTGTACGCCTTGCCCGGGGCCTCGGCAACCGCGACAGCGGCTGCGTGTGCGAAGCGGTTGCTGGAGCCGATCACGAAGGTGTCGAACAGGTACTTGGAGTTGAGCCGCGCCTCGGCCATGGACGTGACGGAGGACGCGGTCGCCGGAGTCGGTGTGAGGCCTCCTGCACGCCAGTAGTTGGTATCGGCGCGGCCGTCGTCGACGACGGGTTGGTCCGCCGGGGGCGAGCCGGACGCAGCTCGATTGGCAGCGGGGCTCTCCTCCACGGGGTAGCGATCAGGAGGGGACCCGGCCTCCTCCTGATCGTCGAGCTCGGTGATGCCACTCAGTTCGGGGAGGTCGGGGTCGACACTGACCGCAAGGCTCACCGGCTGCCCGAGGCTGACGCTGAGCGATTGCTCCAGGCGTGGACGCAGGCGTGACTCAAGCTGACCGCGGGTGAAGTCGTCCCGGACCGCCACGATGACGGTCGACCCGTGTAAGGCGAGTGGCTGGGAGTTCTTGAGCCAGGCCCGCTGTCCGGGTGGCAGCTCACGAACCAGCTGGGTCCAGGAGACCAGGAGATCCGCGAGCGCTGGGGACCCAGGCGGTCCCCCTCTCGAATCAGGACCGGTGTCGCGCTCGTCCACGTAGTCATCCCCTCGCCCGCCCCTGAGCATCCACACCTTTGTCCACAGGGTGTGAACAAAGGTGTCCTACCGGCACTGCTGCCTCGTCAGCTCCGCGGCTGACGAGCCCGCTGCTGCAAGGCATTGGCCACTTGACCTGCGCAAACATGACGCCACAGGCACAAGGTGGTGCCCTGCGCCGGTTGCGACACCCCTCCGACGGCCAAGTAGCCGGCCCTCTCGATCCCGAGACGGTAACGGCCCGCAGGGACCGAGGGCAACCGTTGTCCACAGCAATTTGTCACGCTCTGGAGCGATTCGGCTTCTCTCTGTACGCGACCCAGCGACCAGCGTTTGACCCGTTTACCGGCCCCCCGTATCGTGAAACGGTCCGCCTCCTGACCGGTAGCGGCCCGATCTGCGGCCTGAAGGGCCGCCCCGGTGGGCCTGTGAAAGCAAGGGGACAGTCCAGTCGTCGTCCCCATCGTGGAGCCACCCTCGTGAGCAAGCGCACCTTCCAGCCAAACAACCGTCGCCGGCACAAGACACACGGCTTTCGGCTGCGAATGC
>DASQMN010000156.1:0-3035 GCA_035645475.1 Nocardioidaceae bacterium
CTGGTGGCCCCGTCGATAGGCTGACGGGGTGCCGCAGCTACGCCTCGCCCTTGCGCAGGTGAACACCCGCGTCGGCGACCTCGCCGGCAACGCGGCGTCCATGTTGCGGGCGAGCGCCGACGCAGCGGCCGCGGGTGCCCACGTGGTTGCCTTCCCGGAGATGGCGCTCACCGGCTACCCGATCGAGGACCTCGCCCTGCGCTCGTCGTTCGTCGACGCTGCCAGCAAGGCGCTCGTGCGCTTGGCCGAGGACCTCGCGAGCGAAGGACTGGGTGACCTGATCGTTGTGGCCGGCTGCCTGGGTCGGCCCGGCGACAGGGCCGGCTCCGTGACCGCGGCACCCGACGACCTTGCGTTCAGCGCATCCGAGACGGCCACCGACACCGCTGCTCCGATCGGGGTAGGCCCCCGCCGGCTGCCGGTCAACGCGGCGGCCGTGCTGCACCAGGGCCAGGTCGTTGCCCGGTCGGCCAAGCATCACCTGCCCAACTACGGCGTATTCGACGAGTACCGCTACTTCGTACCTGGGAACGTTCTGCCGGTGGTGCGCATGCACGGCGTGGACGTCGCCATCGCGATCTGTGAGGACCTGTGGCGTGACGGCCCCTCTGCGGCGGCCGCTGCTGCCGGCGCCGGACTGCTGCTGGTCATCAACGCCTCGCCGTACGAGCGGGCCAAGGACGACCAGCGCTTCACCCTGTGTGAGCGGCGCGCCCGCGAGAGCGGATGCGCCTTGGCATACGTGAACCTGGTCGGCGGGCAGGACGAGCTCGTCTTCGACGGCGACAGCCTCGTCGTCGACGCCGACGGGAAGCAGGTGGCGCGGGCTGCGCAGTTCATCGAGCAGCTGCTGGTCGTCGACCTCGACCTGCCGGCCGCGACGCCGGATCTGCCCGCGGCCGACGACTGCTTCGAGGGACTCCGGGTGCGCCGTACCGTCGTCACCTCCGCGCCCTTGCCCGCGTACGCACCGCAGCCGCAGGTCGCTGCCGCGCGGCTGGACGACCTGGCCGAGGTGTGGCACGCGCTGGTGCTTGGCCTGCGCGACTACGTACGCAAGAACGGCTTCTCCTCGGTGCTGCTCGGGATCTCCGGCGGGATCGACTCGACCGTCGTGGCTGCGGTGGCAGTCGACGCGCTGGGGCCGGACTCCGTCGTCGGGGTCTCCAACCCGAGCGCCTGGTCCAGCGATCACTCCCGGACCGACGCAGCCGAGCTCGCCCGACGGACCGGGCTGCAGCTGGACACCGTGCCGATCGCCGATCTCGTCGAGGCCCACACCAAGGCCGTCACGGTCACCGGTCTGGCCGAGGAGAACCTGCAGGCCCGCATCCGCGCGGTGATCTGGATGGCTCTGTCCAACCAGCACGGACACCTGGTGCTCGCCTGCGGCAACAAGAGCGAGCTCGCCACCGGCTACTCGACCATCTACGGTGACGCGGTCGGTGGCTACGCGCCGATCAAGGACGTGCCCAAGACACTGGTGTGGGAGCTGGCACGCTGGCGCAACGCAGAGGCGTTACGCCGCGGAGATCAGCCGCCCATCCCCGAGCACGCGATCGAGAAGCCGCCGAGCGCCGAGCTGCGCCCCGGTCAGCTCGACTCCGACTCGCTGCCCGACTACGAGGTGCTCGACCGCCTGCTCGATGCGTACGTGGAGCGCGACCTCGGCTCGGCGGAGCTGCTGGCCGAGGGGTTCGACCCGGAGCTGGTCGAACGGGTTCTGCGATTGGTCGACACGGCCGAGTACAAGCGCCGTCAGTACCCACCGGGGCCGAAGATCTCCGTCCGGAACTTCGGCCGTGACCGGCGCCTGCCCATCACCAACGCCTGGCGCGAGCGCATCGTGAAGGAGAGCTCGTGAGCGAGTCCTCGACCGGCGGTGCCGCGGACGTGCCCGCGCCGCCCGGCAGCGGCGCCGATGCCCCGGTGGTACGTCGCGTACGCACCGTGCACCTGCAGCGATGGAAGGCTGAGGGGCGCCGGTGGCCGATGCTCACCGCCTACGACCAGAACACCGCGTCCATCTTCGACGAAGCCGGGATACCGGTGCTGCTGGTCGGTGACTCCGCCAGCAACAACGTGTTCGGCCACGCCACCTCCCTGCCGGTGACCGTCGACCAGCTGCTGTCGCTCACGCAGGCGGTCACCCGGTCGGTGTCCCGGGCGCTGGTGGTCTCCGACCTGCCCTTCGGCTCCTACCAGCGCAGCCCGGAGCAGGCCTTCGACACCGCGGTGCGCTTCGTCAAGGAGGGCGACGCACATGCCGTCAAGCTCGAGGGCGGCCGGGCGATGGCGCCGCACGTACGGCTGCTCGCCGACGCCGGCATCGCGGTCATGGGTCACATCGGGTTCACCCCGCAGGCCGAGCACGCCCTGGGCGGCTACCGGGTGCAGGGGCGTGGTGAGACCGCCGATCGCGTGCTGACCGATGCGATGGCGCTGCAACAGGCGGGTGCCTTCGCGGTGGTGCTGGAGATGGTGCCAGGCTCAGTGGCGGCTGAGGTGACGCGTGAGCTGAGCATCCCGACCATCGGCATCGGCGCCGGCGCCGGCTGCGACGCGCAGGTGCTGGTCTGGACCGACATGGCCGGTTTCGGCAACGCCAAGGTCGGCCGGTTCGTGAAGCAGTACGCCGACCTGCGTGGCGTGCTGCTGGATGCCACGCAGCGATTCGCGGCGGAGGTCGAGTCGGGGTCGTTCCCGGCCGCCGAGCACACCTTCGACTGAGGTCTCGCACTCGCGACTAACCGGTGGCGAAGCAACCGGGCGGTTGGCCATCATGATGCGTCGTGTCCGATCCAGTCGCCCCCCACGCTCCGCCGGTGTCCACCCGCCCTCGCTGGCGAGTGGACACCTCGCCGTTGCGGACGTCGAAGGACTTCCGGCTGCTGTGGACCTCCGGGCTCATCACCTACTTCGGCAGCATCACCACCTACGTCGCGCTGCCGTTCCAGGTCAAGGAGCTCACCGGATCGCTGGCCCTGGCCGGGCTGCTGGGTGCGGCAGAGGTGGTCCCCCTGGTCGCGTTCGGG
>DASQMN010000157.1:0-6504 GCA_035645475.1 Nocardioidaceae bacterium
CTGTGCCGGCGATCTGCGTGCAAGGACCTAGAGCGGCTGAGTACTCGCGCTCATGCGGCCAGGTGCCGACCGGTTCGACACTGCTGTCATGGCACCACATCACGTTATCTCCGAGCGCCTCGGCGCCCAGTCGGTGACACCGAGCCAGTTGGCCTGGCTCGAGGGCGAGCTCAGGGCATGGCGTGCCGCGGGGGTCATCGAAGACGCGCACGAGCGGGCGATCCTGAGCCGTTACGTCGTGGAGCAGCGATTCTCCCTGGCCCCGCTCCTGCTCCGTATCGGTGGCGCGTTCGTCGGCGTCGGGCTGCTCTGGCTGGTCGCCAGCAACCTCGACGAGATGTCGCCGCTGCTGCGATTCCTGGTGGTCACGTCCTTGTGGCTCGTATTCGTCGCCGCGGCAGAGCTGCTGGCTTGGCGGCGGGAGGTTGACCAACCCTCCGATGGTCACGACAGTGCGAGCCCGGTGGTCGGAGCGTTCCGCTTGCTTGCCGCTCTCGGCTTCGGAGCGGTCGTCTTCCAGGCGGCGCAGAGCCTCCAGGTGCCGGCCTTCGAACCCACCCTGCTGGGCATCTGGGGACTTGGCGCACTGGTCTACGCCTACGCCGTGGAGTCCGTGACGGCGTTGCTGGTCGGTATCGCGGTGAGCACAGGCTGGTACGTGTGGGAGATCGTGGAGGCTGCGCTGGACGGGATGGGTTTCGTGTTGCCGGTCCTGCTCGTGGCCGTGGTGGCAAGCGCCGTCGCGGTCGCCCACGCCGGCCGGTGGCGCCCGGCCTTCGCCGCGTCGTGGCGTGAGGCCTCGGCGGTGCTGGCGCTGCTGGCGCTCTTCGTCGCGGCATTCCCGGAGGTCGAGGTGGATCGTTTCACCTGGTCGATCTGGGTGGTGACCGGCCTGGTCGCCGCGCTGGCCGCTGTCGCCGCCTCCGTCGTGCTCTCGACGGGCCGCGGTCGGCTGGAAGCGGTGGCGCCGTGCTTGGGCGCGGTCGCCGGAGTGCTGTTGGTGCTGTGGGAGGCCCCGGGACCGGTCGCGGGTGTTGTTCCGCTGGAGAGCTATATGCACGCGTTCATCAGCGTCGCGGTGTACGTGATCGCCGCCGGCTGGTACGCCGTCCTGGGCGTGCTGAGGGACTCCCCCCGACTGACAGTCCTGGGCACTGCCGCGCTGGTGCTCTTCACGACCGTGCAGAGCTTTGCGGTCTTCGCGCCGATCATCACCGGCGCATCGCTGTTCCTGATACTCGGCGTGGTCCTGCTCGTCAGCGGATACCTCTTCGACCGAGGGCGTCGCCGCCTGGTCGCAAATCTCGAAGGAGCAGCGGCATGACCATCCTCGCGTCCCGCACCAGCAAGGTCGTCGTCGCCGCACTGGCTCAGTTCGCACTCCTCCCCATCGCGGTCGCCGGCCCACTGTCGGCCCGGCTCACCGGGGAGGAGTACCTGCTCGAGGTCGCTCCCGTCGACCCCATCGACCCCTTCCGCGGGGCCTACGTGGCCTTGAGCTACCCCGGCCTGCCGAACAGGCTGGACCGGACTGAGCGCGAGGACGGCGGCAGCGACACGGCCTACGTTCCGCTGGTTCGCTCGGGCGAGGTCTGGGTCGGGTCGCCCGCGGTAGCCCAGCGGCCCGAATCCGGACCGTTCCTCCGATGCAAGGACGAGCACTGGCGGTTGCGGTGCGGAATCGACAGCTTCTTCCTGGCCCAGGACGAGGCCTACGAGATGGAACAGGCGGTGCAGCAGGGCGAAGCCGTAGCCACGGTCATGGTCGACTCCCGGGGTAACGCCGCACTCGTCGGGGTCGACATCCGCGACGGTGAGTGAGCCACGTCGAGGTGACGCGTGACCGCTGGTGCCTGCGACGAACTGGCGGGACGGGAGTTCCCGTTGCCGT
Source organism: Nocardioidaceae bacterium (assembly GCA_035645475.1). Lineage (GTDB taxonomy): Bacteria > Actinomycetota > Actinomycetes > Propionibacteriales > Nocardioidaceae > DASQMN01. The sequence goes on from DASQMN010000157.1 coordinate 1,892, forward strand.
CAGCGAGCAACGGCCACCGTCTTGGGAAGGGTGATCTCCCACTCGGTTCCCTGGCCAGGAGCCGAGACGAGGCTCGCCGTGCCGCCGAGGTCGCTCACGCGGCCCTGGATCGACTCCGACACGCCGAGTCGACCCTCCGCGCGGGCCGCCTCGAGCCGCCCCGGTGAGATGCCCGGCCCGTTGTCTCGGACACTCACGACGACGTGATTCCCACGGTCGTCCAAGGCGACCCATGCGGCCGCGTCGTCCCCCACGTGCTTCCTCACGTTGTCCAGGCATGTGCTGACGGCCGCGAGGACCTCGCGGATGACGCCGGTGGGCATGACGACCGGTGAGCCGGGCACGGAGACGGTCACGAGCCCCGACTGCAGGCGGGAGAGGGCGCCGGCTAGATCTTCCGAACCGACGGGGGACGCGTTGGTACGGCGTTGTACCAGCGCCCGGAGCGCTGCTTCCTGGTCCGCCGCGAGTCGGCCGAGCTCGGCGACCTCGCCACCGAGCTCGGTGCCGCGGCGCTGCATCAGCGACAGCACCTGCAGAACGCCGTCATGGACGACTCGGGCGAGCTGGGCCCGTTCACGGGCCTCGGCTGCCTCGCGCTGCGCCTGGTCGCGGGCAGTGGCCATCTGTTTCAGCAGTCCGGAGGTGTAGCCGACGATGAGCCCGCAGAGCAGCACGAGCAGGATGTTGCCGTACTGCACCGTCGTCATCTCGGACCTGATGGACAGGTCCGCCGCCGCGACCGCGATCGCGGCAACGCTACCGCCGACCCACCGCCAGTGAACCGCCCAGGCCAGAACCGCCCCCCCGACCCAGAAGCCGGGCAGCGTGGCCTGCATGGACGCCCCTTTGACCAGTGGGGACACCAGGATCGCGGCAATCGCAACCAGCAAGTCCAACACGAGCAGGGGGGCACGCCGTCGTTGTGGCTTGTCGTAGGCCCAGACCGCTACCCCCGTCCACACCGCGAGCGCTGCCAGGACGAGAACTCCTGAGGTCACATGGTCGGTGTTCGACCACCGGCCACCATTGGCAGTGAGGCCTCGGTACAGAAACAGCCCGATGGCGTTGACCAACAGCAGGACCCGGAGGACGGCCAGCGGACGGTACAGCGAGCTCTCCACCGAAGGAGACGGCGCTTCATCCACCGGCGCGCGACGTGCCGGCGCCTGGTCAGCCCCTCGCCTCATGCCTCAGTACACCGCCTCGTGCCGTCCGTCGCACGCACCTGGCACTGCTCGCAGCGTTACCGAGCGGCCACCTGGCAGGCGACCTACACCATGCACCAGGCGACCTCCGGTGCGCGACGCTCACGAAATGCGCGTGGATCGGTGATCGCCGGACGACCCGGTCTGTAGCGTCTCCTCCGTGAGCGGGGAGCCGATCCGAGTCATGGTCGTGGACGACCACCCGATGTGGCGCGAGGCGGTGACTCGCGACCTCGCGGACGAAGGCTTCGAGATCGTCGCCACAGCTGCCACAGGCGCAGAGGCGATCAGCCGCGCCAAGGCCACCCGGCCCGGTGTCGTCGTCCTCGACCTGAACATCCCCGCCCCCAGCGGCGTCGAGGTGACGACCTCGCTGATGTCCTTCGACGAGCCGCCCCGGGTCCTGGTCCTGTCGGCCTCGGGCGAGCAGTCCGACGTGCTCGATGCGGTCAAGGCAGGAGCCACGGGGTACCTGGTCAAGTCGGCGTCGCGCCAGGAGCTCGTGGCGGCGGTCCGGCGGGTAGCAGCCGGCGACACGGTCTTCACGCCCGGACTCGCCGGGCTGGTGCTCGGCGAGTTCCGCCGACTGTCCGAGGCCCCGACGGCGGCGGGCTCGGATACACCTCGCCTCACCGAGCGGGAGACCGAGGTGCTCCGCCTGGTGGCCAAGGGGCTGTCGTACAAGCAGATCGCTGAGCGGCTGTACCTCTCCCACCGCACCGTCCAGAACCACGTGCAGAACACCCTGGGCAAGCTGCAGCTGCACAACCGGGTCCAGCTGGTGCGATACGCGATCGAGCATGGCCTGGACGAGTAGCCACCGTGCACCCCGCACGCCGTCAGTGCACGTCGCTCTGCTGCCGCAGGAGCCGCGGGACCGAGGGCCCGGCGGGACTCGAGGTGCTCATCGCGGTCAGGTGCGAGCCGGGGACCAGGCGTAACCAGCACCGCACACCGCGAGAGTTCGAGACCCGCAGCTGGAAGCGTGGGTCGGCTCCTAGCCCCTCGAACCGCACCCGGCTCGTCAGCTCACTCCAGCGGTTGCTGGAGTCCTGGAAGCTCACCGTCTGCCGACTACCGGCGGCGGCCACGCGCAGCTCAAGGTTCCATCGCTGGTGTGAACCGCCACCGAGAACGAAGGGACGGACAACGGTGGAACCGTCGTCGCGCTGCTTGGCCAGCAGGGCGATCAGGCCGTTGTCGCAGCCCCCCAGCCCGCCGGCGACCTGCTGACCGACCAGGACGAGGTTGTAGCAGGACAGTCGTATGTCGCCCCCTACGCTGCCGTACGCCTCGGCGTTGAAGACGGGCCGGTACCTGCTGGCCTCCATCACCGTGCTGACCGACCACGAACCATCGACCGCCGTACGCCGGAACCGCTGCTGCTGGCGGTCCTCCTCCCACTCGACACGCACCTTCCAGGTCGAGCCCTCAGCCATGCGACTTCCGCTGACCGTGACGGGGTAGTCCCCGTCCTGGTTCGGCGTACCTACCGCCACCGTGAGCCGACCGGGGCCTCCGATGCACCGCGTGACCACGGAGGCGGGTCCGCCGTCCTGCGCCTGCCGGGCTTCAGGATGCGCACCACCACCGGCGGCCAGCGCCGGACCTCCCGCGAGGGTCACGGCCAGCGCGGTGACGAGGGCTATGAGCAGGTGTCCTGTGCTGCGTCGTCGAGACATGCGTCGACGCTAGGTCGGCCAGAACGCGAGCGGACAGAGTAGGAGTACTCATTCCGGACGGCGTCTAGCCTCCGTCTATGGCCACCCCCCTGCCCGGCTTCGTGGGCATCGACCTGGCTTGGGGTGTCAAGGCGCGGACGGGCGTTGCCGTGGTCGACGAAGCCGGCCGCTTGGTCGGGTCGGGCACTGTCCGCACCGACGACGAGATCGATGACTGGGTTCGTGCGTTCGCGGGCGACGTCGTGGTCGCTGCGCTCGACGCACCGCTGATCGTGCCGAACGAGAAGGGGCAGCGACGCTGCGAGACCGAGATCTCGCGAGCATTCGGGCGACACAAGATCGGTGCGCACTCGTCCAACCGGAGCCGTGCCCACTTCGATCCTCCACGTGCGGCGACGCTCGCGGCCCGCTTCGGATGGTCGGTGGACCCGGCACGGCGGGGGAGTGCCGCAGCCCCGGTGTGCATCGAGGTCTACCCGCATCCGGCGATGGTCGGGCTGTTCGGCCTCGCCGAGCGCATCGTGTACAAGTCGGGGCCAACGCGGGCAGCGGGCTTCGCCCTGCTGGTGCGGCACTTCGCATCGATCCCTGAGCTGCGGCTGAGCGACTCCGCACGCTGGCTGGAGCTCTCCCGCATCGTGGCCGACCCGCGGCCCGGCGACTTGACCCGGATCGAGGACGAGCTGGACGCCATCCTCTGCGCGCACCTGGCCTGGCTCTGGCACCACCGCCCAGGCAGCTTGCAGGTCTACGGCTCGCTCGCGGACGGCTACATCGTCGCGCCGCCACCACCTTCCGTACCGCGGCGCGAGCGCAGCGGTGGCTAGGCGGCCAGCATCTCCAGGGTGCGCCGGAGGGCCTTCAGCCTGGAGGCCCCCAGCTCACGCGCGAGAGCTCGTTCGATCTCCTCGAAGGCCGCGAGCGCCGCACTCATCGCCGACCACCCACGCTCGCTCAGCTCGATCACTTTCGCCCGCTTGTCCTGGTGGTCGACCCGACGGGTGAGATAGCCCTTGCCCTCCAGATCCACGACGAGCTCGGACATGGCTTGCTTCGTCATCCCGGCTCTGCGCGCCAGTTCCGCCAGCGTGATGCCCTCAGGAGGGACGTGGGCGAAGACGGCGTTGTGAGCCATGCGTTGGTCGGTGAAGCCGGCCTCTCTGATGCGTTCCTGCAGCTGACGAGACAAGTTGTCCAATGCCAGCGCCAGGAGCCGAGCGAGCGGCGGCGGCGGATCTGCCTGCGCGGTCATGCCGACCACGGAAACGTCAGGTTGCTTGACGAACTACCAGAAACCTGCCACATTCAGTCAGGATACCTGACGATCTCGGACTGGAGTACCCATGGCACTCAGCATCGGCATCAATCATGTCGCGCTCCTCACGCACGACATCGACGCGTTCACGGCCTTCTACGTCGACATGTTCGACGCCGAGGTTCTCTTCGACCTGGACGAGGACGGGCTCCGACACGCAGCGGTGGGTGTTGGCGGGGGTGCGGCGCTGCACGCCTTCGCCCTGCCTGACCACCCGCAAGCAGCAGCAAGCTCGGACATTTTCCGCAGGGGCCATATCGACCATCTGGCCATCAACGTCGAGGACGAGGAGACGCTCTACGAGGCTCGCCGCAGGCTCGTTGAGCGGAATGCCTCAGACGGCGTGGTCACGGACTTCGGAGTGCTGAAGAGCATCAGCTTCCATGATCCCGACGGGCTTGAGGTCGA
>DASQMN010000158.1:0-14761 GCA_035645475.1 Nocardioidaceae bacterium
GTCGGCCTGCCTGCTGACCTGCGGCTCGCTTCTGGTCGCGCCGGACGCACGCTCGGCAGCGAACCAGGCATCGAAGGCACGGTCGTAGCGCTCGAGGTCGTCGGGGCCGGCGCACAGAGTGCTGCGCCCGGCCCAGTAGACCCCGTCCCGGGAGCCGGCGCCGACCAGCGCGGCGGCCTTGAGGAACTGCTGGCCGCGGTCGACGCTCACTGGGAGGCCGCCGGCGCGGCACGCCGCGGCGAAGCCGAGCAGCACCGCGTCGACGTCGTTCACAGGCGACAGCATCCCTCGCGTCAGCCCGCGAGCACACGGTCGAGCTGCTCGCGGGCTCGGCCGAGGTCCTCGCGGTATTTGACGACAGCACCGAGCGTGGCCGCCGCCGCGGCAAGGTCGAGCTCCTCGTGTCCCAGCGCGTGCAGAGCACAGGCCCAGTCCAGCGTCTCGGCCACCCCCGGTGGCTTGACGAGCCGAGCGCCGGACCGAAGCGAGTGCACCACGGTGGCGACCTGCTCGGCGAGCGCGACGGAGACCTCAGGCAGCCGGCTGCGGACGATGTCGACCTCGCGAACCAGGCCCGGATGGTCGATCCAGTCGTACAGGCAGCGCCGTTTGAGCGCGTCATGCAGCTCGCGGGTGCGGTTGGACGTCAGCACCACCAGTGGCGGCGAGTCGGCGGTGACCGTGCCGTACTCGGGGATGCTGACCGAGAAGGTCGACAGCACCTCCAGCAGGAAGGCCTCGAACTCGTCGTCGGCACGGTCGATCTCGTCGACAAGCAGCACCGCGGGGCTGCGCTGCAATGCCTGGAGCACCGGGCGGGCCAGCAGGAACCGCGCGTCGAACAACGACTGCTCGACCGAGTCGACGTCGGCCGCGCCTGAGGCCACCGCCTCGATGGTCCGCAGGTGCAGGATCTGGCGAGGGAAGTCCCAGTCGTACAACGCCTGCGACGCGTCGATGCCCTCGTAGCACTGAAGCCGGATGAGCGGCACCTCGAGCCCCGAGGCCAGCGCCTCGGCCAGCGCGGTCTTGCCGGTCCCGGGCTCGCCCTCGAGCAACAGGGGCCGCTGCATCGTCAGGGCGAGGTAGGTGATCGTGGTGAGGCCTGCGTCGGCGAGGTAGCCGGTGCCGCGCAGCAGGTGTTCGACGTCGTCGGCCGATCCGACGCCCGGCCAGGATTCCCTCACCCGGTCGAGCATGCCGTATGCCCGGTCAGGGGACGCGGGGATCGGCGTGCCCGTCGATGACGGTGTCCACGTCAGCGCCACTGGCGAGATCGGAGCAGTCGACCCCGATCACCCCGTGCGCGTCCAAGTAGTCGCGGGCTCCCCGGTCGCCGACTACGGTCGCGGCGGCCCCGGCCCAGTGCTCGCGGCCGAGCAGCACCGGATGACCGTGTCTGGCATCGGCGGTGTCCCCGTACGTGGCCCGGGCCAGCGCCTGCGGTGCCGCGTGCTGGGCCACCCGGCGTACGACGGCGGGGACGAGGTCGGGCAGGTCGACGAGCAGCACGAGCGCTGCGTCGGCGTTCTCGGCCAGCTCCGGCAGTGCGCTGAGTCCGGCGCGCAGGGAGGCCCCCATGCCGTCGGCCCACTCGGTCGCCACCACGACCTCGACATCGACATCGAGCGGCAGCAGCTCACGCGCCTGTTCTGCCTCGGCGCCGAGCACTACCACGACCGGTGTGCACCCGCCCGCTGCGAGCAGCTCGGCCGCCCTGCGCACCCACGGGCTGCCGTCGCTGTCACGGACCAGCGCCTTGGGTCTCCCCAGGCGCCGTCCTGCTCCCGCCGCGAGCAGCAGTCCGGCGCAGGTCACGCCCGGAGGGTACGCGGGCCGCGCCCGTACGGGCTCGATGTGCCGGTTGAGAGGGGCCGGCGACATGCCGCAGGGGCGGCCCCGGCGAACCGGGACCGCCCCTGTCAGGCGTTGCTCGTGCGGCCTTGCTCTGGACTCAGAAGTCCATGCCACCCATGCCGCCGTCGCCGCCACCGGGCATGGCCGCAGCGGCCTTCTCCGGCTTGTCGGCGACAACTGCCTCGGTGGTGAGGAACAGCGCGGCGATCGAAGCGGCGTTCTGCAGCGCCGACCGAGTCACCTTGGCCGGGTCGATGATGCCCACGGCGATCATGTCGACGTACTCGCCGCTGGCTGCGTCGAGACCGTGCCCGGCGTCCAGCCCGCGCACCTTCTCGGCGACGACCCCGCCCTCGAGACCGGCGTTGATCGCGATCTGCTTGAGCGGAGCCTCGACCGCGACGCGCACGATGTTGGCGCCCGTCGCCTCGTCACCCTCGAGGTCGATCTTCTCGAACGCTGCGGCCGACGCCTGGACGAGTGCGACGCCGCCACCGGCGACGATGCCCTCCTCGACGGCTGCCTTCGCGTTGCGCACGGCGTCCTCGATGCGGTGCTTGCGCTCCTTCAGCTCCACCTCGGTGGCAGCTCCGACCTTGATGACCGCAACACCGCCGGCCAGCTTGGCCAGGCGCTCCTGCAGCTTCTCGCGGTCGTAGTCGGAGTCGGACTTCTCGATCTCGGCGCGGATCTGGCTGACCCGGCCGTTGATCTGGTCCGCGTCACCGGCACCCTCGACGATCGTCGTCTCGTCCTTGGTGACGACGACCTTGCGAGCGCGACCCAGCAAGTCGAGGTCGGCGTTCTCCAGCTTCAGGCCGACCTCCTCGCTGATGACCTGGCCACCGGTGAGGATGGCGATGTCCTGCAGCATGGCCTTGCGGCGGTCACCGAAGCCGGGAGCCTTGACGGCGACCGACTTGAACGTGCCACGCACCTTGTTGACGACCAGGGTGGCCAGGGCCTCGCCCTCGACGTCCTCGGAGATGATCATCAGCGGCTTGCCCGACTGCATGACCTTCTCGAGCACCGGGACCATGTCCTTGATCGAGGAGATCTTGGAGTTGACGACGAGGATGTAGGGGTCCTCGAGCACCGCCTCCATGCGCTCCGCGTCGGTCCAGAAGTACGGCGAGATGTAGCCCTTGTCGAAGCGCATGCCCTCGGTGAGCTCGAGCTCGAGACCGAAGGTGTTGCTCTCCTCCACGGTGATGACGCCTTCCTTGCCGACCTTGTCCATCGCCTCGGCGATGATCTCGCCGACCTGCGGGTCGGCGGCGGAGATCGAGGCGGTCGAAGCGATCTGCTCCTTGGTCTCGATGTCCTTGGCCATGCTGAGCAGCTGCTCGCTGATGGCTTCCACGGCGCGCTCGATGCCGCGCTTGAGGCCCATCGGGTTCGCGCCGGCTGCCACGTTGCGCAGGCCCTCGCGAACCAGTGCCTGTGCCAGCACGGTGGCGGTGGTGGTGCCGTCGCCGGCGACGTCGTCGGTCTTCTTGGCGACCTCCTTGACGAGCTCGGCGCCGATCTTCTCGTACGGGTCCTCGAGATCGATCTCCTTGGCGATGGACACGCCATCGTTGGTGATCGTGGGGGCTCCCCACTTCTTCTCCAGGACGACGTTGCGGCCCTTGGGGCCGAGCGTCACCTTGACGGCGTCGGCGAGAGTGTTCATGCCTCGCTCGAGACCTCGGCGGGCTTCCTCGTTGAACGCAATGGTCTTCGGCATGTGTCCGCGATGTCCTTACGTCGCAGTGGAGGACCGGCGATGCCCGCGACGGACGGCACCCGCGCCGGCGGTCACGTCCCGACGGCGACGGGGACCTCATCGGACCGGCCCCGAATGGTTCTGCTGGCACTGGCTCGCTGCTGCTCGTTGTCACTCGCGACAGGAGAGTGCCACCACTAGATTTAGCACTCGACCCTGCCGAGTGCAAGCCGGAGGCTCGCGTCGGCCGTCCGGGATCGCCAGGTCGGGACATGGCAAGGGCCCGGTCCGTGACGGACCGGGCCCTGCCGAAGCTCTGAGGGGACTCAGGCCGGATTGACCTCGTGGGCCTCGCGGCCCTTGGGGCCGTCGACGACCTCGAACTCGACGGCCTGGCCGTCCTCGAGGGTCTTGTAGCCGTCGGACTTGATCTTCGACCAGTGGACGAAGACGTCGTCCTGGCCGTCGACGGCGATGAAGCCGTAGCCCTTGTCTGCGTTGAACCACTTCACGGTGCCGCGCACCATCGCAACTCCTGTAACTCGGTGACGAGGGTCGAAGGACCGACCCTCTCTGATCCGCCGTGTCGCCCCGGTTTGTGGCGCACGGCCTGGACGAGCCTATCCCACCGACCATGCGCCTAGCACCACTGCGCAGTTCCGTGGACAGCGTCCCCGCGGTGGGATCGAGGCAGCTGACCGAGGACTCAGGCGAGCCCGCTGGCTGCGAATGCGGCGTACGACGGGTCGATCGTCGCCGCCGGTCCGACGCGGTCGGCCACCGCATCGAGGGTCTTCAGACCGTCGCCGGTGTTGAAGACGACGGTCTCGGCATCGGGGTCGAGCCGGCCCGCGGCGAGCAGCTTGCGCAGGGTCGCAACGGTCACCCCGCCCGCGGTCTCGGCGAAGATGCCCTCGGTGCGCGCCAGGAGCGTGATGCCCTCGCGCACCTCCTCGTCGCTGACGTCCTCGACGGCTCCGCCGGTGCGCCGGGTGGCGTCCAGGACGTACGGCCCGTCGGCCGGGTTGCCGATGGCCAGGGACTTGGCGATGGTGGCGGGCTTGACCGGGCGGACGACGTCGTGGCCAGCCTTGAATGCCGCGGAGACCGGAGAGCAGCCGCTCGCCTGCGCCCCGAACAGCGTGTACGGGGTGGGCTCGACCAGTCCCAGCCGCCCTAGCTCGCCGAAGCCCTTGTCGATCTTGGTGAGCTGGGAGCCGGACGCGACAGGGATCACGACCTGCTCGGGCAGGTGCCAGCCGAGCTGCTCGGCCACCTCGTACGCCAACGTCTTGGAGCCCTCTGCGTAGTAGGGGCGGACGTTGACGTTGACGAACGCCCAGTCCTCCTGCTCGCCGGCGATCTCGGTGGCGAGCTTGTTGACGTCGTCATACGTGCCGCGAACGGCGACCAGCGTGCCGCCGTAGACCGCGGTGGCCAGCACCTTGGGGGTCTCCAGGTTCTCTGGGATGAGGACGACACTGCGCATGCCGGCGCGCGCCGCGGCGGCCGCGACCGCGTTGGCGAGGTTGCCCGTGGACGGGCACGCCAGCACCGTCAGCCCGAGTTCGCGCGCTGCCGCGAGTGCCACCGCCACCACCCGGTCCTTGAAGGAGTGGGTGGGGTTGCCGGAGTCGTCCTTGACCCACAGCTGGCGCATGCCGAGCTCACGGGCGAGGTTGTCGGCTCGGACCAGGCGGGTGCCGCCGGGGTCCATGCCCGGGAAGGAGGCGACGTCGGCCGGAACCGGAAGCAACGGTGCGTAGCGCCAGATGCTGCGCGGGCCCCGCTCGATGTCGGCTCGGGTGATGGCCGGGAAGTCGTAGGACACCTCCAGCGGCCCGAAGCACTCCATGCAGGCGAAGGCAGCGCCGAGCGGCTGCTGAGCGCCGCAGGCCCGGCAGGTGAGCCCGACGGCCGAACCGAAGGCACCCTCGCGGGTGGGGGTCCCGTCGACGGCGAGGGGTGGGGTGTCCAGGGTCGTGCTCACGAGGCCTCCTTCTCATCTTCCCCGCGGCGGCTTTCGCCACGGGACGGATGTAGCACCTGACTGCGGCGGCCTCGCGGACGAGTGCCGTAGTTGGTTGCCGGGGCTTCAGCGGGCCGTGTCCCTCTGCCCCTCTCGATGAGCTGGTGTCACAGTACGCAGGGCCGCTGGCGGCCGTACGGCGTGTCCACTGAATGGACAGATGTCTCGATCACTGAGACGTACGAGATTCGATCAGTCGTCGAGCCGGTCGGCGAGCTCGGTCAGCCATGCGACCAGCCCCGACGGACCGTCGAGGAGAATGTCGGCGTGGTCGGCCAGAGCGGTGCGCTCGGCACCCAGCGAGTAGACGAGGAGCCCCGGCATGCCCTTCGCGCGCATATCCTCCACCGCGTCGTACGCCGCCAGGTCGCCGAGGTCGTCGCCGGCGTACACGACAGCTCGCGCCCCGCGTTCGTCGACGAGCTCGCGCAAGGCGCCTCCCTTGTCCGTGCCGGGCGCCCGCAGCTCGAGCACGAGCTTGCCGGGCTCGAGGTGCAGGCCGTGCTCGCCGGCGAAGGTCTCCAGCGGCTCGCGCAGACGGGCGTAGGTGCCTTCCGGGTCGGCGGCGCGGCGTACGTGCACACCGATGGCCCGACCCTTGTCCTCCAGGTGAGCGTCATCGACGCCCAGGGAGGCCAGCAGCCGAGGAAGGGCTGCCCTGGCCCGCGCGACGGTGGCCGGGGCCTGCGGCGCGAGCACCTGCCCCGTGGCGGCGTCCCAGCGTTCCACGCCGTACTGCCCGAGCACCTCGAGCTCCGCCGTTCCGGTCAGCTCGTCCAGACCAGCCAGGCGCCGCACCGCTGCCACCGGCCGTCCGGTGAGGATAGCCACGGTTCCGACATGAGCCGACAGCCGGCTCAGCGCCTCGGTGGCTCCCGGCTCGGCGTAGGCGGCCTCGGGATCGTCCACGATCGGGGACAGGGTGCCGTCGAAGTCGCAGGCGATCAGTGCGTCAGCGGGCGAGTCGAGCACGGCCCGGAGGCCCGCGCGAGCGCGGGGTGTCTGCGGCGTGGTCTGGAGCGACATGCTGCCGATCCTGGCAGCAAGACCGTGGCTCACTCGGTCAGGATCAGGGAGAGCCGCTCGAAGCTCATCGGCGACACCGCTGGGCGCGTCCGCTCGATGCCGAGATCCTTGGCGAGAAGCTTGGCTTCCTCGGCCAGCGCGGCCGGGTAGTACACGGTGCTCTTGGGGATGCTGCCGTACCAGTTGTCCTCGGTGCCCACCGTCCAGCCCATCGCCCGCACCTCGGCGCCAGTGGATGCGGCCAGGCCGGCAACGCCCGCGTTGTTGTAGACATCGACCGTGGGCGTACGGGCGGCGGTCGTACGCCCTCCACCGCGCCGCCCGTCGCCCTTGCCTGCGACGTCCTGGCGTGGCTCACCCTCCACGACGGTCGACGGTGCGACGTCAGGCGCGGTGTCGGCCGAAGCCGGCCCGGACGTCTCCGTACGCACGGCACGGTCCGGCGAGCCGGTGATGAAGAAGGCCAGCGCCGCCGCCAGCGCCAGCGCCAGACTCGCCAGCACCGCCCAGGTGGGCAGGGTCGGCCCGGCGCCTGCCCGCTGGACCACCTGCTCGGAGGCCTCCGGCTGCTGAGGGCGCTCGGTGGTGAGCGGTGCGGTCACAGGTCGATTCCCAGCCGCCGCGCCGAGCGTTGGCGCTGCCGAGCGGCGCGGAGCCGGCGCAGACGCTTGACCAGCAGCGGGTCGAATGCGAGTGCGCTCTGCCGGTCGATGAGCGCGTTGAGCACCTGGTAGTACCGCGTCGCCGACATGTCGAACGACTCGCGGATGCCCTGCTCCTTGGCACCGGCGTACTGCCACCACTGCCGCTCGAACGCCAGGATGCGCTGGTCGCGCTCGGACAGCTCCTCGACGACGGATGCGGCAGCAGGTAGGTCGGCGGCATCCATGGAGCGCGAGTCTACGCGGGGAGTTGCACCGATGTCATTCACCGGCGCCGCGGCACTCCCCCCGCATTCGGCGGCGCTGCGCTCGGCCAGACTGTGGTCATGGCACCCGACAACACCTCAGACAGCCTGCTGGACTCCGACCGCCCGGTGCGCTGGGGGATCCTGGCCACCGGTGGCATCGCGCACTCCTTCGCCACCGACCTCGCGCTGGTGGCCGACGCCGAGCTTGTGGCTGTGGGTTCCCGTGCCCAGGAGTCGGCCGAGGCGTTCACCGCCGAGTACGGGGGTACTGCCTACGGCTCCTACGAGGCGCTCCTCGCCGACCCGCAGGTCGACGTGGTCTACGTGGCCACCCCGCACGGCCGCCATGTCGAGGACGTCCGCGCCTGCTTCGCCGCCGGCAAGCACGTCCTGTGCGAGAAGCCGCTGACGCTGTCCGCGGCGAGCGCCGCTGCGCTCGTCGAGGAGGCTCGCGCGGCCGACCTGTTCCTCTGCGAGGCCATGTGGATGCGTACCAACCCACGGGTGCTCGGCCTGCTGGACGCCGTCCACCAGGGCGCGGTCGGTGAGGTACGCACGCTGCGCGCCGACTTCGGCTTCGTCGCCCCGTACGACCCGGCCGGCCGGCTGTGGGATCCGGCGCTCGGCGCCAGCGCGCTGCTCGACACCGGCGTCTACCCGATGGCGTTCGCGTACGCGGTGCTCGGGGCGCCGGAGACCATCACAGCGGCCGGGGTCCTCTCCGACCGGGGGATCGACGTGCGCGGTGGTGCCACGCTGACGTACGGCAGCGGGGCCGTCGCCACCCTGTCGTGGAGCCAGACGAGCTGGACCGACAACCGCGCCGCGATCTCCGGGGCGGATGGCCGCATCGACGTCCCTCCGCGCATGCACCGGCCCCCGTCGTGGAGCCTCACCGAGGGCCGCGGCGAGCCGGTCGAGCACGCCGAGGAAGTGCTGGGCCACGGCTACACGCACGAGATCATCGAGGTCGAACGCTGCCTGCGTGCCGGTCTGCGCGAGTCACCGCTGATCCCGCTCGACGAGACGGTGGCGATCCTGGCTGTGATGGACACGATGCGAGAGCAGATGGGCGTGGTTTTGCCGACTGGCTGATCCTCGCTCCCCCTCGGCTCGCCGAGGCTGAACGTTATGGTCGGCGCATGGCTTCACCCCGCGCCTCTCTGGTTGTCGTCGCCAACCGTCTGCCCGTCGACCGGGTCGTCGCCGAGGACGGCAGCACCTCCTGGCGCACCTCTCCCGGTGGGCTCGTATCCGCGCTCGAACCGGTCATGCGCGCCAACGACGGCGCCTGGATCGGCTGGCACGGCAGTCCCGACGAGAGCCTGGACCCCTTCGACGACTCGGGCCTCAGCCTGGTCCCGGTGCCATTGAGTGCGCAGGAGGTCGAGGAGTACTACGAAGGCTTCTCCAACGGCACGCTGTGGCCGCTGTACCACGACGTGGTGGCGCCGCCCTCGTATCGCCGTGAGTGGTGGGACGCGTACGTGGTGGTCAACCGCCGCTTCGCAGAACGTGCTGCCGAGGTCGCCGACGAGCGGGCGACGGTATGGGTGCAGGACTACCAGCTGCAGCTTGTGCCCCAGATGCTGCGCGAGCTGCGCCCCGACCTTCGCATCGGCTTCTTCCTGCACATCCCGTTCCCGCCGACCGAGCTCTACCAGCAGCTTCCGTGGCGCCGTCAGATCCTTGAGGGGCTGCTCGGCGCCGACCTCGTCGGCTTCCAGCGTCCAGGCGCGGCCTCGAACTTCATCCGCCTGGTGCGGCAGCGCGTGGGACACAAGACGTCCCGGGACACCGTGTTCCTGCCCGACGGTCGCTCCGTGTCGGCGATGGCGTTCCCCATCTCCATCGACTACGAGGGCATCGAAGTGCTGGCTCGGGACCCCGAGACGGTCGCCCGGGCCGCCGAGATCCGCAGCGAGCTCGGCAACCCGCGCACACTGCTGCTGGGCGTGGACCGGCTCGACTACACCAAAGGCATCAAGCAGCGGCTGCGAGCGTTCGGAGAACTGGTGGCCGACGGCACACTCGACCCTGACGAGGTGAAGTTCGTGCAGGTCGCGACGCCCTCGCGGGAGCGGGTGGAGGAGTACCAGCTGCTGCGCGACGACATCGACCGCCTCGTCGGCCGCATCAACGGCGACCTGGGCCGGATCGGCCAGCAAGCCATCACCTATCTGCACACGTCGTACCCGCGGCCGGAGATGGTCGCGATGTTCCGCGCGGCTGACGTGATGGTGGTGACGCCGCTGCGCGACGGCATGAACCTGGTGGCCAAGGAGTACGTCGCGGCTCGCCACGACAACTCCGGCGTGCTCGTGCTCAGCGAGTTCGCCGGAGCCGCCGACGAGCTCAAGCAGGCCTACCTGGTCAACCCGTACGACATCAACGGACTGAAGTCGACGCTCGTCACGGCAGTCCAGGCCGGCCAGCGCGAACAGGCCAAACGGATGCGCGCCATGCGCACCCAGGTTCGCAACAACACCATCGGCCACTGGGCCGACGCCTTCCTCGGGGCGCTGGGCAGTACCGACTTCGCTCAGAAGGCCCCGGCCGGCTGACCGGCGGTCCCGGGCACGCTCAGGTCGCTGAGCCGACGTGCCGGGGCAGCAGCAGCGCGGTGCCGGCCGCGAGCAGCGAGGCGACAGCCGACAGCGTGAACGCCGCGATGTAGGCGCCCTCGGTGGGCAGCGCGGTGCCTGCCACGGTGCTGATCGCCAGAATGGCGGTCGCCAGCGCTGAGCCGAAGGCGCCACCGATGGTGCGCATGACGGTGTTGATGCCGGTCGCTATTCCGACCTGGGACTGCGGAGTGGCCGCGACCACCAGGTTCGCCATGGCGGCGAAGGCGGTGGCGATGCCGCTACCGAGGAAGACTCCTGCCACGACGAAGTGCCACGGGTGGTCGTGCAGCAGGATGAGGATGAGGAACGCGACGAGACTGAACAGGTTCCCGGCGCTGAGCACCAGCCGGAAGCCGATGCGCGGCCCGATCCGGCCGGCGAGAGGGCCGGCCACGAGCTGGGCAAGGGCCGACGGCACGAGCAGCAGCCCCGCCTCGGTCACGCTCGAGCCGAACCCGTAGCCGGCGGACGTGGGCGTCTGGGCGAACTGCGGGATCAGCAAGAAGCTGGAGAACATCGCCACGCCGACCAGCATCGTGGTCAGGTTGGTGGCTGCGATGGCTCGCTGGCGCAACAGCGACAGATCGATCAGCGGCTCGCGCACCCGCGACTCCACCCGCAGCCAGATGGCGAGCAGGACGGCTCCCAGCGCCAGCAGGCCGAGAGTGCGAAAAGACGTCCAGCCCCACCCGGCGCCCTGGGTGACCGGGAGCAGCAGCGCCGCAAGCGCGCTGGACAGCAGACCTGCTCCCAGCCAGTCGATGTGCGTGCGGCGCTCCGGGTCGGTCCGATGCGGGATCACCAGCCATGCCGCCAAGGCGGCCGGCAGCGCTATCAGGCTGATCCAGAACAACCAGGACGTGTGCGTGTTGTCGACGATCACCCCGGACATCGGGAGGCCGATTCCCGCCCCCACTCCGAACACCGAGCTCACCGCCGACAGGCCTGCGGGCACCCGTTCCTTCGGGAAGTTGTCGCGGACGATGCCGAACGCCAGCGGGAAGATTCCGCCGCCGACGCCCTGCAGCACCCGCCCGGCGACCAGCACCTCGATCGACCCGGCCAACGCAGCGATGGCTCCTCCGGTGGCGAAGGCCACGAGCACCGCGGTGAGCACCCGCCCCTTGCCGTACAGGTCGCCGAGCTTGCCGAGGATCGGCGTCGACACCGAGGCCGAGAGCAGGAAGCCGGTGATCACCCAGGAGGCGGCGGACAGGTCCGTGCCGACGTGCTCGGCGATCGCTGACAGGCCCGGGATGACGAGGGTCTGCGAGACCGCGAAGGCGGTCCCCGCCAGCAGCAGGACAGCAAGCACTGCGTTGGGACGAGCGGCGTGCTCGGGGGCCGCCGAGACAGCGGCGGACGGAGCGGTCGTAGTCACTGACAAGCCTGACGCGTTGAGAGATCACTGGATGCGTCGCGCAACCAGTGATCGTCGGAAGGTATTCCGCTCGCTGTCGCGTGCGCCTGTGCTCGCTACCGTGACGCTCGTGACACCTGCGTCGCACATCGCCACCGAGGCGGAGCGGAACGCGATGTCCCGGGCGGTCGAGCTGGCGGCGAGGGGTCTGGGGACCGTCCTGCCCAACCCGGTGGTCGGTGCTGTACTGCTCGATCCGGAAGGTCAACCGGTCGGTGAAGGGTGGCACCGTGTCGCGGGCGGTCCGCACGCTGAAGTGGTCGCGCTGGCCGACGCGGGCGATCGGGCACGGGGGGCGACCGCGGTGGTCACACTCGAGCCCTGCAACCACACCGGTCGCACACCGCCGTGTACGCGAGCGCTGATCCAGGCCGGCGTACGCCGGGTCGTCATCGGAGCACTCGACCCCTGGGCCCCGGCTGCGGGCGGTTCGGCCACCCTGCGCTCGGCGGGTGTGGAGGTGGAGACCGGCGTGCACGCCGAGGCCGCCGAGCGAGTCAACGAGGTCTGGCTCACGGCGGTACGTCGAGGGTGGCCGTACGTCACGTGGAAGCTCGCCGCCAGCCTGGACGGACGCAGCGCCGCTGCCGACGGCAGCAGCCGCTGGATCACCGGCGAGCGCGCCCGCGACGATGTGCACCGGCTTCGCGGGGAGGTGGACACCGTGCTCGTGGGGGTGGGCACCGTGCTCGCCGACGACCCGGCGCTGACCGTGCGCGCGGGCGGTCGTGTCCTGGGTCCGCAGCCGTTGCGGGTCGTCGCCGACACCCACGGGCGCACTCCCTCCTCGGCGCGGGTGTGTGACCGCTCCGCGGACACGTGGGTGGCCACCGGGGCGGAGGTCGGCTTCGCGGATGGCCACGTCGACCTGATGGCCCTGCTGCGACAGCTGCATGCCCGGGAACGGCGGCACGTGCTGCTGGAGGGTGGCCCGACACTGGCGGGCGCGTTCCTGCAGGCTGGCCTGGTCGACCGAGTGGTCGCCTACGTGGCCCCCGTCCTGCTCGGGTCCGGGATCGCGGCGCTCGGAACGGCTGGTGTGGACACCATCACCCAGGCCTTGCGGGTCGAGGTCGAGGACGTCACCGTGCTGGAGCCCGACGTACGCATCACCGGTCGACCGCGCCGATGAACGACGCCGTCGGCCACCGGCTAGCCGCGGTGCTCGAGCGGCTGGGGGCGACCGGGCCGGCTGAGCCGCTCGGCGGCGGAACCAACGCCTCGACCTGGCTCGTCGACG
Organism: Nocardioidaceae bacterium; assembly: GCA_035645475.1. Lineage (GTDB taxonomy): Bacteria > Actinomycetota > Actinomycetes > Propionibacteriales > Nocardioidaceae > DASQMN01. Next base: position 12,818 of record DASQMN010000158.1, read on the forward strand.
GCCTGGTCGTACGCCTGCTCGCGGCAGGCAGCATCCATGACCCGGGCCGGGAGGCAAGCCCTGCCGCACTCGCCGACGTCGCACGCCGGGCGGCTGCCTCCGGTGCGTCACCGCAGGTGGTGGCCTATCTGGACGAGCATGCGGCGCTGGTCCTGGAGCACGCGCCCGGGCACTCCCTGACGGATGCATCCCTTGCCGACCCGTCGGTGCTGGGGCGTGCCGGAGCGGCGGTCCGCAGCCTGCACTCCGGCGCGCTCACCGGGCGTTCCCTGGACATGCAAGGCTTCCTCACCCAGTACGCACGCGCACCGCTGCTACCCGCCGGGTGGACCGAGGCTCTGCCTCGGGTGCGCGGCATGGTCGACTCGCTGGCCGGGGGTCAGCGGGTGCTGTGCCACGGCGACCTGGTCGCGGCGAACCTCGTGGACGACGGCGACCGGGTGTGGCTGATCGACGTGGACGACGCCGTCGACGCCGACCCGGCGTACGACCTCGGCGGGTTGTGGGTGCAGGCCGGCCTGACACTGGGTCACCTCGATGTGCTGCTGGACGCCTACGGCGGCGGCGCCGACCGCGAGCGGGTGCTGCGGTGGGCGCTGGTCGTCGCCTTCACATGGACGGCGTGGTCGAGGCTGCGGGTGCAGCAGACAGTACCGACGGGGTATGACCCGCTGGAGTTCGGTGACCGCATGTGGGCCTATGCGCGCAACCGACTGACGGACCCTTCCGCGTGACCTAGCCTGGCCGCGGCGGCCTGATGCTGCTCGACGAGCGCAGAGGGAAGCCGCACATGTCACGAGTTCTGTCCTTGCTGGTCGCTGCACTGGTGCCGCTGGCGCTGCTCCCGTCGGCGTCTGCTTCGCCGGCCCCCGGAGTCGGGCCGTACGCGGTCGCGACTCCTGCCGCTGTCCCCGAGAGCGTGCGCATCGCAGCAGCCGGCGACATCGCCTGCGAACCGCCGTACTCCCCCACTGCGACCACGTGCCGGCACGCGGGCACGGCCGCCATGATCTCCAGGCGCGGAGTCGACGCAGTGCTGACCCTGGGCGACAACCAGTACGAGCGAGGCCGTCTCTACGACTTCCAGCAGTCCTACGACCCGACCTGGGGCGCCTTCAAGGCGATGACCCGGCCCACGCCCGGCAACCACGAGTACAACACCGCCAATGCCGACGGCTACTACGACTACTTCGGTGCGGCGGCCCATCGGCCGACCAGCGGCTACTACGCCTACAACGTCGGCGGGTGGCGCATGTACGCGCTCAACACCAACTGCGACAAGATCGACTGTGCCGCCGAGCTGGAGTGGCTGCGCCGCGATCTCGCGGCCAATCCCAGGCGATGCTCGTTGGTGGCCATGCACCATCCCCGCTTCTCGTCCGGGGTCCACGGAGACTCCGAGCTGTGGGCCGGCATGTTCTGGCCGGAACTGGACCGTCGACAGGTCGACGTGGCGCTGGCCGGTCACGACCACGACTACGAACGCTTCGCGCCGTTGTCGGCGATCGGGTCGCGGTCGAGCCAAGGCATCCGGTCCTGGGTCGTCGGCACCGGCGGCAAGGAGCAGCGCCACTTCGGGAGCCCGCACGCCGGCTCCCTAGTTCGCAGCAACGTGCGTGCCGGCGTGCTCTTCATGACCCTTAGGGCGCAGGACTACTCCTGGCGGTTCCGGACGGTGGACGGGGTGCTGCGCGACTCCGGTACGGCGAGCTGTGTGGCGTGACGGCCGGGTGACAGGTCCGGGTCACAGGTCCCAGAGGGCTCGATAGAAGCTGATGCGCTCCTCGTCACGGTCCACGCCGTACGCGGACAGGTATGCGGCTTCCCATCCCGGCCCGTAGTTCCACTCAGTGCTCCAGGCACCGACCGCGATATCGGCCCAACGGTCCGCAGTGCCTAGAGCTGCCATGTCCACGTGTCCCGACCACTGACCCATGTCGTCGA
>DASQMN010000159.1:0-3196 GCA_035645475.1 Nocardioidaceae bacterium
GGTCGACCTCGGCTCGGACGCCGATCGAGCGGTCACACCGGTCCTGCTCGGCAGCACCGGACGCTGCGACGCTCACGCCCTGGGCGGGTCGACCCAGACCTTCCTGCTGAGCGCGTACGTGATCCTCGGCGATGCCGCCGAGCAGCGGGTGGTGCTCACGCCGCCTCCTTCGGTGCAGGACCAGGTGCTGCGTGTGGTGGATCGCGCCTGCGACGCGGAGCCCTGAGCGCCTACACTCGTGCGCCATGAGGATGCGAGTACCCAGGCGCCGCTGAGCGCCTCCCCTCCCCCCGCGCTGCGTGCCACCATCCCCGGCCGCTCGCGCTCCGCTCCTCCGCACCGCCGGCTGACCAGGACCAGCGGTGCGCTCCCGACGAAGGTGAGCCCATGAGCACGTCCGACGAAGCCCTGCCAACGCCCAGCATCCCGGACAAGCCGGCCCTGGAGGGCCTGGAGGAGCGCTGGTCGCGCACCTGGTCCGATGCCGGCACGTACGCCTTCGACCGCAGCCGGCCGCGATCAGAGGTGTACTCGATCGACACGCCTCCGCCCACCGTCTCCGGGTCGCTGCATGTGGGGCACGTCTTCAGCTACACCCACACCGACCTGGTGGCGCGCTACCAGCGCATGCGCGGCAAGACCGTGTTCTACCCGATGGGCTGGGACGACAACGGGCTGCCGACCGAGCGGCGTGTGCAGAACTTCTTCGGCGTGCGCTGCGACCCTTCCTTGCCGTACGACCCGGAAGTCACCGCACCGGCAAAACCGGATCCCAAGCGGCAGGTGCCGGTCAGCCGGCGCACGTTCATCGAGCTGTGCGAGCAGCTGGTGGAGGAGGACGAGAAGACCTTCGAGGGGCTGTGGCGGCGCCTCGGCCTGTCCATCGACTGGTCGCAGACGTACACCACGATCGGTGACGACGCCCGACAGGCGAGCCAGCGGGCGTTCCTGCGCAACCTGGCCCGTGGTGAGGCATACCAGTCGCAGGCGCCGACGCTGTGGGACGTCACGTTCCAGACCGCGGTGGCCCAGGCCGAGCTGGAGGCGCGCGACTACCCCGGCCACTACCACCGCGTCGGCTTCGCCGGGCCGGCCGGGCCGGTGGCGATCGAGACGACCCGCCCCGAGCTGATCGCCTCGTGCGTGGCACTCGTCGCACACCCCGACGACGAGCGCTACCAGCCGCTGTTCGGCGGCACGGTGACCTCACCTCTGTTCGGGGTGCAGCTGCCGGTGCTGGCGCACCCGGCCGCCGAGTCCGAGAAGGGCAGCGGCATCGCGATGTGCTGCACGTTCGGTGACCTCACCGACGTGCAGTGGTGGCGGGAGCTGCAGCTGCCGACCCGCACACTGATCGGCCGCGACGGGCGGATGCTGCGCGAGACCCCGGAGTGGATCGTCACCGAGGCCGGGCAGCAGGCGTACGCGCAGATCGCCGGGAAGACCACCTTCTCCGCGCGTGAGGCGGTCGTGGCCGACCTTCGCACGAGCGGCGACCTGCTCGGCGAGCCGACACCTACGCAGCGCAAGGCCAACTTCTACGAGCGTGGCGAGAAGCCACTGGAGATCGTCTCCACCCGGCAGTGGTACCTCCGCAACGGCGGCCGTGACCCGGAGCTGCGCAAGGCCATGATCGAGCGGGGTGAGGGGCTGCACTGGGTGCCGGGCTACATGCGCCACCGCTTCACCAACTGGGTCGAGGGACTCAACGGTGACTGGCTGGTGTCGCGGCAGCGCTTCTTCGGGGTGCCGTTCCCGGTCTGGTATCGCCTCGACGACGCGGGGCTGCCTGTGTACGACGACCTGCTGCTGCCCGATGAAGCCGACCTGCCGATCGACCCGTCGTCCGCGTGCCCTCGGGGATACGACGAGTCGCAGCGCGGTGTGCCCGGTGGCTTCGCCGCGGACCCCGACGTGATGGACACCTGGGCGACGTCATCGCTGAGCCCGCAGATCGCCTGCGGCTGGGAGCGGGACCCGGATCTGTTCGAGCGCACCTTCCCGATGGACCTGCGGCCACAAGCGCACGACATCATCCGCACCTGGCTGTTCTCCACCGTCGTCCGCGCGCACTTCGAGCACGCCACGCTGCCGTGGAGGCACGCCGCGATCAGCGGCTTCGTCGTCGACCCGGATCGCAAGAAGATGAGCAAGTCGAAGGGCAACGTCGTGGTTCCGACTGAGATCCTGGAGCGCTTCGGTGCCGACGCGGTGCGCTGGCGGGCCGCGATGGCACGGCCGGGACTGGACTCCCCGTTCGACGAGACGCAGATGAAGGTCGGCCGCCGGCTGGCGATGAAGGTGCTGAATGCCTCGAAGTTCGTGCTGGAGAAGGGCGCCGTGTCCGGCCCGGTCACTGATCCGCTCGACCTCGCCATGCTGGCGGGGCTGCGCGCGGTCGTGGTGCAGGCCACCGACGCGTTCGAGGCCTACGACTACTCGACCGCGCTGGAGGTGAGCGAGCGGTTCTTCTGGGCCTTCTGCGACGACTACCTCGAGCTGGTGAAGGAGCGGTCGTACGGAGCGCGCGGTGAGGCAGGGGCAGCGTCGGCCACCGCCGCCCTCACCACGGCGCTGCACGTGCTGCTGCGCCTGCTGGCTCCGTTCCTGCCGTACGTCACCGAGGAGGTCTGGTCCTGGTGGCGCAGCGGGTCGGTGCACACCGCCACCTGGCCCTCGCCGGACGAGCTCCCCGGTGACAGCGATCCCGCCATCCTGGATGCTGCTGCCGAGCTGCTGGCGGGGCTGCGCGGGGCCAAGTCGGGCGCCAAGGTGAGCATGCGCACCGAGGTCCTGACCGCGCTGGTTCGCGGCAAGCCGTCCCGACTCGACCTGGCCGAGCTGGCCGTCGACGACGTGCGGGCGGCCGGCAAGGTGAGCGGCCTGCTGACCATGGAGCCGCAGGAGGACGCGGATCGTCTCGAGGTCGTTGCGACACTCGCCGAGCCGACCCCGCCAGTGCCGGCCGCTCCCTGAGTCAGCCGCCGAGGGCGGCGTACATCTCCCACACGAGCAGCTCCGTCGGTACGTCCGCGGTCACACGTTGCCCGCCGCCCGAGGTCAACCTGGCGGCGTCACCTCGGGCCAGCTCGCCGGTGCCGTCCATCGTGACCGCGCCGCGGGCAACGAACAGGTGCACGTAGGGCGCGTCGGGCAGCTGGACGCTGGCGCCTGCTCCCAGGCGGGCGACCAGGAA
>DASQMN010000160.1:0-10335 GCA_035645475.1 Nocardioidaceae bacterium
GCCCCTGAGCTCAGTACGCCGCTCCTCCAGCGGCGTCACGCAGCCCTCCCGGCGTGCACGCGCACCACCACGGCACTGCGTCCGCTGGTGGCACCTTGCCGGCGATAGGAGTACAGGTCGGGGTTCTCCAGGGTGCAGCCGTACCCGGGCGTGGCGAGGTCCTGGACGTCGACATCGAGCGCCCGCAGCTGCTCGACCACGCCCGCACCCACGTCCAGCGCCGGGGTGCCCTGCCTGGTCGTCGACCAGGAGGCCGGGGCCACAGCGGCCACCTGGGCGCGCATCTGGTCGGGCACCTCGTAGCAGGCTCCGCACGCGCGCGGACCGACCCATGCCTGCAGGGCGTCCGCGCCCATCGCGCGCAGCCGGCTGACAGCGGCGGCCACCACGCCCACCCGCAAGCCCTCACGCCCCGCGTGCACCACGCCGGCCAGGCCGCGTACGGGGTCGGCCAACGCCACCGGGGTGCAGTCGGCGACCCGCACGCACAACGCCACGTCGGTGCGGCCGGTGACCAGCGCGTCGCCGCTGGGCAGGTGACCTGCCCGCCAGGTCCCGTCGATGACGGTCACGGCGTTCCCGTGCACCTGGCGGGTCAGCACCAGGTCGGACGCGGCCAGCCCCAGCTCGCCGGCCAGCAGAGCCAGGTTTCGCTCGACCGCCGCCGGGTCGTCGCCTCCCCCGGCACCGAGATCGAGCGACGTCCATGGACCGGTGCTGGTGCCGTCGTGCCGGTCGGTGAAGGCCACCTCGACCCGACCACAGCGACGGCGGTCGAAGAACACCTACTTGAGGAAGTCGGGGACGTCGAGGTCCTCGTCGTCGAACTGCACCGGACGTGGGGGGCGGGCGGCCTGAGGTGCCGGGGCACCCTGCGGCGCACCTCCCTGCTGTGGACCGGGACCCTGGCGCTGGGGCGGTGCTTGCTGAGGTCCCTGACCTGCAGCCTGCGCCGGCTGCAGCGGGCGTCCGCCGGGCGGCATCTGTCCGTACGGTGCCGGCTGGCCCTGCTGGGGCGGCGGTCCCTGGCTGGGCACCTGCGGACCGGGATGCTGCGGGAGGCCCTGCTGGTGTTGGGCTGCCGGAGGCGCTTGCGGCTGCCCTTGCGGCGGTGCCTGCGCCTGGTCGCGGCGCAGCGCCGGCTGCCCGGCATCTCGGCGCTTGGGCAGTCCGCCGTCGAAGCCCGCCGCGATGACGGTAACCCGTACCTCGTCGCCGAGGGCGTCGTCGATGACGGCACCGAAGATGATGTTGGCCTCGACGTGCGCCGCCTGGCTGACTAGTGCCGCCGCCTCGTTGATCTCGAACAGGCCGAGGTCCGAGCCACCGGCGATGGAGAGAAGCACCCCGTAGGCGCCGTCGATCGAGGCCTCCAGCAGCGGGCTCGAGACCGCCATCTCGGCCGCGGCGATCGCCCGGTCCTCACCGCGTGCCGACCCGATGCCCATCAGCGCCGAACCGGCGTCCTGCATGACCGACTTGACGTCGGCGAAGTCGAGATTGATCAGGCCGGGAGTCGTGATCAGGTCGGTGATGCCGGAGACACCCTGCAGCAGCACCTGGTCGGCCTGCTTGAAAGCGTCGAGCACGCTGACGTTGCGGTCGCTGATCGAGAGCAACCTGTCGTTGGGGATGACGATGAGGGTGTCGACCTCCTCGCGCAGCCCCGCGATGCCCTCCTCCGCCTGGTTCGCGCGCCGGCGTCCTTCGAAGGAGAACGGACGGGTGACAACCCCGATGGTCAAGGCACCCAGCGAGCGGGCGATGCGGGCGACCACCGGAGCCCCGCCGGTACCGGTGCCGCCACCCTCACCAGCGGTGACGAACACCATGTCGGCGCCCTTGAGCACCTCCTCGATGTCCGCGGAGTGGTCCTCGGCCGCCTGGCCTCCCACGTCGGGGTTGGCCCCTGCCCCCAGTCCCCGGGTGAGCTCGCGGCCGATGTCGAGCTTCACATCGGCGTCACTCATCAACAGCGCCTGCGCGTCGGTGTTGATGGCGATGAACTCCACACCCTTGAGGCCTACCTCGATCATCCGGTTGACGGCGTTGACGCCGCCCCCACCGATGCCGACGACCTTGATCACTGCCAGGTAGTTCTGCGCTGCCACGGCGCGAGCCTCTCGTGTCGCTGCGAAGCGTCCCGGCCTCGATCAGGTCCGCGCGGACGGACGTCCGTTGTTCCCGTTTCCGTGTGTAACTCTCTAGTTGATAATGAGAGTTATGTCGGTTCCGGTGATGAGGAACCTACGCACTCATCGGTCGCTGTCGCAACGACGTCGCGGCGTGTCGGCCCACCGGTACCTACGTCACCCGAATTAGCGCCGTGGGCTCAGCCTCAACGTCAACTCGAGCCACGTCCGTACCGCGCTCACGCTAGACGGCGAGCCCGCCAGGAGTCCGCATTCGGTGTCGGCAAACGGCGGCGCGCTCGGTCCAGTGATGATGCGTGACACGGCTCAGCCGGAAGCTGCCACCTGCGACGTCGTGGGCAGCTCCGGCACGCTGACGTCGTAGACAGCCGCAGGCACCCGCAGCAGGACGGTGAGTACCTGCGCCTTGCGGGCGGACTCCTCCGCGTTCCCCCACCGCACCTGCTCGCCGGACGTCAGGGTGAGCACGACGTCGTCTCGCGAGCTCACCTCGATCGTCTCCAGCCGCGCGGCGATCCCCGGCTCGAGGGCCGTCAACACTGCCGCCGCCTCGGCGAGTGCCGCACCCCGCTCGGTGGCGTCGGCCGACCGCGCCGACACGGTCGGCAGCCGAGCCGGCAGCTGCCGGTAGGCACCGAAGACCACCCCGTCGGAGTCCACGCCTCGCCAGGCCCCTCGCTGTTGCGTGGCGGCGACCGGTCGCCGCTCGACGACCGTGACGCTCAGCGCATGCGGCCAGTCGCGACCGACAGTGGCCGACTCGACCGCGGGAAGCTGTTCCACGGCCGCGGCCACCTCGTCGACGTCCACTCGAGTCAGCGGTGTGTCGGCCGGCACGTCGACCATCGCTCGTACCTCGTCGGCACTGAGCCGGGCGACGTCACTGTGTCCGGCCCCGGTGACGGTCACGTCCCGTACGCCCAGTAGCGGGGAGAACAGCAGCACCCAAACGCTCCCGGTGACTGCCAGGAGCAGGACGAAGACCAGCAGCGGTCCGCGCCATCGTCGCGACCGCACCTCTCGCCGCCGATGCGCGAACGGGTCCACGGGTCGCGCCGGGCTTGCTCCGGACCGGCCGATCACGGAGCTCCTCCGTCGCGGAGGGCGAGCTGCTCCAGCAGCTGTGGTGCCACGTCGGTGATGTCGCCGGCTCCAAGGGTCAACACCAGGTCACCGGGCCGCGCCACCGCTGCCAGCCGTGCGCCCACGGCTGCCACGTCGGCCACGTAGTGCACCCGATCGGCTGGCAGCGGGACGGCACCGGCCACCAGAGCTCCGGTCACTGCGGGGTCCGGCTCCTCCCGAGCCACGTAGACGTCGGTGACCACGACGACGTCAGCGGCACCGAGCGCCTCGCCCATGGCGACGCCGAAGGCACGCGTACGAGACACCAGGTGGGGCTGGTAGGCCACGACCAGACGCCGTGAACCGGCCACCGCTCTCGCTCCGGCGAGGTCGGCCGCGATCTCGACCGGGTGATGGGCGTAGGAGTCATAGACGAGCACCCCGTTGCGCTCACCCTTGGACTCCATCCGGCGGCTGCTGCCGGTGTGCTCGGCCAGCCCGTCCGCCAGCACGGACAGGTCGTGTCCCAACCGGAGTCCGACCGCCAGGGCCGCCAGCGCGTCGAGCACGTAGTGCCGCCCCGGTACCTGAAGCCTCACCTGTCCTGACGCCGCGGGGACCGGCGCCAAGCCCTCAGCTGGCCGGACCACGAACCGCGAGGTGCTGCCGACAAGCTCCACCTCGTCGGCAAGCAGGTCGGCGTGCTGCGCTCCGGGCCCATCGGCCAGCGCGACGCGGATGACCTCAGTGCCGAGTCGCTCGGCTTCGAACGCCAGCCGGGCGGCCCCGGGATCGTCCGCACAGCACACCAGGAAGCCGCCGGGGCGGATGCGGCTCACGAAGTCGACGAAGCCCGCCTCGTACGCCTGCGGTGTGCCCCAGACGTCGAGATGATCGGCGTCCACGTTGGTGACCACAGCCCCCGCCGGCGAGTAGGCGAGGAAGGCCCCGTCACTCTCGTCGGCCTCGAGCACGAACGCGTCGCCCGTGCCGGCGAAGGCGTTGGTGCCTGTGGCGGTGAGCCGCGCTCCGATGGCGTACGACGGGTCGGCCCCCGCAGCCCGCAGCGCCATCGTCAGCAGCGACGACGTGGTGGTCTTGCCATGTGTCCCCGCCACGGCCAGCACGGTGCGGTCGGCGGTCAGCGCCACCAGCGCGGCTGACCGGGACAGCAGGAGGAGCCCGCGTCGACGACCCTCCAGCACCTCGGGGTTGTCCTCACGCACCGCCGTGGACACCACCACGGTGTCGGCCTCGCCCAGCTGGTCGCTGGCGTGGCCGACGAAGCACGTCACCCCGAGGGCGCGGAGGTCATCGAGCACCGGCGAGTCGGCAGCATCGCTGCCGCTCACCGGCAACCCTCGGGCGAGCAGCAGTCGGGCGATGCCGGAGAGCGCCGCACCACCGATGCCGATCAGATGCACCCGCCCCCATGCCTCGACCGCGGGCACGACGTCAGGTACCGGCACTCTCATCGGGCGACTCCAGCGGCTCGCAGCACCAGAGCCGCCAGGGCACGGTCTGCCTGCCCGGGCAGCACGCCGACGGCGCGCCGGCCCATCTCGACCAGCCGCGGCGAGTCCAGCAGCAAGGGCAGCACGACTCGCGTCACCCACGCTGCGTCGACGTCGGCATCGGCGGCCAGCAGTGCCCCACCGGCGGCCACCACCGGTGCCGCGTTGCGGCCCTGCTCCCCGTTGCCGATGGGCAGGGGCACGAAGGCTGCCGGCAGGCCGACCGTGGCGACCTCGGTGACGGTGCTCGCGCCGGCTCGGCAGAGCACGAGGTCGGCGGCGGCGTAGGCGAGATCCATCCGGTCGACGTACGGCAGCACCCGGTACGCCGGGTCGGACCCCGCCGCCTGCCGTACGGACTGCTCGTGGGCGGCGCCGGACACGTGCAGCACCTGCACCTCGGCGGTGAGAAGGCTGGAGGCCGCCGCCGCGGCCGCCGTGTTGATCCGGCGCGCCCCCTGGGACCCACCCGTGACCAGCAGCACGGGCCGGTCCGGGCGCAGACCGAAGGCAGCCAGTGCCTCGGCCCGCACTGAGGCTCTGTCCAATCGCGAGATCATGCTGCGGACGGGCAGACCGGTCAGCACCGCACCGGGCAGCGCGGTGTCAGGGAAGCTGGTTGCCACGTACGGGGTCAGCCGGGCACCCAGCCGGTTCGCCAGCCCCGGCAGTGCGTTGCCCTCGTGCACCACCAGAGGCACGCGCCGGCGCCGACCCGCCAGATAGGCGGGGACCGAGACGTAGCCGCCGAAGCCGACCACGACGTCGGGGCGGACCCGGTCGAGGACGTCCAGGGTGCCGCGCACGCTGTCGCGCACCCGCCCGGGGAGGCGCACCAGGTCGGCGGACGGCCGGCGAGGCAAGGGGATCGGCGTCACCAGCTCGAGGGGGTAGCCGGCCTGCGGCACCAGGGTGGTCTCCAGCCCCCGCGGCGTGCCCAGACAGGTGATCGCCACGTCGGGCACCATCTCGCCCAGCGCGGCAGCCGTCGCCAGCATCGGGGACGTGTGACCGGCCGTGCCACCGGCTGCCATCAGGACCCGCACCGGAGAGTTGCTGCTCACGACCGCGTGGAGGTGCTGCGCCGCTGCAGCGGACGACGGGCGACCACGACCCCACGGAACCGCCGTGCTCGGGCGTTGCGGGAGGCCTGCAGCGCCGCCCGGGCGCCCGGTTCGGTGGTGGCGAACGCGAGCAGCAGGCCGAGGGCGACAACGGTCGGCACGAGAGCTGACCCACCGTAGGACAGCAGGGGCAGCGGGATGCCGATGACCGGCAGCAGCCCCAGGACCATGCCCAGGTTGATGACGGCCTGCGCGAGCAGCCAGACCGTGATCCCGCCGGCGCAGTAGGACACGAACGGGTCCACTGCCCGCGTCGCGATCCGGAAGCCGGCGTACGCCAGGGTCAGGAAGGCGCCGACGACGACCAGCGTGCCCGCCAGGCCGAGCTCCTCGCCGATCACGGCGAAGATGAAGTCGGTGTGGGCCGCCGGCAGCCCGCCCCACTTCTGCTTGCTGGCACCGAGGCCGACGCCCCAGAACTGGCCGGATGCGAGGGCGTAGAAGCCGTGTGCGGTCTGCCAGCCCTCATCCTGGATCTGGCTCATGGGATCCAGGAAGGTCGTGAGCCGCTGTAGCCGCTCGGGCTCGGTGTACGCCAGCGCACCGACCACCACGGTGAGCAGGGCGACCAGGAGAGCGAAGAGCCGCAGCGGAGCACCGACCACCCACAGCATGCCCAGCACGATGGCGGCCAGCACCAGGGAGGTGCCCAGGTCCTTCTGGCCCACGACCAGCAAGAACACCACCGCGCTGACCGGCAGCAGCGGCACGAGGACGTGCTTCGACTGGTCGAGCAGTCGGTGCTTGCGCGCCAGCAGGTCAGCGGACCACAAGACGATGGCAAGCTTGGCGACCTCCGAGGGCTGGATCTGCAGCGGCCCGCCGAGGCTGAGCCAGTTGCGGTTGCCGTTGACCTCCACACCGAGTGGGGAGTACGTCAGCAGCAGCAGGCCGATGGCTGTCCCGAGCGCCGGGTAGGCCAGCCTTCGGATGATCGGCACCGGCAGGTGGGCGGCGATCCAGCCGGCGGGCACGGCGACGACCACCCACATCAGCTGCCGCAGCACGAGGTGGTAGCTGTTGCCATAGCTGGAGTAGCTGAGCACCGAGCTCGCGCTGAGCACCATCACCACGCCGAGGCTGAGCAGCAGGGCGCTGACCCCGATCACCAGCTGGTAGGACGTGAGCGGTCGGTCGAGCACCTGCCTGATCCGACTCGGAGAGGCGCCGACGGGCGGGTCGGTGAGCGGGCGGTTCTGGGTCGTGCTGCTCACCGCGGGTGCCGCCTCCTCGTCTGGACTACATCCGGTGACTCATCCGGGGTCCGGCTGTGAGACTTCACCGGAGCCGCGGCCTTGCCGGTGCACCGCCGCTGCGAAGGACTCCCCACGGGCGGCGTACCCGTCGAACAGATCCTGCGAGGCACATCCCGGTGCCAGCAGGACCGTGTCGCCCGGGTGTGCTGCCGCAGCGGCAGCAGCGACGGCACCGTCCATGACCTGGTCACCAGACTGCCCAGTGTCGCCGCCGCCCACGTCCACCACAGGCACATCCGGCGCGTGTCGCTGCAGAGCCTGCCGGACGAGGTGCCGGTCGGCGCCGAGCAGCACGACGGTCCTGAGGCGGTCGGCGCTGCGCCGGACGAGCTCGTCGAAGTCGGCGCCCTTGGCCAGTCCGCCGGCGAGCCACACCACGGAGTCGTAGGAACGCAGCGAGGCCAGTGCGGCGTGCGGGTTGGTCGCCTTCGAGTCGTCGACCCAGTCGATGCCGCCGCGAGACACGACCAGGGCGATCCGGTGGGCGTCGGGGCGGAAGCCGCGCAGGCCGTCACGCACCGCCACCGGCTGCACGCCATAAGCCCGGGCGAGCGCGGCAGCGGCTAGCGCGTTGGCGACGTTGTGCGGGGCCGCCGGTGAGATGTCCGCCAGCGTGGCCAGCTCGGCTGCGCTGGTACGCCGCTCCGCGACGAACGCCCTGTCGGCCAGCACGTCGTCGACCAGCCCGAGCATGCCGACGGCTGGTACGCCGAGCGTGAACCCGATGGCGCGGGCGCCCTCGACCACCTCGGCCTCGACGACCATCTGCTCGGTCGCCGGGTCCTCCACGTTGTAGACGCAGGCCACCTGCGAGCGCGCGTAGATCCGCGCCTTGTCGGCCGCGTAGGCCTCCTGTGGCGACTGGGCGGACCCGGCGTACCAGTCCAGATGGTCGGGAGCCACGTTGAGCACGGCCGCCGCGTGCGCCGACATGGTCGAGGTCCAGTGCAGCTGGAAGCTGGACAGCTCGACCGCCAGCACGTCGTACCTCTGGGGGTCCATCACGGCTTCGGTGACCGGCATGCCGACGTTGCCAACGGCGGCCGTATGAAGACCCGCAGCGGTGAGGATCGAGGCGAGCATCTGCACCGTCGTCGTCTTGCCGTTGGTGCCGGTCAGGCACAGCCACGGCGTGTCGCCGCGCAGCCGCCAGGCCAGCTCCACCTCGCCCCAGACCGGCACGCCTGCCGAAAGCGCTGACTCCAGCATCGGGTCACTGGGGCGCCACGCCGGGGAGGTGACGACCACGTCGGTGCCGGGCGGCAAGCTGCGATTGCCGCCGGCAGCCGCCGGCCCCAGTCGTACGTCGGCGCCGAGGACCTCCAGCAGGGTGGCCTTCTCGACCAGAGACTCACCCCGGCCGTCCTCGACGACGGTGACCGCTGCTCCGAGCTGCAGCAGCGTGTCGGCGGCGGCGAAGCCCGAGACACCGAGGCCGGCGACGACTGCCGAGATGCCCTCCCAGCTGTCCGTGCGGCCGAGCTGCTGGAGCGGCGGAGAGGTCACGCGCCCACCACCCACTCGGCGTAGAAAAGCCCCAGACCGGCCGCGACACAGATGCCGCAGATGATCCAGAACCTGATCACGACCGTGATCTCATGCCATCCCTTGAGCTCGAAATGGTGATGCAGCGGCGCCATCCGAAACAGCCGCTTGCCGCCGCTGAGCTTGAACCAGCCGACTTGCAAGATGACCGACAAGGTGACGATGACGAACAGCCCGCCCAGCACCAGCAGCAGCAGCTCGGTGCGCGTGAGCACGGCCAGCCCGGCAATCGCTCCGCCGAGGGACAGCGACCCCGTGTCGCCCATGATGATCCTGGCGGGCGCAGCGTTCCACCACAGGAACCCGAACGCCGATCCGGTGATGGCGGCAGCCACGACCGCAAGGTCGAGCGGGTCGCGCACGTCGTAGCACTTGGGCCCGCCCACGTTCTCGCACGACTGGTTGTTCTGCCAGATGTTGATGATCACGTAGGCCCCGAAGACCATCATCGAGGCACCCGCGGCGAGCCCGTCCAAGCCGTCGGTGAGGTTCACGCCGTTGCTGGTGCCGGCGACCATGACCAGGACCAGCAGCACCGCCAGCACCGTGGGAAGCTGCCACGCGGATACGTCCCGAGTGAACGAGACACTCGCAGACATCGGACTGACACCGTTCTCGTCCGGGAACTGCAAGGCGAAGTAACCGAAGCCGATCGCGATCAGCGTCTGGCCCGTGGCCTTGGCCTTGCTGCGCAGCCCCAGGTTCCGTTGCTTGGATATCTTGATGAAGTCGTCGAGGAACCCGACGATGCCGAGGCCCACGAACAGGCCGAGCAGCAGCAGTGCCGAGGCCGAGGGTGTGGTCCGCGTGAGCAGGTTCGCGCCGGCGTAGGCGAAGAGAGTGGACAGGATGAGCACCGCGCCGCCCATCGTGGGCGTGCCGCGCTTGGTGTGGTGGGAGGTGGGTCCGTCGTCGCGGATGAGCTGCCCGTAGCCCTGGCGCACCAGCAGCCGGATGGCAGCCGGCGTACCCAGCAGCGTGCCGAGCAGGCCGAGTCCGCCTGCCAGCAGTATCGCCCTCATCGCTGCTCCGCTCGGCCGCCGGCGGCCGGTACGTCGGCGACGAGGGCGTCGGCGACTCGCTCGAGCTCGGCGGCACGAGAAGCCTTGACCAGAACCGTGTCGCCGGGTCGTAGCAGCTCGCGAAGCGTGGTGACGGCCGCGTCGGCGTCGGGCACCAGCACCGACTCCGAGTTCCACGACCCCTCCAGGCAGGCGCCCAGGTGCAGGGTGCGGGCAGCATCGCCGACGACGATGAGCTGGTCGACATCGAGCCGTACGGCCAGGCGCCCGACGGCGTCGTGGGCCTGGATGCTCTCCTCGCCCAGCTCGGCCATCTCGCCGAGCACCGCGATGGACCGGCCCCCGCGGGCGCGGCTGAGCGAGACGAGCGTCTTCAGTGCGGCCTGCATGGAGTCGGGGTTGGCGTTGTACGCGTCGTTGACGACGAGCACTCCGTCGGAGCGCTCGGTGGGCTGCATGCGCCACCGCGAGCCGGCAGCGGCCGTGGCCAGAGCCGTGGCCACAGCTTCGAGCCGCAAGCCGGCGGCGAGCGCCATGGCCGCCGCCGCGGCAGCATTGAGCGCCTGGTGCTCCCCCAGCAGGCGCAGTCGCACCGGCACCTGCTCGGTGGAAGGCCGGTGCACAAGCCGGAAGGCGGCGCAGCCGTCCGGCTCGGT
>DASQMN010000161.1:0-3023 GCA_035645475.1 Nocardioidaceae bacterium
GAATGCCCGGCGATCCGGCGGTGTCGGCCACGTTGCTGGTAGCCGATCGTGTGCACACCGCGGCCTACACCGACCAGGCCGCTGTCGGGATCGACGAAGTGCAGTACAAGACCAGTAGCGGGCCGGCCTGGGACGCAATGGCAGATGGCAAGCTCGTCCATGCAGCGGACCTGACCCGTGAGACTCGGTGGTCCGACTTCCGGCAGGTGGCCAATTCCTGCGGGGTACTGAGCGCCCTGTCGGTGCCCCTCTGCGTACCGGATGGGTCGCGCACCGCGGCGGCGCTCAACATCTACAGCTCCCAGGCCAATGCCTTCACCGAGGAGGACCTCCAGGTGGCGGCAACCTTCGCCGCGGCGGCGGAGGCGACGGTGCTGAACGCGCACGACCACGACTCCTGTCGCGCCCTGGTGCGCCAGCTCGCGACGGCCCTGGAGACGCGTCCAGTCATCGACCAGGCGAAGGGCATCGTGATGGGAAGCCGTCGATGCTCGGCGGACCAGGCTTTCCAGCATCTGGTCGAGGAGTCCCGGCGTGCGAGCCGCACGGTTCGCGACGTCGCTCAGGACATGGTCGACGAAGTAGGCATCCCCGCCTAGCGTCGGGATCCCTCGCGGGAGGGAGGTCCAGACGCGCTGACATTGGAAGACTGTCGGCGTGAGGGTGGACCTGCGAGCGTGGCGGACCTGGCTGGAGCCGGTCGTGGACGTCGGAGTCGCGGCGGCCGTGCTGCTCCTGTCCTTGCTGCCCTTGCTGAGCGCGGACGGCTGCGGGTGCGTGGTCCCGGGGTGGGCCTGGGCCGTGGTCGTCGCCCAGGCGGTGCCGCTGGTCTGGCGCCGCCGCTGGCCCTTCGCCGTCGCCCTCGTGTGCGGCGTCTTCAGCATGGTGTACGGCGTCGCGGCGCTGCCCGACCCTCCGGTGGCGTACGCAGCGCTGGTGGGCCTGTACAGCGCAGCCGCCTACGCCACCCGTCGCCTGGCGTACGCCGCAGGCCTGTTCGCTGCCTTGGGGATTGCTGTCGCGCTGGTGCTCGATGCGGCCAACGCGGACCTGCAGGACGTCGCCGTCAACTACCTGGTCTTCGCGACCGCCTGGCTGCTGGGCGACAACACGAGGACGCGACGCGAGCGGGCCGCTCGGCTGGAGGACCAGGTGCTGCAGGCGGAGCGGGATCGCGACCTGGAGGCACGACGAGCGGTCGTCGAGGAGCGCAACCGGATCGCCCGGGAGATGCACGACGTGGTCGCGCATCACGTGAGCCTCATGGTGGTGCAGGCCGAAGCCGGCCCGCTCGTCGTCGAACGCGACCCGGCTACTGCAGTGCAGGCTTTCGACGCCATCGGAGCCACGGGCAAGCAAGCCTTGACGGAGATGCGTCAGCTGCTGGGGGTCCTACGCGACGACGAGCCGGCCGGCCGCATGCCGCAGCCGGGAGCCGATCAGCTCCCGCATCTGGTGGACCAGGTGCGCGCGGGCGGCCTGCCGGTCGACCTCGACGTCGGCGGCGACGTCCGCCCGCTCCCTCCCGCGGTCGATCTGTCGTTGTACCGCCTGGTGCAGGAGGCGCTGACGAACGTCTCGAGGCACGCCGGCGAGGCGCGCGCGCACGTGCAGGTGCGCTACAGCCAGGACGAAGTACTGGTGAGCGTCGTCGATGACGGGGTGGGCGGGCGTCAGCCGACCCGCTCTGGAGGACACGGCCTGGTGGCCATGCGTGAACGGGTGACCCTGGTAGGCGGCACACTGTCCGTCGGAGCGGTGCCAGCAGGTGGCTGGTCGGTGACCGCAAGCCTCCCGCTCACCGCAGCACCCACCTGACGACATCGGAGCGACCGCCGTGACCACCCGCGTGCTCATCGCCGACGACCAGGAGCTGATCAGGTCGGGGTTCCGGCTGATCCTCGAGGCACACGGGCTGGATGTCGTGGGCGAGGCGGCCGACGGCGCCCAGGCCGTCGAGCTGGCGCATGCGCAGCAGCCGGACGTCATCCTCATGGACGTCCGCATGCCCCGTATGGACGGCATAGAAGCCACGCGTCAGGTGGCCCGCGACCTGCCCGAGGTGAAGGTGCTCGTCCTCACCACGTTCGACCTCGACGAGTACGTGTACGACGCCTTGCGAGCTGGTGCTAGTGGATTCCTGCTCAAGGACGTCGGTCGTGCCGACCTGGTGACCGCGGTGAACGTCGTGGCAGCCGGCGAGGCCCTGCTCGCTCCGTCGGTCACCAAGCGGTTGCTCGCCGACTTCGCCCGCAGCCAGCCGACACAGCCCGGGCAGGACCTTGAACCGGCTAACGCCTCGGTGCAGACGCTCACGGCGCGTGAGCGGGACACGCTCGGACTTCTCGCACGCGGGCTGTCCAATGCGCAGATCGCGGCCGAGCTCGTGGTCTCCGAGCACACCGTGAAGACGCACGTGGGCAACGTGTTCATGAAGCTGGGGCTACGCGACCGGATCCACGCGGTGATCTTCGCCTACGAGCACGGCATCGTCCGTGCCAGCGACCCGGGCTGACGTACCAGTCGCAAAGCGCCCCTCCCCCGCAAGAGGGAGGAAGAGTCCACTCCCGCGGGTGATCCGCCGGCTGCCGCGTCACTCATACGTTGACGGCGTCCAGCCAGGCGACGAACCTCAGGAGCTCACCGTGCTGCAGCGTCTCACTCGACTTTGCATCAGTCGGCGATGGACCGTCATCGCCATCTGGGCCGCTGTGCTGGTAGGCGGCTTCGCCGCTGCCCCCGTGCTCTTCAGCAACCTGTCCACCGAGGCGGGCGTGGTCGACGACAGCGAGTCGGTCCGGGCCTCTGAGCGGCTGTGGCGGCACGCGCCGAGCGGTACGGCGGCGTACGCGGTCGTGGACGGTCTCGCGGTGGACGACCCGAACCTCCGCTCGGCGGTCACGTCGGCCGCGGACCGCCTTGCGGCGCTGCCTGGTGTGAAGTCGGTGGTCACGCCGTGGAGCGGCCAGGGTGCGGTCGGCTCCGCGGACGCGCGCGGCGTCGCCACCGACGGCCGGGCGGTG
>DASQMN010000162.1:0-2710 GCA_035645475.1 Nocardioidaceae bacterium
CCGACGTGGTCGACACCATCGGCGCCGGCGACACCGCAATGGGGGCGCTGCTGTCGACGTGTGCGGCGCGCGGGTGGCTCGGTGCTCGCGCGCTGTCCGCGTCACATCTGGAGGAGCTTGGCTCCGTGGCGGTGCGTGCCGCTGCCGTCACGTGCTCGCGTGCGGGGGCCGACCCGCCGTGGGAGGCCGAGCTGGCGGCTCCCTCGGCGAGGCAGCGAACCCGTCGGTAACATCGGAGGCGTCCCAGCCGAAGGAGCTGTGTTGCCCGAGCTGACCGCCAAGGTCTCCGACGACATCGAGCTCTGTTACGAGACCTACGGCGACCCGGCTGATCCCACCATCTTGCTCATCATGGGCATGGGCGGGCCGATGGGCTGGTGGAGCGTCAGCTTCTGCGAGCGGATCGCCGCCTCCGGGTTCTTCGTGGTGCGCTACGACAACCGCGACGTGGGCCGGTCCACCAAGGTGAAGACCGCGGCCCGGCTCTCGTGGGCCCTCGTGGTCCGTACGTTCGCCGGAGTCAACAAGCAGGTGCCCTACACGCTGTCGGACCTCGCCGCCGACGGCGTCGGGCTGCTCGATCACCTGGGGGTCGGCCGAGCGCACGTCGTCGGGGTGTCCATGGGCGGCATGATCGCCCAGACGATGGCGATCGAGCACGGTCATCGCATCCTCTCGCTGACCTCGATCATGGCGACCACCGGCCGCCGGACGGTCGGCTGGCAGTCCCCCGGACTGCTCCCGATGCTGTTCCGCCGGTCCAAGCGCACGCGCGAGGCGTACGTAGCCGCGAGTCACATCACCGCGAAGGTGCTCGGCAGCCCGGCGTACCCGATCGATCCCGAGATCGTGAGGGTCAGGGCGGAGGAGACCTTCGACCGTGGCTGGGAGCCGGTCGGGGTCCTGCGCCAGATGCTGGCCGTGATCAGCCAGCCGGACCGCACCCGGTCGCTTCGTACGCTGCGCATGCCGGCCTGCGTCATCCACGGCACCGCCGACCGGCTGGTGCACCCCTCAGGAGGGCGCGCCACGGCCGCGGCCATCCCGGGAGCCGAGCTGGTCATGGTGCCCGGGATGGGGCACGACCTGCCGCCGGCCCTCGACGACATCATCATCGACGCGATCACCCGCACGGCCGCACGGGCGAGCGTGCAGGCCTGAAGAGTCGGCCGGGTGGACGGGCCGAATGCACTTCTCAACCGTCGGCAGCGCCGGCCGCGGTGATCAGCTCGTCAGCGGCGTCGGCGAGGTAGCCGATCATCTTCCACAGGTCGGGCACCATCTCGCGGCAGGCGATCAGCCCGAAGTTCAGAGCACCGTCATAGCTGAACAGGGTGAGGTTCAGTCCGCCGGTGACGCGGCTGACCGCCGACACCGGATGAATGCCCTGCACCCGCGCTCCGGCCACGTACAGCGGCAGCTGCGGCCCCGGGATGTTGGACACGAACAGGTTGAACGGCAGGCCCGGCACCGTGGCCAGCTGGAACAGAGCCTTGGACGACAGGCCGGACAGCGCCGTCGGCAGCACCGCTGACAGGTCCTGGAGGAGCGTCGCGGGCAGCGCCTCGAAGGAGTCCTTGGCCTCGAGCATGGAGGCATGCACGGCCTCGAGCCGGTCGACCGGGTCGGCGATGTGGGTGGGCAGGCTGGCGATCATGACCGAGACCTGGTTGCCGGCGATGCCTTCGACGCCGTCGGCTCGCACCGACACGGGCACCGCCGCGACCAGCGGGATGGTCGGCAACGCATCGTGGTCGAGCAGCCAGCGGCGCAGCGCCGTGGTGGTCAGTGCCATCACGACGTCGTTGACCGTGAGCTCGAAGGCGTTCTTGATCTTCTTCACCTGTTCGAGCGGCACCGAGCCGTAGGCGAATCGCCGATGCGCGGTGATCGGTCCGTTGAAGGGAGTGTGCGGCACCTCCAGTGCCCGAGCCGTGTGCTGACGGGGCCGGATGCGGCGGCTGGTCATGGCCAGCGCAGCGTCGGCGACCGCTGACACCTGACGCGCACCGGGGAAGTTGGCAGCTCCAGGCAGGTCCGCGAGGTACGAGAGCGACCGCGGCAGTCGCACCAGCGAGTGGGCGGTCAGCTGGGCGTTGGCCACGCTGGTGCGCGCGATCACCTCGGCGAGGCCGGGCAGCTGCTGCGGCGCCCAGTCGTCGTCCGGTAGACCGACCTCGCGTGGCTCGACGGTGGAGTCGAGCAGGGTCGCCAGGATCTCGCCACCGCTGACACCGTCGATCGCGGCGTGGTGGATCTTGTAGAACAGCGCGGCTCCGTCGCCCCCCACGCCGTGGATGAGGTACATCTCCCACAACGGACGCGACCGGTCCAGGGGGCGGGAATGGATGCGCGCGACCTGCTCACCGAGCTGCTGCTCGTCTCCGGGCGCCGGCAGGGCGACGTCGCGTAGGTGGTACTCGAGGTCGAAGTCCGGGTCGTCGACCCAGTACGGCAGCCCGAGCCCGAGCGGCACCTCGATCAGCCGTTGCCGGAAGGTCGGGCACAGGTGCAGGCGCTGCTCGATCAGGTCGCGCACCGACTCGAGCGTCAGCTCACCGCCCGGGGCAGTCGACGGGTCGAGGGGAAGCAGCGCGCCGACGTGGCCTGTCGTGGTGCTCGACTCGACGTTGAGGAACTGCGCGTCCAGGCTGGTCAGCTGTTTCATCGATGCACTCCTCGGGTACCGCGCGGGTCGCTGAACCCTACT
>DASQMN010000163.1:0-12889 GCA_035645475.1 Nocardioidaceae bacterium
GACGGGCTGCGCCGTGCCTCCGGGCGGTCCGGGGGCACCGAGGGAGGCATGTCCACCGGCGAGGTGCTCCGGGTGCGCGCCGCCATGAAGCCGATCTCGACGGTGCCGCGTGCGCTGCGCACCGTGGACGTCGCCACCGGGGAGGCCGCGGTCGCGCACCACCAGCGTTCGGACGTGTGTGCGGTGCCGGCCGCGGGTGTGGTCGCCGAGGCGATGGTCGCGCTCGTGCTCGCCGACGCCGTGCTGGAGAAGTTCGGCGGCGACTCGGTGACCGAGACCCGGCGCAACTGCGACTCCTACCTGGCCGCCCTGAGGCATCGGTGAGCGCGAACGGAGCCGGTAGGACCCCGGTCGTGGTGCTGGTAGGCCCACCCGGCAGCGGCAAGACCACGGTCGCCGGTCTGCTCGCCGCACGCTTGGGTCGCTCCGTCCGTGACACCGACGCCGACGTCGAGGCGCGCGCGGACCAGTCGGTCGCCGACCTGTTCGTCGGCGAGGGGGAAGCGGTCTTTCGCGACCTGGAGGAGCAGGCAGTGGCGAGGGCACTGAGCGAGCACGACGGTGTGCTCGCGCTCGGTGGTGGCGCGGTCCTTCGCGACAGCACCCGCCGTCGTCTGGCCGACCATCGGGTCGTCTTCCTCGACGTCGGCCTGGCCGCGTCGGCGTCCCGGGTGGGGCTAGGAGTGTCGCGCCCGCTACTGCTCGGCAACGTGCGCGGCCAGCTGCACAGCCTGCTGGCTCAGCGCCGTCCGCTGTACGAGGAGGTGGCCACCTGGACCGTGGGCACTGATGACCGCACGGCCGAAGAGGTTGCGGACGCGGTCCTCGAGCTGCTCGGCAGCGACCCGTCGACGGGAGCCGACAGTGGATGACGGCTCGGTGACACGTGTGCGCGTGGAGACCGGCGCCCCGTACGACGTGGTGGTCGGCCACCGGCTGCTCGGTGAGCTGCCCGACATGCTCGGCACCGGGGTACGCCGGGTCGCGGTGATCCATCCCGAGGGACTCGCCGCCACCGGCGAGGCCATGCGCGTCGACCTCGCCGAGCAGGGCTTCGAGGCCTCCTGCATCCAGGTGCCCAACGCCGAGGAGGCGAAGTCCGCGGGCGTGGCCTCGTTCTGCTGGTCGGTGCTCGGGCGCACCGGATTCACCCGCAGCGACGCCGTCGTCGGCGTCGGCGGCGGCTCGACCACCGACCTGGCCGGCTTCGTGGCCGCCACCTGGCTGCGCGGCGTACGCCTGGTGCAGGTGCCCACCACCGTGCTCGGCATGGTCGACGCCGCAGTCGGCGGCAAGACGGGCATCAACACCGCGGAGGGCAAGAACCTGGTCGGCGCCTTCCACGAGCCGGCGGGCGTGCTCTGCGACCTCGCCGCCCTGGAGACGCTGGACCGCCACGAGGTGGTCTCCGGGCTCGCCGAGGTCGTCAAGTGCGGCTTCGTGTCCGACCCGGAGATACTCGATCTCATCGAGGCAGACCCGGCGGCAGCCACCGACGTAGCCGGGAGGACGCTGCGCGAGCTGGTCGAGCGGGCGGTGCGGGTCAAGGCCACGGTCGTCGCCGGCGATCTGCGCGAGACGGGCGCCTCCGGCGGTGTCGGGCGCGAGGTCCTCAACTACGGGCACACGCTCGGGCATGCGGTCGAGCGGGTGGAGCGGTACCGGTTCCGGCACGGGGCGGCGGTATCGATCGGCATGGTGTTCGTCGCCGAGCTGGCTCGGCTCGCCGGCAGGCTCGACGAGGCCACGGCCGAGCGGCACGGCGCCGTCCTGCAGTCCCTCGGTCTTCCGGTCACGTACGCCGGCGGCCGCTGGGAGCAGCTGCTGGAGGCCATGCGAGTGGACAAGAAGACCCGAGGGGACCAGCTGCGCTTCATCGTCCTGGACGCCTTGGCCAAGCCGTCGGTGCTGGCCGGCCCGGACCCCGGACTCCTGGCCGCCGCCTACGCGGAGGTCAGCCGTACGTGAGCCCGTCCGAGCCCCCGTCCGGGCCCCCGTCCGGGCCAGAGGCCGAGCAGGAGGCTGACCGGCACGCGGCCCGGCGCGCCCGCCTGGCGGCTGCCGTATCCACGCAGGCAGACGTCGACCTCGTCCTGATCGTCGACCTCGCCAACGTGCGCTGGCTGACCGGCTTCACCGGTTCCAACGGGGCAGTCCTGGTAGGCCCCGACGGCGATGCCGTGCTGGCGACCGATGGCCGCTACGCCGACCAGGCTGCGGAGCAGTGCCCGGGACTGCCGCTACGCATCGGCCGTGACCTGTTCGGCCTGGTGATCGAGGCGGCCGGCCCAGGCTCCTGGCGCTGTGCCGTGGAGACGCACGTCCTCAGCGTGGACGACTACGCCACCCTCGGCGAGCGCGTACCGAGCTGGCACCTGCTTTCCACCGGGCGGGCCGTCGAGGCGCTGCGTGTGGTCAAGGACGAGCTCGAGCTGGCTGCCATCGGTCGGGCGAGCGCCATCTCCACGCAGGCTCTCAGGGACCTGTGGGCCGGACCACTGGTAGGCCGCACCGAGCGCGACGTGGCTCGTGACCTGGAGTGGCGCATGTACGCCCTGGGCGCCGAGGCGATCGCCTTCGCGACGATCGTGGCGACCGGCCCCCACAGCGCGGTACCTCATCACGAGCCGACGGAGCGGCCGCTGGCAGCGGGTGACCTGCTCAAGATCGACTTCGGTGCTCGGGTCGACGGCTACTGCGCCGACTGCACCCGCACGGTCGTCCTGCGATCGGGTGCCGACTGGCAGCGGGAAGCCCACGCCGCGGTACGAGCCGCCCAGTCGACCGGCGTGCGCGCGCTGGTGCCGGGCACCCCGGTGGCCGACGTCGACACGAGCGTGCGCGAGGAGCTGGGCGACTGGGCGACCTGGTTCACCACCGGGCTGGGCCACGGCATCGGGCTCGCCATCCACGAGGACCCGTTCCTGAGCGTGCGGCACGCCGGTAGACTGGCGAGTCGCACCCCCGTCACCATGGAGCCGGGCGTCTACCTGCCCGGCCGCGGCGGGGTGCGCATCGAGGACACGGTCGTCGTGGACGACGACCCGGTCGTCCTCACCGACCTGACCACCGAGCTGCTGGTCGTGGGCTGAGGCCTCCGCCCGCTCGCATCATGACTCGACCGTCACCAACTGCAAGGGAATCGCCATGGCGAGCACGAACGACCTGAAGAACGGCATGGTCCTCGATCTGGACGGGCAGCTGTGGTCCGTCGTGTGGTTCCAGCACCACAAGCCAGGCAAGGGTGGCGCCATGGTGAAGACGACGCTGAAGAACGTGCTGTCGGGCAAGACCGTCGACAAGACCTTCAACGCAGGCGTCAAGGTCGACACCGCCAACGTCGACAAGCGCACGATGCAGTACCTGTACCACGACGGCGAGTCCTACGTGTTCATGGACACCGAAACGTACGACCAGATCCCGGTGTCGGACACGACAGTCGGAACGGCCGCGCGCTTCCTGCTGGACAACCAGGAGGCCATCGTGGCCATGCACGAGGGCACGCCGCTGTACGTCGAGCTCCCCGCCTCCGTGGAGCTCACGATCGAGTACACCGAACCGGGCCTGCAGGGCGACCGTTCGACCGGCGGCACCAAGCCGGCCAGGCTCGAGACCGGCCACGAGATCGCGGTGCCGCTGTTCCTCACTGCCGGCGAGAAGGTGAAGGTCGACACGCGCGACGGCTCCTATTTGGGCCGCGTCACCACGTGACCGCCCCGCCCAGCTCTCGGTGGCCGGTCCGGAGGCGGCCGGACTGATGTCGGCTCGTACCAAGGCCCGCAAGCGGGCCCTCGACGTGCTCTACGAGTCCGAGCTGCGCGCCGACAGCTCGCTCGGGTCAACGCTCGCCGGCCGCATCGACGACGCCGAGCCGCCGTTGAACCCGTACACCGTGCGGCTGGTCGAGGGCGTCGTGCAGCACCGGGAGGAGATCGACCGCCTGCTCGCCGAGCACGCCGTCGGCTGGACGCTGGACCGCATGCCCGCCATCGACCGCAACCTGCTGCGCCTGGCCGTCTTCGAGATCTGCTACCTGGACGACGTGCCCGATCCGGTGGCAGTCAGCGAAGCCGTCACGCTGGCGACGTCGCTGTCCACGGAGCAGTCGCCGACCTTCGTCAACGGGCTGCTGGCCCGCATCGTGAGGGAGAAACCGCACCTCACGGTTTGATAACAGCCACTCAACGTGGCCGGTCGTGGACTGCTCTGAGCGGCTGATCGGCGTTAAGTTACGCCCTGGCAGCACGTCGCACCTTGCCGAGACAACACATCGCACGACCGCTCGCGATCTCGCGGGAACTCCGGCCGTGCGGGCTTCACAGCGAGCTCTCCTGTTTGGCCGTTCGTCGCTGTGAGGATCGCCCTGAGCGGCCTCGAGGATGGCCCGTGGGCGGACTTTCGTTTCCCGACTGGCTGAGTGCCTACTCCAACGATGTTGTCATCCGCACTCAAGAGCACGCGATTCTCTCGCTGTTGGCGGTCTTGATGTCCACGGTGGTCGCCCTCGTGCTGGCCATCGCCTTCTACCGTTCGAGGTTCATGTCCGACGCCATCGTCAAGATGCTCGGCGTGGGCTTCACCATCCCCTCCATCGCCTTCTTCCCGTTGGCCGTATCGCTCGTCGGCAAGAACCTGTCCGCCGTCCTCCCGGTGCTCGTCGTCTACGCGCTGCTGCCGGTAACCCGAAATGCGTTCGTCGGGCTGCAGTCGGTGGACGCCACGATGCTGGACGCAGCCCGCGGCATGGGCATGGGCCGCTGGCGCATCCTGTGGCAGGTGGAGCTCCCACTCGCGTGGCCGGTCATCCTGGCCGGCATCCGGGTCTCAGCCCAGCTCACCGTGGGGCTGGTGACCATTGCCGCCTTCGTCTTCCAGGTCGGGCTCGGAACCTTCGCGTTCGACGCGCTCAACAACCTGGGGGCGGCCAACACCTTGAACATGGGAATGGCGTCGGTGCTGTTCGTCGTGCTGATCGCCCTCGTCTTCGATGCCTTCTTCGTCCTCGTCCGTCGTCTCACCACCCCTAGGGGGCTCCGTGTCTGACTCCAAGAGCGACTCGACCAGCAACCAGCTCGCCGAGGACGAAGGCGGTGGCGGTCTGCCGATCGAGCTGGAGGACGTGACGAAGGACTACCCCAACACGCACCGGCCGGCCGTGGACCACATCACCATGGAGATCCCGGCCGGCGAGATCGTGATGCTGGTAGGCCCGTCGGGCTGTGGCAAGACCACCACGATGCGCATGATCAACCGCCTGATCGAACCCACCTCGGGCCAGATCCGCATCGGCGGCAAGGACGTGCTGAGCCTCGACGACGTGGAGCTGCGACGTCGTATCGGCTACGTCATCCAGCAGATCGGCCTGTTCCCGCACCTCACCATCGCGCAGAACGTCGCGCTCGTTCCCAAGCTCCTCAAGTGGGACAAGGCCAGAACGGAGACGCGCATCGACGAGATGCTCGCCGTGGTCGGCCTGGACCCAGGTCACTACCGCGACCGGTACCCCCGGCAGCTCTCAGGCGGCCAGCAGCAACGGGTCGGCGTCGCCCGGGCACTCGCCGCGGACCCGCCCATCATGTTGATGGACGAGCCGTTCGGCGCGGTCGACCCCATCACCCGGGAGCACCTCCAGGACGAGTTTCTGAACCTGCAGCGGCGGCTGCGCAAGACCATCGTCTTCGTCACGCACGACTTCGACGAGGCGGTCAAGATGGGCGACCGCATCGCGGTCTTGCGCGAGGGATCGGAGATCGCGCAGTACGCCACCCCCGAGGAGATCCTCACCAACCCGGCGGACGACTTCGTCGCCGGCTTCGTCGGTCGAGGTGCAGTGTTGAAGCGACTGCGGCTCGAGCCGGTGGACGCCATGGGACTCGGTCCCGCCCACTCCGCCGACGGCGTCCGGGTGCCTGCCACGGCCAGCATGCACGATGCGCTGGACGCCATGCTCGGTTCGGGTGCGGAGGTGGTGGGTGTGACAGACGCCGACGACCGCGTGGTTGGCAGTGTCAGGCTCAGTGACATCATCTCCCGCCTTGCTGCGGTCGGCGCCAAGCCCACCGACATGGAGACCCTGGCCGACGAGAGGGCGACCCGATGACCCCAAGTACGGGGGCAACGGTCGCCGAGCGCCCACTGGCGGACCCTGGTGGCGCATCCGGTCAGCCGTTGCCTGGTGCACCGTCCGGCGGAGCCGGTTCGGGCGGGGCACTCCTGCGCTGGAGCGATGCCATCGTCCCGCTGGCCTGCCTCGCCGTGATCGGTGCGGAGATCCTCTACCTGCGGTCCCGCGAGCTCGACTTCATCGAGCGGGAGACCCTTGATCCCTCACGGCTCATCGACCACACCATCGACCACATCCGGATCAGTGCCGTCATCACCGTGCTCGTCATGGCAGTGGCTGTGCCCTTGGGCATCCTCGTCACCCGCCAGGCGACCCAGTGGATGGCGCCCTTCGTTCTGGGCCTGGGCAACATCGGACAGGCCGCTCCCACGGTCGGCCTGCTGGCCGTCGTCGGCAGTTTCCAGATCGGGTTCTGGCCGGTCGTGCTGGTTCTCACTGCCTACGCGGTGCTTGCGGTGCTCCGCAACACCATCGTCGGCCTCCAGCAGGTCGACCGCGGCGTGCTTGACGCTGCCCGCGGCATGGGGATGTCGCCGTCCGGGCGGCTCTTCCGCGTCGAGCTGCCGCTGGCCGTGCCGGTCATCGCAGCCGGCGCTCGCACCGCGCTCGTCCTGGCCGTGGCCACCGTCCCGCTCGGCGCCAACCTCAATGCCGGCGGTCTGGGCTTCGAGCTCTTCGGCGCCATCAAGACCAGCCGGCCAGTGGCGCTGTTCGCCATCTCGCTGTTCATCGCGGTGCTGGCACTGCTCGTCGACTGGGGCGGAGGCCTGCTGCAGCGCGCCTGCACTCCGCGCGGGATCCGGCTCAACGCCGACCGCGTGTGAGGCCGGCTGCACCGATCGGCACCGTCCCGACCCAAGCATGACCGCTCGCACGACCCGACACCCTTCGAAAGGGCCAGCATGAGACTGATCAAGCAAACAATCGCCGTTACGGGCGTCGCGCTGACTCTCAGCCTGACCGGCTGCGGGCTCGGTGGCGAGACCGAGACCACCACCGACGTGGGAGCCGGCGACAACACCCAGGAGGGTGCACTCGACGGCGTCTCGGTCGACGTGGGCTCCAAGGACTTCGACGAGCAGCTCATCCTCGGCCAGCTCACCCTGCTGACCCTCAAGGCCGCCGGTGCCGACGTCGCCGACAAGACCAACATCCAGGGCAGCACCCAGGCCCGCACCGACCTCATGAAGCAGGAGATCGATGTCTACTGGGACTACACCGGCACAGGGTGGATCAACTTCCTCGGCCACGACGAGCTGATCACCGACGCTGAGGAGCAGTACGAGAAGGTGAAGGCCGAGGACCTCAAGGAGAACGACCTGGTCTGGGGTGAGCGCGCGCCGTTCAACAACACCTACTCGATGGCGCCCACCCAGGCGTTCGCCGAGGAGAACGGGATCGAGACGCTGTCCGACATGGCGACCTACATCAACGAGAACGACGACTACACCGTCTGCGTCGAGTCCGAGTTCGCCACGCGCCCGGACGGGCTGCCGGCGCTGGAGAAGACGTACGACATCTCGATTCCCGAGTCCAACATCAAGACGCTCGGAACCGGTGTCATCTACCCGCAGATCGAGAACGGCACCTGCACCTTCGGGGAGATCTTCACCACCGACGGCCGCATCGCCGCCCTTGGCCTGCTTGCGCTCGAGGACGACAAGACGGCCTTCCCCATCTACAACGGGGTGCCGGTCACCAACGCCAAGAACCCGGACGGCGAGAAGATCCAGGAGGTGCTGACTCCGCTGGCCGAGAAGCTCACCACCGAGGTGATGACCGACCTCAACGCGAAGGTCAGCGGCGAAGGGCTGCCTCCGGACCAGGTCGCGGAGGAGTACCTGAAGGAAGAGGGCTTCATCGGCTGACGACGCCCGACATGACCAGGGCCCGGCGCATCGCGCCGGGCCCTGGTCATGTGTCGTCGTGCTACTCGGCGGGAACGTTGTCGCCGGGCCGTACGGGCCGGAGCACTCCCCACGCGGTCAGGCGTGCCTGGAGCACGCTGGGCTGTTCCTCGTAGATGACCGACAGGGTGCGCAGGTCCTCCTGTCGGATGGACAGCACGCGGCCGTTGTAGTCGCCACGCTGGGCCTGGATCGTCTTGGCGTAGCGGGTCAGCCGGCCCGACTCCTCCGAGCGCACCTCTTTGAGCCGCTCCAGGTCGAGCACCAGCTTGTCCGGGGCCTCCTGAGCCGCCGGGGCGGCCGCGGAGCCCTCGGGCAGCAGCTCCTCGACGGGAACGCCATAGAAGTTGGCCAGCTCGGCGAGCTTCTGCACGGTCACCGCACGGTCGCCGCGCTCGTACGAACCGATGACGACGGCCTTCCAGCGACCCTTGGACTTGTTCTCCACGCCATGCAAGGACAACCCCTGCTGCTGGCGGATCGCCCGCAGCCGGGCTCCTAGGGACTTGGCGTAGTCGTTGCTCACGGGTTGCTCCGGTCATCGAGGGTCACGAGCGTTGTCACACAGAGTAAGCGACACGGACCGCATTCGGAGCGGCTCGGTGAAGCTGAGCATGCCGATGGGCGACTTCGCCCGATATGGACCAGCCGCTTACTGATAACGTTCCCCTGTCGACATCCTTTAACTCCCGTCCAGTGAGGCGGCCAAGGAGGTCCAGCACCCATGACGTATGCCCTTCAGGGTCCCTCCGCCGGTTCTCCGGCCAGAACCGAGTCGTCCCGGACCGTTCTCGACGAGCGGGACATGGCTCGGGCTCTCACCCGGATCTCGCACGAGATCTTGGAACGCAATCGTGGGTCGGCCGATCTGGTGGTGCTGGGCATCCCGACTCGGGGGGTCCATCTTGCCCGCAGAGTCGCACGACGGATCGGCGAGATCGAGGGCGGTGAGATCCCGTGCGGATCGCTGGACGCCACGCTGTACCGCGACGACCTCCGCCTGCGGGCCCCTCGAGCGCTCGAGCACACCGACGTGCCGCCCGGCGGAGTCGATGGCAAGGTCGTGGTGCTGGTGGACGACGTCTTGTTCTCCGGTCGCACGGTGCGCGCGGCGCTCGACGCGTTGAGTGAGATCGGCAGGCCGGCAGCCGTGCGTCTCGCGGTGCTCGTCGACCGGGGCCACCGCGAGCTGCCCATCCGAGCCGACTTCGTCGGCAAGAACCTGCCCACCTCGCTGGACGAGACAGTGTCCGTGGCGGTCGCCGAGGTCGACGGCGCCGACGCGGTGCAGATCTCCGACACCGCGCGAGGCGGTGCCTGATGCGTCACCTGCTGAGTGCCGGCGACCTCTCCAGGGACGAGGCCACGCTCGTGCTCGACACCGCCGAGGAGATGCGGGCGCTCGCCGACCGCCCGATCAAGAAGCTGCCGGCGCTGCGCGGTCGGACCGTCGTCAACCTGTTCTTCGAGGACTCCACACGCACGCGCATCTCCTTCGAGGCGGCAGCCAAGCGGCTCTCGGCCGACGTCATCAACTTCGCGGCGAAGGGATCGAGCGTCTCCAAGGGCGAGAGCCTGAAGGACACCGCGCTCACGTTGCAGGCCATGGGCGCGGACGCCATCGTGGTGCGCCACCACTCCTCCGGTGCCCCGCACCGGCTCGCTGCGGCGGAGTGGACACACGGCAGCGTCGTCAACGCCGGCGACGGCACGCACGAGCACCCCACGCAGGCGCTGCTGGACG
The DNA here is from genome assembly GCA_035645475.1 of Nocardioidaceae bacterium. Lineage (GTDB taxonomy): Bacteria > Actinomycetota > Actinomycetes > Propionibacteriales > Nocardioidaceae > DASQMN01. Next base: position 9,776 of record DASQMN010000163.1, read on the forward strand.
CCTTCACGATGCGGCGCCACCTGGGCGAGCTGTCCGGTCGCCGCGTCACCGTGGTCGGCGACGTCCTGCACAGCCGCGTCGCTCGCTCGAACGCGCTGCTGCTGCACACGCTGGGGGCAGAGGTCACGTTGGTCGCCCCGCCGACGCTGCTGCCCGTCGGGGTTGAGCAGTGGCCGGTCAAGGTCTCCTACGACCTCGACGACGCGCTGGGCGGCAGTGACGCGGTCATGATGCTGCGCGTGCAGCGGGAACGCATGGCAGCCGCCTTCTTCCCCAGTGCCCGCGAGTACAGCCGCCGCTATGGACTCGATGCCCGCCGGATGGCTCTGCTGGCCGACCACGCGTTGGTGCTGCATCCCGGCCCGATGAACCGCGGCATGGAGATCACCGCTGACGTCGCCGACTCGGCCCGGTCGGTGATCGTCGAGCAGGTGAGCAACGGGGTTGCCGTCCGCATGGCAGTGCTCTACCTGCTCCTCGCCGGCGCTCCGTCCTCCGACTCGCCCGCCGCTCCGCGGAGTGGCTCGTGAGCGCGGTCCTGGTACGCGGTGCGCGTCTGCTGGGTGACGCGCCCACAGATCTGCTGCTCCGCGACGGCGTGGTGGCTGCCGTCGGCCCCGATGCCAGTGCCGATGCGGGTGACGCTCAGCGCGTCGATGCCGATGGCCTCGTCGCGCTGCCCGGGCTGGTCGACCTGCACACCCACCTGCGCGAGCCCGGCCGGGAGGACGCCGAGACGGTGGAGAGCGGTACCCGCGCTGCGGCGCGAGGCGGTTTCACCTGCCTGCATGCGATGGCCAACACCGACCCGGTCGCCGACACCGCAGGCGTCGTCGAGCAGGTCTGGCAGCTCGGGCGTACCGCCGGGTGGTGCGAGGTGCGCCCGGTCGGTGCCGTGACCGTGGGCCTGGGCGGGGAGCGTCTGGCTGAGCTGGGCGCGATGGCCGACTCGCGTGCGCGTGTGCGGGTCTTCTCCGACGACGGACAGTGCGTGTCCGACGCAGTGCTCATGCGCCGGGCGCTGGAGTACGTGAAGGCGTTCGACGGCGTGGTGGCCCAGCACGCCCAGGAGCCCCGGCTCACCGAGGGTGCGCAGATGAACGAGGGGCACCTGTCCGGCGTGCTCGGCCTCACCGGATGGCCGGCGGTCGCCGAGGAGGCGGTGATTGCGCGAGACGTGCTGCTCACCGCCCATGTCGACTCGCGTCTGCACGTCTGCCACGTCTCCACCGCCGGCTCGGTGGAGATTCTCCGGTGGGCCAAGAGCAAGGGCTGGAACGTCACCGCCGAGGTGACACCGCACCACCTGCTGCTGACCGACGAGCTCGCCACCAGCTACGACCCCGCCTACAAGGTCAACCCGCCGCTGCGTGCCGCTGAGGACGTGCGGGCGCTGCGCGAGGGCCTCGCCGACGGCACGATCGACGCGGTCGCCACCGACCACGCTCCGCACCCCGGTGAGGACAAGGAGTGCGAGTGGGCCGCGGCCGCGTTCGGCATGCTCGGGCTGGAGACGGCGCTGTCGGTCGTGCAGGAGGCGATGGTCGACTCCGGCCTTCTGGACTGGGCCGGCGTCGCGGACCGCATGTCGGTGCGCCCGGCCCGGATCGGCCGAGTCGCGGGCCAGGGCAGCGGGCTCGCGGTCGGTGCACCGGCGCACCTGGTGCTGTACGACCCGACGGCCACCCGGGTGGTCGACCCCACCGACTCGGCGTCGCTGTCCCGCAACACTCCCTACGCCGGTCGGAGCCTGCCGGGCCAGGTGATGGCCACCTTCCTCGCCGGCCGCCCCACCGTGCTCGACGGTCGGCTGGTCGAGACCGAGCCGGTGCGATGAGGCCCGCGCTGTCGGTGCTGGTGATGCTTGCGCTCGTGCTGCTGATCTATCTCGGCATGTGGCGCGGCTGGCGTGCGCGGGGTCAGCGCCAGGCAGACGTGCCGGCTCTGCACCCCGTACCCAGCGGCGCCGGCACAGTGCTGCGCAGCGCTGACGGCCGCTACTACGCCACCACGACCGCCGGCAACTGGATGGACCGCGTCGTCGTGCACGACCTCGGTGTGCGCAGCCCGTGCACGCTGCGTCTGACTCCCGACGGCCTCGAGGTGCTGCGGGAGCCGCACTCCTTCTTCGTGGCGCGTGCCGACCTGCTGGGAGCACGTCGTGACCGCGGTACGGCGGGCAAGGTCGTCCCGCCGTACGGAGTGCTCGTCCTCAGCTGGCGGCATCCGGGCGTGGCGGCAGGGCCCGACGCCGACCAGCACCTGCTCGACTCGGGCTTCCGGCTGCAGCATGCCGAGGAGCACGACGCCTGGGTCGACGCCATCACGACGCTGACGGCTCCGTCAGGTGCCCCACCCGCAGGTTCGACGCCGGCTCGCGAGGTCGAGCGGTGACGGCCGCGGTGCTCGTGCTCGAGGACGGTCGGGCGTTCACCGGCGACGCGTACGGCGCTGTCGGGGAGACAGTCGGCGAGGCCGTCTTCTGCACCGGCATGACCGGCTACCAGGAGACGCTGACCGACCCCTCGTACCACCGCCAGGTCGTGGTGATGACCTCCCCGCACATCGGCAACACCGGCGTCAACGACGAGGACCGGGAGTCGGGTCGGATCTGGGTCGCGGGGTACGTGGTGCGCGAACCAGCGCGCCGCGCGAGCAGCTGGCGCAGCAAGCGCACCCTCGACGAGGAGCTGCGCGCGCAGCATGTCGTCGGCATCAGCGGCGTGGACACCCGGGCCCTGACCCGGCACCTCCGCGAGCGCGGGGCCATGCGGGTGGGCATCAGCTCCACCGGCACCAGCGTGCCGCACCTGCTGGAGCGGGTGCGACAGGCGCCGGCGATGGACGGAGCATCACTCGCCGACGAGGTCAGCGCACACAAGGCCTACGTGGTGTCCGCAATCGGCACGAAGCGCTTCACCGTGGCGGCGCTCGACCTCGGCATCAAAACCACGACCCCGCGCATGCTCGCCGAACGCGGCGTCGAGGTGCACGTGCTGCCCGCGAGCAGCGACCTGGCGACCGTGCGGGCCACCGGCGCCGACGGGGTGTTCTTCTCCAACGGCCCGGGCGACCCCGCCGCCGCCGAGGGCCCGGTGCGGCTGCTGCGCGCGG
>DASQMN010000164.1:0-1792 GCA_035645475.1 Nocardioidaceae bacterium
CCTTCGCTGACCTGCTCGCCCAACGGCAGTCCTGGCCCGACCCCGCATGACCGACCTGCACTGTCGATAACGGCTCTAATCAGTCAAGGGCCGGCGCAAGCGCCGGCCGGCGGCGCGTGTCCTCCCTACGGTCCGGGCCGCGCCGCCGCTCTTGTGATCGTGTCGAGACATGACGAGTACCGAGACAGACGCAGCCGCTGAACCACACGCACTGCGGACGGGCCTTGCCTACCCCGAGTCGCCGCGCTGGCATGACGGACGGCGCGAGGACACCCCGGGCGGCGCGGCCATCGTCGCCGATCTGGTCGGCGAACGGCGACCCGACGAGCTGCTCACGAGCCAACTGGGTAGTTGGCTACCCGCGCCGATGATTCCACGCGTCTACGTCTGGCTGGACGAGATGCCTCTCAACTGTGCGGGCAAGATCGATCGTCGAGCGCTCGCCAAGATGCTCGATCCCGCACTCCCCACACGGACGCAACACGCAACCCTCACGTTGTGCCATTCACTGGCGCGGGCGGGACGGATACGGGAAACTGTCCCGATGCCTGCTGAGTACACCCAAAGTGACCAGTTCCGTGGTGTCCGCATCCACCTATGCGACCTCTCCGGCCTCGAGATTCGCGATTGCGACGTCACCGGCCTGAAGATCGTGGACTGCTATGGGGGCAACGTCTCCCTCGGTGGCGGCTTCGAGCGTGTCGTTGTCAACGACGTCGACGTGACCGCCTACGTCGAGGCCGAGCTCGACCGGCTGCATCCCAACCGGGTGCTGGCACGTGAGGCCACGTCCGCCGCCGAATACCGGGCCGCTTGGGATGCCATCGAGAAGCAATGGGAGGAGACGCTCGACCGCGCCAGGCGCCTACCCGAGGCGAAGCTGCACGAGCAGGTCGACGGCGAGTGGTCGTTCGTCGAGACGCAGCGGCATCTGCTGATGGCCAGCGATGCCTGGATCGGCAACGCCGTGCTCGAGGAGGCCGCGCCGTACCACCCGTTGGGCCTTCCTGGCGGCGGGATGCCGGCCGAAGCATCGGCGAAGCTCGGGCTCACCCTCGATGCCACCCCCACGCTCGACGAGGTACTCGCGCCGCGGCTGGCCCGCATGGCCACGATGCGCCGGGTCGTCGACGAGCTCACCGAGGCCGAGCTCGATCGGGTGTGTGGTCGCAAGCCGGCGGACCCATATCCGGACCGGGAGTACGTCGTGCGCCGCTGCCTCACGGTGGTGTGCAAGGAAGAGGCCGAGCATCACCGGTATGCGGTCCGCGACCTCACCGTGCTCGAGGCCGATGCCCGAACCGATTGAAGGCGCGTCCCGGCAATGGACGGCGATCTCGCGATCCTGCGCTTGACCAGCCCATCTTGCTGTCGGAGCCCCTCATCGCACCCGCACTGCCCAGCCAGGGCGCGGTGCCGACCGGCGAGGTAGTCACGACCGGCTACGGAAAGACCAGCAATGCGGGCTTCCCCAACGAACGACGCGAGGTATTCCTCGATGTCACGCCGGGATGAACCTGCGAAGGCATCTACCAGTTCGTGAAGCCGATCACGCCCGGAATGAACTGCACCCGCAAATCCGGCCAGACGGCCGGAGCATGCGGCACCGGGTGATGTCGTCATCGGAATCGTCTCCTGAAATATCTCTGGCCGGTGCGGCAACCCGACCTATCCCACCGTGAATCAGCACCACACCTGGATAAACGGCAACGTGGGGAGGTGGCCGGCGGTTCATCCACCTGCCTTCAGCCGGAACGCGAGGCGGCGGGGCGCCTGCACGCGATAGCTGTCC
>DASQMN010000165.1:0-8426 GCA_035645475.1 Nocardioidaceae bacterium
CGGGCAACCGCAAACGCCGCAAGGACGCGGGCGAGGGCGATGGACTGCAACCGTGACTCAACAGCGGCCGGGTGGACTCGGCTTCCTTGGGGACTGTCCAGCATGGCGCCGTCACGACGTAGCTCAGCGTCGAGCCGGTCCAACGTGGTTATCGTCCTCGTGGCTTGTACCAGCAAGGCAAGCTCGTGCTGCTCCAAGACGTACTGCTCCAGCACGCTGCTCCACAACCGTTTCGCTTCGGCGCTCGACCCGGCCGGTGCGGCCGGAATGTCAGTCGTCACGGTCGTCTCTTTCGCGGATTAGAGGAACGGGGGCCGAGGCGTTTCGGCTGGAGGCCACTGCGGAACACCTACCCCGACGGTCCTGCCATGTGGCACGCCGTAGGGGTCAACCCCCCACCCCCGGCGAGGTGCAGCCGGCGCGACGACGCTGAAGACCGGAGTGCCGTCCGTGGAAGTGCGCTAGAGCCTTCGTCGCCGGTGTCACGCCAGCGCCGCGATGACTCTCGACGTGTACGCGGAGCTATTCGATGACGACCTCGATGCAGTGGCCGAGCGCATGGACGCCGCTGCCACCGTGGCTAATGTGCCCCCGATGCGCCCCGAGGCGACTGTCGTCCCGCTTACGTTGCGTGAAGTAAGCTCTGACCTGCACTGATAGCGGCGCGCCCGGCAGGACTCGAACCTGCGACCCGCGGATTAGAAGTCCGCCGCTCTATCCAACTGAGCTACGGGCGCCTGGCGCGGGAGTCTAGTTCGCGCAGCCAGCGTCCGGTTCGACGTTTCGGCAGGTCGGCCAGCAGGTCGTTCAGCAGGTCGTTCAGAAGGTCGTTCAGAAGGTCATGGTCGGGGGCCGCTACTACGCTTCGAGCGTGAGCTTCCCGGTGGCGGCAACCGCGGCGCTGCCCACTCGGCGGAGCCGCGGACGTGGACGACTGATCTCGCTGATCACCCTCACCGTGGTCTGCGTGCTCGGCATCGGCGGTGTCATCTTCCTGGCCGTTCGCGGCAGCGGGGCACCCGAGGGAGCAGCCCTGTCACTTGGCTTCGCGCTGGCGCCGGTGCCCCTGGTCGTCGGCGCCTTCTTGTGGCTGGACCGCTACCAGCCGGAGCCGCTGCGCTACCTGGTCGCCGCGTTCTCGTGGGGCGCGGTCGTCTCCGTGGCGATCGTCTTGCCGTTGCAGCTGCTGGCGGCCTTCCAGCTTGATGTCACCGACACGGCACTCGCTACCTTCGTGGCCCCACTGACGGAGGAACCAGCCAAGGGCGCCTTTCTCATCGTCGTCCTGCTGCGACGCCGTCGAGAGCTCGACGGCGTCGTCGACGGCCTGGTGTACGCAGGGCTGGTCGGCGTTGGCTTCTCCTTCACCGAGAACGTCGGCTACTACGCCGGCGCGTACGGCGGCGGGCTGGCGCCGGAGCTGAGCGGCCCGGAAGCCACGACAGGGCTATTCATCGTGCGGGGACTGTTCAGCCCGTTCACGCACTCACTGTTCGCGGCCGCCTTCGGACTCGGTGTCGGCTTGGCCGTACTCGCGCACAACCGCTGGGTTCGCTGGCTCGGGCCCGTACTCGGCATGTTGACCGCGATCACGCTGCACGGGCTTTGGAACGGGTCCGTCAGCTACTTCGGCGGCGGCGGCTTCCTGCTCGTCTACCTGCTGATGATGGTGCCCACCTTCGTCGCCTTTGTGGCGATCGCGGCTCTGGCCCGTCGCAGCGAAGGCAGGATCCTCGTCCGAGCGCTCACCGACGCCGGTGGGCGGGGCTGGCTGCATCCAGCCGAGGTGCCGTACCTGGCGAGCTTTCCGCTACGGGCAGACGCCCGTCGCTTCGCCAAGCGCGTCGGTGGAGAAGGCGCCGCCAGGGCGGTGAAGGCCTACCAGTCGGCTGCTACCCGGATGGCGTTCCAGCACGACCGGGTGCTGCGGGGCAGACCGACTCCCGATGGGATCGCGCGGGTGGTCGACGAGCTCGACCGGATGGCCGCCGCTCGACCATGGGTTGTGCTGCCGCCGCCGCTGCGACTCTCAGCTGTAGCACCCGCTCCGAGAGGCTCAGGCGTCACGCGGCCTCCCCAGCAGCTCCCACCCGGGTCTGCTTGGCAGCAGGGTCGGTTCGGTAGCCATCCGGCTGGGCCACAACAGCGCCACGGTGACGACCCGCCGCCTCCGGGCTGACCGACGAGCCCAGCTTGTTCGGTCGCTCGAGCTGAGTTGACCGCAGCCTCGTCTAGGGTTACCGGGGCGGGCCCGCCGCACGACCGCTCACTTGGGAGAACGACCGTGGCGACCACCGCTGCCTCACCGGCGCTGCTTCCGCCCCTTCATCATCTGCGCGACGTGCTGCGTGCCGCTCCACTCCGCCTGGAGGTCCCCGGCGTCGTGCAGGCCCGGACGATCCGTGAGGAGACCGTCGCCCAGCTCGACGACTACGTGATCCCGCGCGTGCGCGAGGTCGACGCACCGCTGCTCGCCGTGGTAGGCGGTTCCACCGGCGCCGGCAAGTCCACCCTGGTCAACACGCTGGTCGGCCGGCCGGTGAGTGCGTCGGGAGTGCTGCGCCCGACCACCCGCTCCGCCGTGCTCGTGCACCACCCTGACGACGCGTCCTGGTTCGGTCCGGACCGGTTGCTGCCCGACCTCGCGCGTACGGACGCACCCTCGACCGACGTCGGTGAGCTGCAGCTCGTTCCCGCGGCGACGCTGCCGCAGGGGCTCGCTCTCCTCGACGCACCCGACGTCGACTCCGTCGAGCGGGCCAACCGGGTGCTCGCCACCCAGCTCCTGGCCGCCGCTGACCTGTGGCTGTTCACGACCTCCGCCGCCCGCTACGCCGATCAGGTGCCCTGGGAGTTCCTGAAGGCTGCCGCTGAGCGGAGCACCGCAGTCGCGGTCGTGCTCGACCGCACCGCGCCCGGCTCGGTGCAGGAGATCCGCAGCCACCTGGGCGAGATGCTCCAGCAGCACGGCCTCGGCAGCTCGCTGCTGTTCGCGGTGCCAGAGGCTGCTGTCGACGCTGACGGCCTGCTGCCCGCCGAAGCAGTCGCACCGGTGCGCGAGTGGCTCGACTCGGTCGCTGCCGACGCCGCCGCACGCACCGCGATCATCGAGCAGACCTTGCGTGGTGCCGTGCGCCAGGTGGTGGTCCGAGCCGAGCAGGTCGCCGATGCCGTCGAGGAGCAGGAGCGGACTACCGACGCGCTCGCCGACGACGCCGCTCGTACCTACGAGCGATCGATCGACGAGGTCGAGAAGGTCACCGCCGATGGGTCTATGTTGCGCGGTGAGGTCCTGGCGCGCTGGCAGGACTTCGTCGGAGCAGGCGGCCTCACCCGCTCCCTGGAGCAGCGGGTCGGCTGGGTCCGTGACCGCATCCGCGCAGGGCTCACCGGACGGCCCGCTCCCAGCACACCCGTCGAGCACGCGGTGCAGCACGGTCTGCACACGCTCCTGGTCGAGCAGGGCGAGGACGCCGCCGAACGCACCGCCGCCGCGTGGTCCTCGACGGAGCCCGGACGCGTCCTGCTCGCCAGCGAGCCCAACCTTGGACGGGCATCTCGTGCTCTGTCCGAGCGGTCGGAGCTGCTGGTGCGCGACTGGCAGAGCGGCATCTTGGAGATGGTCCGCGAGGAAGGCCAGGACAAGCGCACCACTGCTCGGTTCCTCGCCTACGGCATCAACGGGCTAGGGGTGGCCCTGATGGTGCTCGTCTTCTCCCAGACCGCCGGGCTCAGCGGCGGGGAGGTCGGGGTGGCCGGCGGCACCGCCCTGCTCGCCCAGCGCGTGCTGGAGGCCGTCTTCGGCGACCAGGCCGTGCGCACCTTGGCCGCCCGCGCTCACCGCGACCTGCTGCAGCGCACCGAGGAGCTGTTGTACGCCGAGCGCGACCGGTTCTTCGACGTGCTCGATGCAGTCGGTGCCGGTGAGGGGTCCGGCGCCGACCTGCGCCAGGCCGCGCACGGGCTGGAGCAGGTTCGTACGGCGGGCGCGGCGTGAGCATCGCTGCCGGCGCCCGGCGTGTCCTCAACCGTCCCGCTCGCGACCGGCTCGAAGAGCAGGTCGACGCGCTCGCCGAGGTCGTGGAGGCGGCCGACGGCCGGCTCGACCCGGCGGTGCTCGCACGCGCCCAGGAGGTGATCGGCCGCTCAACGGAACGTCTGCGGCTGTCCGGCGAGCACACGGTGGTGACGCTGGCTGGAGCTACCGGTTCCGGCAAGTCGTCGCTGTTCAACCGCCTCTCTCGAGCCGAGCATGCCCGCGTCGGCGTGCGTCGACCCACGACCTCGAAGGCGCTCGCGTGCACCTGGTCCACTGACGGCGCCAGCGAGCTGTTGGACTGGCTCGGCGTGGACATACGCCACCAGATCGACACCAGTGGCGGAGGCGAGACGGCACGCCTGCAAGGCCTGGTGCTCCTCGACCTGCCGGACCACGACTCCACCGAGGTGGCTCATCACGTCGAGATGGAGCGCATGGTGGCGCGGGCCGACCTGCTGGTGTGGGTGCTCGACCCGCAGAAGTACGCCGACGCTGCCATCCACGAGCGGTTCTTGCGTCCGCTAGCGACGCATGCCGAGGTGATGCTCGTCGTGCTCAACCACGTCGACGCCATCCCGGTGGCCCAGCGCAAGTCGACGCTCGACGACGTACGACGTTTGCTGCGCGAGGACGGCCTCGGCGACGTGCCGCTGCTGGCGACGTCGGCAGCGACTGAAGAGGGTGTCGACGAGCTGGTCGACCTGCTCGGCTCCCGGGTGGCGGCGCAGCGGGCACGCCGAGAACGCCTGGTCGCTGATGTACGCAGCGCGGCCGAGGCCATCAGCGCTGCTCACGGCGATGCCAGCGCCGGCGGCCTGGCGCGGGGCAGCCGGGAGAAGCTGGTGGACGCGATGGCTGACGCGGCGGGGGTGCCGGTCCTTACCCGAGCCGTGGAACGGTCGGCCGCTGCGCGCGCCCGGCAGGAGACCGGCTGGCCGGCGACGCGCTGGCTCGGGCGGCTGCGACCCGATCCTCTCCGTAGCCTCCGGGTGGGCGTCGGGGAGTCGCCGGCGCTGGTTCGTTCCTCCGTGCCCGAACCGACGCCGGTGCAGCAGGCGCGCGTGGACAGCGCCGTACGAGACGTCGCCGAAAGCGCGAGTCGAGGGCTCTCGCCGCCCTGGGTGCAGGCGGTCCGCCAGGCGTCGCTCAGCCGGCGCGACCAGCTGCCCGACGCACTGGACCAGGCGCTGGTCGGTGCCGATGTCGACCTCGCGCCCCGGTCGTGGTGGTGGACGCCCGTACGGCTGGTGCAGTGGCTGCTGCTCGCTCTTGCCGTGGCGGGCGCCGGCTGGCTGCTCGCGCTCGCCGTTCTCGGCTACCTCCAGCTCCCGGCGATCGACCCGCCGCAGGAGTACGGCGTCCCGCTGCCGACGGCCATGCTGGCGGCTGGGGCGCTCGGGGGGATCGTGGTGGCCGCGGCCGCTCGACTGGTGGCGCGCTGGTCAGCGAAACGGTGGGCGGGCAAGGCAGGGCGCATCTGGCGGGCGCGGGTCGGCGACGTCACCCAGTCACACGTGCTGGACCCCATGCAGACCGAGCTGGACGCGCACCAGCGGGTCAGTGCGGCGTTGCAGACGGTTCTGCGCCGCTGACCGACGCCACCCCGCCAGCAGTCTGAGCCTCCTCGAGCCGCCGTTTTGCGTCCCCAAAGCGACTTGCGGCCCCCGCGTCCACAGCCGGAGCCGACGCCCCGCGGAGGCGGTCCAAACCGCGGCAGTCTCCTCAACGAGCTCACACCGGTGGGTTGGCGAGAGAGGGGAACGGTCGTGGGAGACGTGCAGATGATGGTGTCGGGCTGGGTGGGCAGCGATCCGGAGTTCCACAGCGGGCACGTCCCGCGCGGTGATCGGGTCACGTTCCGGTTGGCGTCCACGCCACGCTTCTTCGACCGCTCCCAAGGCGGCTACCGTGATCAGGAGACGGTGTGGCTGAACGTCAAGGCGTGGCGAGACCTGGCGCACAACATCGCTGCCTCAGTGCACGTCGGTGAGCCAGTGGTCGTGGTCGGTCGACTGCGCATGCACTCTTACACCGTCGACGGGGAGAGGAAGCAGTACCAGGAGCTGGAGGCCAGCACGGTCGGTCATGACCTGGGTCGGGGCACCAGCATGTTCCGTCGCACTACCCGCGTCGGGGTGCAGGCGGGGGAGAGGGCGGATGAGCCGTCGATGACGGTGCACGACCAGGGTCCGCCGACGGTCGGCGACGCTGAGGTCTCAGGTTCAGACTCGGATGACTCGGTGGACGCGCGCGCTGGGGCGGCCTGACTGCGCGAGCGGGCCTGGCGCATACGCTTGCGGGCATGGCGGAGTTCATCTACACGATGCGCGGCGTGCGCAAGGCCCACGGCGACAAGGTCGTCCTCGACAATGTGACCCTGTCGTTCCTGCGGGGGGCGAAGATCGGCGTGGTCGGCCCCAACGGCACCGGCAAGTCGAGCCTGTTCAAGATCATGGCGGGGCTCGACCAGCCATCCAACGGCGACGCCAGGCTCGACACGGGCGCCAGTGTCGGCATCTTGCTGCAGGAGCCGCCGCTCAGCGAGGGCCGCACCGTCTTGCAGAACGTCGAGGAAGGTGTCGGCGGGATCAAGTCCAAGCTCGACCGGTTCAACCAGATCAGCGAGGAGCTTGCCGACCCCGACGCCGACTACGACAAGCTGCTGCCGGAGATGGGCGAGCTGCAGACCGATCTGGACGCCGCAGGCGCCTGGGACATCGACTCGCGGCTGCAACAGGCGATGGACGCGTTGCGTTGCCCGCCACCCGACGAGCTGGTCGACCACCTCTCCGGCGGTGAGCGACGCCGCGTCGCGCTGTGCAAGCTGCTGCTTCAGCAGCCCGATCTGCTGCTGCTGGACGAGCCCACGAACCATCTCGACGCCGAGAGCGTCGCCTGGCTCGAGCTGCACCTCAAGGCCTACGCGGGCGCGGTGCTCGCCATCACTCACGACCGGTACTTCCTGGACAACGTCGCCGAGTGGATCCTCGAGCTCGACCGCGGCCGGACGTTCCCGTACGAGGGGAACTACTCGACCTACCTGGAGACCAAGCAGCAGCGCCTGGTCGTGGAAGGCCGCAAGGACGCCAAACGGCGCAAGATCCTCGAGCGTGAGCTGGAGTGGGTCCGCTCCAACCCCAAGGCGCGACAGGCCAAGAGCCGCTCACGGCTGACCAGGTACGAGGAGCTGGCCGCCGAGGCCGAGCGCGGCCGCAAGCTCGACGTCAGCGAGATCAACATTCCGCCGGGTCCGCGCCTCGGCGACGTGGTCCTGCAAGGTGAGGACCTCAGCAAGCAGTTCGACGGGCGCACCTTGATGCACGACCTGTCCTTCTCCCTTCCTCGCGCAGGCATCGTCGGGGTGGTCGGCCCCAACGGCGTCGGCAAGACCACGCTGTTCCGCATGATCGTCGGCCAGGACAAGCCGGACGATGGGGCGCTCGACGTCGGCAACACGGTGAAGATCTCCTATGTCGACCAGAGCCGCGGCGGTATCGACCCCAGCAAGAACGTGTGGGAGGTGGTCTCCGACGGGCTCGACCACATCAAGGTCGCCAACTTCGAGATGCCGAGCCGGGCGTACGTCGCCTCGTTCGGCTTCAAGGGTCCCGACCAGCAGAAGCGCGCAGGCGTGCTGTCCGGAGGAGAGCGCAACCGGCTGAACCTGGCGCTCACCCTCAAGATGGGCGGCAACCTGTTGCTCCTCGACGAGCCCACCAACGACCTCGACGTGGAGACGCTGCAATCGCTCGAGGACGCGCTGCTCGACTTCCCCGGATGCGCGGTCGTGGTCAGCCACGACCGGTGGTTCCTCGACCGCGTCGCGACGCACATCCTGGCGTGGGAGGGTGACGACAACGACCCGGCCAAGTGGTTCTGGTTCGAGGGCAACTTCGCCGACTACGAGGCCAACAAGATCGCTCGCCTCGGCATCGAGGCGGCTCGTCCGCACGCGATGACGCACCGGCGACTGACCCGCGACTGACCCGCAACCGGCCAGGCAAGAGCCTCGTCAGGCGCTGATCCGGCTGGGGGCGTCCCCACCACGGCTGTGAAGGCCGTCAGGATCGCCGGCGTCGTTCACCTCCGTTGCGACGGCGTCGGCCACCTCGCGGAAGACGCGGCCGACCGTCGCCAAGTCCGCCGCGGAGACCCGCTCGATCAGGATGGCGCGCACCTTGCTGACGTGCTGTGGCGCCGCATCGGTCAGCCGCTGCCACCCGAGCTCGGTGAGCTCGGCATTGACGCCTCGCCCGTCGGACTCGCACGCGCAGCGCCGCACGATGCCGGCTCGCTCCAACCGGGCGACGGTATGCGTCACGCGACTGCGCGAGTGCGACACCGAGTCGGCGAGCTGGGCCATGCGCAGCTGGCGACCCGGTGCTTC
>DASQMN010000166.1:0-2337 GCA_035645475.1 Nocardioidaceae bacterium
GACATCGGCGACCTCGAGGACGATGGAATTGATTGTCGTGGAAGTGGTGGTGGTCATGGCAGTGACGCTAGGGCTCGCACCGCGTCCCGGGCTTCTCGATTCCTGACCGGTCCGGTACTCCTCGCCGGGTTCGCGGTGACCCCCGGTTCGCCCTCGGTCGGGTCTCCGCTCACCAGGTGGTGGCTGGGCGGGCGGGTTCATCCCCAGAGGGTCTCCACGGTGGTGTCCAGCGACCGGGCCACCGCCAGGGCGAGGTAGACCGAGGGGGCGTAGTCGCCGGTCTCCATCGACAGCACCGTCTGCCGGCTCACGCCGACGTTATCGGCGAGCTGTTGCTGGGTGAGTCCGATTTCCTTGCGCCGGGCCCTGATGACGTCGGCGGCCTTGGTGGCGTCGGGTTCGGCACGTACCGGCCCACCCGCGCGGCGCATCAGCGCGGGTCCGAGGCGCCGGACCGCCGCCGCGTGCGCAGCCATGCTGCCGCCCGGAGCACGGCCCATGCGCCCAGGCCGCCCACCGCCGCCCCGACCAGCGAGCTGGCGAACACCCACCCCTCGAGGTAGGCCTTCAGGGTCCCGACCAGGAACACGAGGTGGGGCAGGTTGAGGGCCACCGCGACGAGCACGAACTTGCGGTCGGACCGCTCGGGCACGCGCACCTGGCGGCGCTGGACGTAGGTGGAAGAGAGCAGGTTCGGCAGCATGAACGCGGCGAACACGGCGATCAGGTAGGGGGCCACGGGCCGCCCGCCGACCCACACCAGGACAGCGAGGGTCCACGGCACCAGGAAGGCCTGGACGCTGACCATGACCGCGCTGGCTTCGTACCAGCGCAACCGCTCGCGCTCGTCGCCGTACATCGTGCCGTCGTGGTCGAGGGTCCAGTCCGCGAAGCGCTGGAGCCGGGATCGCTGAGGAGGTACCTGGGTCATCGACATGGCGCCAGTGTGGTGTCAAGACAACTTGGCGTCAAGTGAACTTGTCGTAAAGCGAACTTGTCGTAGCGTGACCGGTGGGTGGGACGGGCTGCCGTCAGATCAGGTTGACGACTTGCGCTCGCGCAGATGGAGCGCACGTACACGCCGAACGTGCCGCCGGCGCCCGCGCGCCTCGGGCTCCGCTACGGCCGCACCGAGCTCCTGACCCTCGCCATGGTCCTGATCAACCTTCGCCGCCTTGTCGATCAAGGGTGGGGAGACTCGTGGAGTCAGGCGACCCATCGCTAGAGGCGTCGGTGAAGCCCTGGAGCATCGTCCGCACCCACGGGTGCTCCTCCGTCACGAGGGGCAGCTCGATAGCGGCGGCAACGGTGAGCAGCATGCCCTGTGCCCAGAAGGCGCGCATGCGCTCGTCGCTCGCCCCCGAGTCGGTCTGCACCTGGACGTAGAGGTCGGTGTAGCGGCTGCGCACCAATGCTGCGATCTGGGGATCCCCGGCGGCGGCGAAGCCGTGCAGCAGGATCAGCAGGTCGTCTCGTTCCCCGAGCATGGCCCGGTACGCCTCGGCCATCGCGTTCAGCGGGTCTCCGGGTTGCTGTGCAGCCGCGCGCCGGAAGCGCTCCGAAACCCGGTCGTACACGTGGTCGGTCGTCGCCAGGAAGAGCGTCACCTTCTTGTCGAAGATCTTGAACAGGTACGAGTGCGCGATCTGAGCCTCCTGGGCGATCCTCGCGGTCGACGCTCCCGCCAGGCCGTGCCGAGCGAACTCGGCCGTCGCAGCCCCGAGCACCGCGCTGCGCCGCCGGTCCGCCGTCCACAGCCGTCGCCCATGAGTCATACCCCCACCCTACCGTTGACAGAGTGAGTGTTCACTCTCTACGCTCGCTCCCTGAGCAGTGACCCAGCGGAGGAGACGCACGTGTACGAATTGGACGGACCGGTGCTCGTGGCGGGCGCGACGGGACGACAGGGCGGAGCGGTCGTCGAGCACCTGCTGCGGGCGGGCATCCCCGTCCGTGCGCTGTGCAGGGACCCCTCCAGCGTGAAGGCCAAGCGGCTGAGCGACCAGGGCGTGGCCGTGGTCGCCGGTGATCTGAACCGGCCGGCGTCACTGGACCCGGCACTGGACGGGGCGGGTGGGGTCTTCTCCGTGCAGAACTACTGGGACGCCGGGACCGGCTACGTGGGCGAGGTCCGTCAAGGACGCGCCCTCGCCCAAGCGGCGCGACGAGCGGGGGTTCGTCTGTTCGTGCAGTCCACCATGGCCGACGCAGACGAGGACCTGGCCCCGCTGCCCGCGCACTTCCTGAGCAAGCGACGAATCGAAGCCGCCGTCGACGACCTCGGCCTGCCGAGGACCTTCATCGGCACGGTCTTCTTCATGGACAACCTCGGCGACA
>DASQMN010000167.1:0-1731 GCA_035645475.1 Nocardioidaceae bacterium
GCACTGGGCGACCGCTGGTCAAGGACGAGCCGCGGAGTAGTTCCGCCTAACACCCGCAGTGAGCCAGTGGGCTATTGGGGTCACTCAATCTGTCACTCTGTCGGTCGCGTACGCGAACGTCCGCCAAGGAGCGCCATCGGAGAAACCCCAGGTCAAAAGTCGGTTGCTGTACGACGGCGGACGAGTAGGGACCCGCTGCCGATGCCTGGGGGTCAAGGGGTCGCAGGTTCGAATCCTGTCAGCCCCACCGAAGAAACCGCAGGTCAGCACAGTGACTGTGAGCACGTCGGCGAACCGCTACCGCATCCCCACCCCGACCGCGGACCCGACTGCGGCGTGGGTCGCGGAGGGTGCCGAGATCCCCATCTCTGACCCGACCCTGGCTGAGCTGTCCGTGACCCCGGCCAAGGTCGCCGGCTTGACATCGTCAGCCGTGAGCTGGCCGATGACTCCAACCCGGCCGCGGCGACGTGGTGGGCATAGGTCTGGCCCGCGACATCGCCCGCAAGGTCGACGCTGGCGCGTTCGCCGACCTGGACGCGTTCGCTGAGGCCATCAGCCTCGCCGAAACGGTCGGTGCGACGGAAACGAGCTTCGTCACCAGTCCGGCGACTGCGCTGGCGTTGGCGAAGGTGAAGACCGGCACCGGCTCGAACGCCCGCTGCTCGGTCAGGACGCCACCTCAGCGACCAGTCGATTCGCTGGACGTCCGCACGCGGCGGCCACACCGCCCCATCGTCTCGCAGCACTAGGCGACGTCGGCCGCCGGCATCGCTGCACCACCACTTGCCACGGCAAACCGATGACCAGCGTCGTGACGGTGAACTCGAGTTGTGTCCATCGGCCACATGCCCTCGGCCTCGAGGTCGATCACCAGCGTGCGACAGCCGTACTTGACTCTACTGTGGCTGCGACATTGGTCACAGCGGGCGAGGCGAGGCGAGATCTATTTGGTGCGAAAGATCGACCGGTTGATGGCTCTACTGCTGGAAGAGGTCCTGTGGATCGTGAGACTGGAGAGCTTGCTGAGAGGGCTGGCCGGTAGCACCCTCTGGACTCGGCAAGCTGATCCGTATAGAACCGCACGAACACAAAAATTCGGGACCGGAGGCGAGCTGACCCCCAACTCTGATCGCTCTACGTCGCACTCACAACCTGGAAGGAACTCATCATGGCCGCCAAAGATGCCGCTGACCGCACGCAGCAGGAGCTTGACTCCGTTACTCGCCGGGTCGCCGAACTCGAGGGTGACGTCCAACAGCAGAGCGAGATGCTCGCTGACTCAAAGAAGCAGCTCGAACAGGCCACTGCCCGGCGTGACTATCTCGCCGGGCATCCCGACCTGGCCGATGGCGAGACGTCAGTGGTTGAGGCTCTCACTTACGCTGCCACCACTGACGAGTCCGGCAATCCCGAGAAGTAGTGCTGCGGTCGGCGCTGCTGGACGCCCAGCTACATGCCCTGGAAGCTCTGCCCATCGGCCACATATCGGCTTCGAGGTCGATCAGCGTGGTGTCGTGGCACAGCACCCGTCAGCCACGCGTCGGCAGCATCGGCTGAAGGTCGATCAGCACGCCGTGGCCGGCCCATCTTCGGCCGCTCAAATGTCGCCGCCGCGGACTCTTCACCACCTCCCGAGCGCCAGACTTATGGCAGCGGCTTCGCCGACGCTGGTACGCCGTGCGCCCCTGCTTGGGTCCGCGCAGCGTGTCCACCGACAGACCGGCCTGC
>DASQMN010000168.1:0-15023 GCA_035645475.1 Nocardioidaceae bacterium
GCCTTACCGCTCGACTTGCATGTGTTAAGCACGCCGCCAGCGTTCGTCCTGAGCCAGGATCAAACTCTCCGTTGAAATCTATCGGCGACTGCAAGCAGTCAACCGTCTATACACCAGCCACCCGAGGGCGACAGGCGTCCAACGAAATGACCCTGACAAGAGTTGCTTGTCAAAGGAATCCGCAGACACGTCGAGACCACTGGCCCCTGCGTGTCGACGGGGCGTTACTAATTCGTCGACTTTTGGCACACTGTTGAGTTCTCAAGGATCGGGCGCACACCATGGCCATCGACCGATGAGGCCGCTGACTCCGGGGCAACTCCCCTAACTTACCGGGTCGAGCACTCGGGGTCAAACCCCGGGTCCGAGCCCATCCTCCGCGTCGCACCTCTACGCGCATCGCGCCCAGGTTCGTACTGGAGGGGTGGTCATCGGCCGAGCGCCCGACCTCGCGGTCTTGCGCCCCGTCATCCGGTGACACCCAGAACATTAGGCGGCGGTCACAGCCCAGTCAAACCCGACATCTGTGGTGCAGGCCACAGGCGACAGCGGCTCGTTCAGCGGCCGGCACCCGACCTCGTGGCGTGCACCTCGAGGCCGGCCACCGCCCGCTTTCCTCGCCGGAGCACCACCCAGCCGCCAGGCAGAACGGCGTCGGCGGGCAGCGGGGAGTCGCCCTCGACGACGCGCGCGTTGTTGACGTAGGCGCCTCCCTCGGCGACCGCCCGCCGAGCCGCGCCCCGACTGGCGCACAGACCCGTCAGGACCAGCGCGTCCACGAGCGATGGCAGTCCGGCCGGCGACGGCTCAGCCGCTGCGTGCGGCGTCTCCGCGAGGGCGGCGGACAGCGTGTCCGGGCCGAGACCGCGAAGCTCACCCCGGCCGAAGAGCGCTTCAGCGGCGGACTCCGCGGCCAGCCTGGCCGACTGCCCGTGCACCAGGTCGGTGACATCGGCGGCCAGCGCGCGCTGCGCGGATCGAGCGGCTGGCCGCTCGCGATGCTCCTCGTCGAGGCGGTCGATCTCATCCAAGGAGCGGAACGTGAAGATCCTCAGGTACTCCCCCACCTTGGCGTCGTCGGCCTGCAGCCAGAACTGGTGGAACGCGTAAGGGCTCGTCATCGCTGGGTCCAGCCACACCGTGCCGCCCTCGGTCTTGCCGAACTTCCTGCCGTCGGCCTGTGTGACCAGCGGCGTGGCGAAGGCGTGCACGCTGGCCGCCTCGGCCCGGCGGATGAGCTCCACGCCAGCGGTGAGATTGCCCCACTGGTCGCTGCCGCCGCTCTGCAGACGACATCCGTGCCGCCGGAAGAGCTCCAGGTAGTCCATGGCCTGCAGCAGGACGTAGCTGAACTCGGTGTAGCTGATGCCCGCCTCCAGGCGCGTGCGGACGACGTCGCGGCCGAGCATGCGGTTGACCGGGAAGTGCTTGCCGATGTCGCGCAGAAAGTCGAGCGTGCTGAGCTGGGCCGTCCAGTCCAGGTTGTTGACCACGTTGGCGGCGTTGACGCCGTCGAAGCTCACGAAGCGCTCGACCTGCGTTCGGATGCGCTGCACCCACCCGGCCACGACGTCCTTGCTGTTGAGCGTGCGTTCGCCGGCTTCGCGTGGGTCTCCGATGAGCCCGGTGGCGCCTCCCACCAGGACGAGCGGGCGATGGCCTGCCTGCTGAAGGCGCCGCGCGGTGAGGAGCTGAACGAGGTTGCCGATCTGCAGGCTCGGTGCCGTCGGGTCGAAGCCGACGTAGAAGGTCAGTGGACCGGAGGACAGCTCGCTGCGCATGGCGTCGCGGTCGGTGGTGTGCGCGAGCAGCCCGCGCGCCTCGAGGTCGTCGAGGACGTGCATCGGGGAGGTGACGGGCAGCGGCGAAGTCACGAGCGGTGCTCCTGGGCGTGGGAACGGCGGTCGACCCATTGTCACCCAGGGGGTGTCCCCGGCGGTGTCCCCGCGGGTGTGCCAGGCACCTCGCGTGACGAGCCGGCTGCCGGTGCCCGAGGGCTGCGCCGGTAGACCGACACGGTGGGGTCGTCGAGCAGCCAGTGCCGCCAGGGGCGGTCAGCCGCTGTTGACACGCCCACCCGGGGCCCGGCGGCGACCGGTGCGGCGACATCCTCGGCCACCGGAGGGCTGAGCAGCAGCCGGCTGCCCGCTGCCAGCAGCGATCCTCCGTCGTCCTCGGTGCGCAGCCCGAGCGCCCTGCCGAGCGACCCTGGCCCACGTGCCAGCGCTGCGTTCGCGACGGGAGCGCGCGGTGCCCGGCCGACCGCCGGGTGCTCACGCCGGCGGCGAGCCACGTCCTCGCCGGCAACGACTCGGCCTGCGCGCAGCAGCACCGCCGACGCCACCCCTTCCGGGCCGCAGACCACATTCGCACACAGGTGCAGGCCATGGCTGAGATAGACGTACAGCCTCCCCGGGGGGCCGAACATCGTTGCGTTGCGGCGGGTCGGTCCGCGGTACGCGTGGGAGGCCGGGTCGTCGGCGCCGTGGTACGCCTCCACCTCGGTGAGCACCACGGTGACGGTGCCGTCGGGGTCGTCCGTGGTCAGCCGCCAGCCGAGGAGACGAGGAGCGACCGTGGGAGCCGGTTCCGAGAGCAGCTCCCCCAGCGCATCGTGCTCGCTCAGGGCAGCGCACCCGGGGTGGCAGCCCACGCCCGCAGCGACTCGACGGCCGTGTGCAGCTCGGCCAGCTGCTCGCGTACTCGGTCCGGTGCGGTGCCGCCGCGGGCGTCGCGGGAGCGGACCGAGCCGTCGACACTGAGCACCGTTCGAACCTCGGGAGTCAGGGAGGGCGAGATCGCGGCAAGGTCGTCGTCGGAGAGGTCGGGCAGGTCGATCTTCATCTCCTCGCAGCGCCGGACGCAGGCCCCGGCGATGTCGTGGGCGTCCCGGAACGGCACGCCCGTGCGCACCAGCCACTCCGCGACGTCGGTCGCGAGCGAGAAGCCCTGCGGAGCGAGCGCCGCCATGCGCTCGGTGTCGTAGGTGATGGTCGCGACCATCCCCGTGAAGGCGGGAAGCAGCACGGCCAAGGTGTCGACGGAGTCGAACACCGGCTCCTTGTCCTCCTGCAGGTCGCGGTTGTATGCCAGCGGAAGCCCCTTGAGCACCGTCAGCAGCCCGGCCAGGTTGCCCACCAGGCGGCCGGACTTACCACGGGCGAGCTCGGCGATGTCCGGGTTCTTCTTCTGCGGCATGATGCTGGACCCGGTCGAGTACCCGTCGTCGAGCGTGACGAAAGAGAACTCCCGGGTGGCCCAGACGATGATCTCCTCGGCCTGCCGGGACAGGTTCACGCCGACCATCGCCGTGACGAAGGCGAACTCGGCGACGATGTCACGGGCCGCGGTGCCGTCGATCGAGTTGGGCACCGAGTCGGTGAAGCCGAGGTCGCTGGCCACCTGTCGTGGGTCCAGGCCGAGCGAGGACCCCGCCAGTGCCCCGGCTCCGTACGGCGAGTCGACTGCCACGCGGGCGTCCCAGTCCCGCAGCCGCTGCACGTCGCGCACCAGCGGCCAGCAGTGGGCGAGCAGCGAGTGGCTCAGCAGGACCGGCTGTGCGTGCTGCAGGTGGGTGCGTCCGGGCATGACCGCGCCGAAGTGCTCCTCCGCACGCGCCGCGCCGACCTCGACGAGGTCGAGCAGCGAACCGGCCAGGCGGCGGGCGGCGTCGCGCAACCACATCCGGAAGAGGGTCGCCACCTGGTCGTTGCGGGACCGGCCCGCACGCAGCCGGCCACCGAGCTCGCCGCCCAGCCGCTGCACCAGCAGTCGCTCGAGCGCGGTGTGGACGTCCTCGTCCTCCGGTGCGGGCCCCACCGTTCCGGCCCCGACCTCGGCCGCCAGCGACTCGATGGCGGTCAGCACCGACTCGAGCTCGTCGGCCGTGAGCAGCCCGGCTCGGGCCAGCACGCCCGCGTGCGCCCGGGACCCTGCGAGGTCGTAGGGAGCGAGCCGCCAGTCGAAGTGGGTGGACCGCGACAGCTCGACAAGGGCCGGCGACGGTCCGCCGGCGAACCGGCCACCCCACAGGCGCAGGGTCGAGTCGCCGCTCACCGGCGGGCAGCGCGCTGGTCGCGCCGGGCCGCGATGCGGCTCGACAGGCCCCACAGCTCGACGAAGCCCTTCGCCAGGGACTGGTCGAAGGAGTCACCGGCGTCGTACGTGGCAAGGTTGAAGTCGTAGAGGCTGGACTCGGAGCGCCGACCGGTGACGACGGCGCGACCACCGTGCAGGGTGAGCCGCACGTCGCCGCTGACGTGCTCCTGAGTGCTGGCCACGAAGGCGTCCAGTGAACGCTTCAGCGGGGAGAACCACTGCCCGTCGTAGGCGACCTCGGCCCAGCGCTGGTCTACCTGACGCTTGAAGCGCGCCTGTTCGCGCTCCACGGTCACGTTCTCCAGCTCCTGGTGCGCGGCGATGAGGGTGAGTGCGCCTGGCGCCTCGTACACCTCGCGGCTCTTGATGCCGACCAGCCGGTCCTCCACCAGGTCGAGGCGGCCGATGCCGTGGGAACCTGCCCGCTCGTTGAGCTCCTCAACGGCCTGCAGCATCGTGACCGAGCGGCCGTCCAGCGCCACCGGTACCCCAGCCTCGAAGGTCACAACCACCTCGTCGGGATCGCGCGGCACCGACGGGTCGGCGGTGTAGGAGTAGACGTCCTCGACCGGGGCGTTCCAGATGTCCTCCAGGAAGCCCGTCTCGACCGCGCGGCCCCACACGTTCTGGTCGATGGAGTACGGCGAGCGACGGCTCACGTCGATCGGCAGCCCGTGATCCGAGGCGTAGGAGATCGCCTTCTCCCGCGTCCAGGCGTAGTCGCGCACCGGCGCGATGACCTGCAGGTGCGGCGCGAGAGCAGCGATGCCCACCTCGAAGCGCACCTGGTCGTTGCCCTTGCCGGTGCAGCCGTGGCTGACGGTCGAGGCTCCGTACTGGGCCGCCGCGGCCACCAGGTGTCGGGCGATCAGCGGTCGTGACAAGGCGGAGACAAGCGGGTAGCGGTCCATGTAGAGCGCGTTGGCCTGCAGCGCGGGCAGGCAGTACTGCTCGGCGTACTCGTCGCGGGCGTCGACGACCACGGCCTCGACCGCTCCGCACGCCAGCGCCCGCTCGCGGACCACCTCGAGGTCCTCCCCGCCCTGCCCGACGTCGAGCGCGACGGCCACCACCTCGGCGCCGGTCTGTTCAGCGAGCCAGCCGATGGCCACGGACGTGTCGAGGCCACCGGAGTAGGCGAGGACGACCCTGTCGGTCACGAGTACTCCTTGGGAGAGGTGGAGAGGTCGGGCAGGCTGCGCTCGGCCAAGCGCAGGAAATCGGCGGCGACGGCGGAGCCGCCGTCGGGGTCCCGGGAGATGACGACCACAGTGTCGTCGCCGGCGATGGTGCCGAGCAGGTCGGGCCGCCCCGTGTGGTCGATCGCCGAGGCGAGGAACTGGGCCGCGCCGGGCGGAGTACGGAGCACCGCAAGGTTGGCCGACCCCTCGGCCGACACCAGCAGCTCTCCGGCGAGGCGTGCCAGGCGGAACCCCGAGGCGTGGCTCTCGGGCGCCGGCGCCAGGCGCCGGTCACCGCCCTCGCCGGGGACGGCGTACACCAGCGATCCGGAGCGGTCGCGGATTTTCACCGCGTCGAGCTCGAGCAGGTCCCGCGAGAGCGTGGCCTGGTTGACCATGACGCCCCGCTGCGAGAGCAGCTCGGCGAGCTCGACCTGGGAGTGCACCGCCTGGGTCGTCAGAACGTCCAGGACGAGCTGCTGACGCGCCGCCTTGGTGGCGGGAACGCCGGAGGTTGTGCCGGACGCCCCGGTCATCGGGCGCCTCCTGCGGCGGTGTCCAGGATCTGCGGCAGCGCATCGACGAAGGTGTCGAGCTGGTCGGCCGTGATCACCAGCGGCGGAACCAGCCGGAGGGTGGTGGGGCCGGTCGCGTTGACGATGAAGCCTGCGTCCAGCGCCGCCGGCACGGCCGCCGGGGCGACGGGCTCGGCGAGCTCCATGGCTCGCAGCAGGCCGCGTCCGCGTACCTCGGTCACCAGGGCGGGGTCCAGCCTCTGCAGCCGCTCGGTCAGATGCTCGCCGAGTGTGGTCGCCGACGACAGCAGGCCGGCACGCTCGATCGTGGCCACGGTGGCCAGGGCGGCGGCACACGCCACCGGGTTGCCCCCGAAGGTCGAGCCGTGCTGTCCCGGTGCCAGCAGCGCGCCGGCATCGCCGAGACCGATGCAGGCACCCACCGGGAAGCCTGATCCGAGGCCCTTGGCCAGGGTCACCAGGTCGGGCACCACCTGAGCGGAGCTGTGCGCGAACCAGTCGCCGGTGCGGCCGATGCCCGTCTGCACCTCGTCGACCCAGAGCAGCGCACCGTGCGAGGTGGTGATCTCCCGCGCGGCGGCGAGGTAGCCCTCGGGTGCCTCGAGCACGCCGGCCTCCCCCTGTACCGGCTCCACGACGAACGCAGCGGTGCGGTCGTCGACCGCGTCGGCCAAAGCCGCGACGTCGCCGTAAGGGACGAAGTCGACTTCACCGGGCAGCGGCTCGAAGGGCTCGCGCGCGGACGGCTTCCAGGTCAGTGACAGCGCCCCCATGGAGCGTCCGTGGAACGCCCCGACGGTGGAGACGACTCGCGTCCGCCCGGTGCGCCGGGTGGCCTTCAGCGCGGCCTCGTTGGCCTCCGTGCCGGAGTTCGTGAAGAACACCCGCCCCGGCAGGCCCAGCAGTCCGAGCAGTCGCTCGGCCAGCAGCACCTGCGCGGGTGAGGTGAAGTAGTTGGACACGTGGCCGAGCGTGCCCAGCTGCTCGGTGACGGCTGCGACGACGGCGGGATGGGCGTGGCCGAGTGCGTTGACGGCGATCCCGGCGAGCAGGTCGAGGTAGCGGTTGCCGTCAGCGTCCCAGACGTAGCAGCCCTCGCCACGGACGAGTACGCGCTGCGGCGGACCGAAGGTGTTCATCACCGACTGCGAGTAGCGCGCCAGCAGGCTCGTCATGGCAGCACCATGGTCCCGACCCCCTCGTCGGTGAACACCTCGAGCAGCAGCGCATGGGGCACGCGCCCGTCCACCACGCTGGAGCGTGGCACTCCGTGCCGGGCCGCCCGCAGGCAGGCCTCCAGCTTGGGAAGCATGCCGGTGTCGGACTCCGGGAGCAGCTTCTCCAGCTCGTCCGCACTCATCTCGGCGATGACCGTGGACCGGTCCGGCCAGGAGGCATACACGCCCTCCACGTCGGTGAGCACCACGAGCTTGGTGGCCCCGAGGGCGATCGCGAGCGCCGCGGCGGCCGTGTCGGCGTTGACGTTGTGCGGCTGCTGGTCGGCATCGGGCGCGACCGAGGAGATCACCGGGATGCGGCCTGCCTGCACGAGGTCGAGCACGGCCTCGGGCCGTACCTGCGACACGTCGCCCACCAGGCCGAGGTCGACCCGTTCGCCGTCGACGAGGGCCTCTCGCCGGGTGGCGGTCAGCAGCCCGCCGTCCTCACCGGAGAGCCCCACTGCGTACGGGCCGTGGCGGTTGATCAGCCCGACCAGCTCGCGCCCGACCTGGCCGACGAGGACCATGCGGACGACGTCCATGGCTTCCGCGCTGGTGACCCGCAGGCCACCGCGGAACTGCGAGGAGATGCCCAGGCGGTCCAGCATCGACGTGACCTGCGGCCCGCCACCGTGCACCACGACGACGCGCACCCCGGCCAGACGCAGGAACACCACGTCGGCGGCGAAGGCGCGGCGCAGCTCGTCGTCGGCCATCGCGTTGCCGCCGTACTTGACGACCACCGTGTGGCCGGCGAACTCCTTGATCCACGGCAGGGCCCCGGCGAGCACGCCGGCCTTGGCCACGGCCTCGCCGCTGGCGCCGTCCTGCGCCGACCGGGTCCTCATGTGGAGTACGCCGAGTTCTCGTGCACGTAGCTGTGGGTGAGGTCGTTGGTCCACACCGTCGCCTCGGCTCGGCCGGCCTTGAGATCGATGAGCACCTCCACGGCTCGCCCGGACAGATCGACCCCCGTGGGATCGTCCCCGGGTGCGCTGGAGCGGCACACGTACGTGCCGTTGAGGGCGACGTCGAGGTCGAGCGGGTCGAAGGACGCGCCAGTCGTCCCGACGGAGGCCAGCACTCGTCCCCAGTTCGGGTCCCCGCCGAAGACGGCGGCCTTGAACAGGTTGGAGCGGGCCACCGACCGAGCCACCTCCACCGCGTCGTTCTCGGTGACCGCGTTGACCACCCGGACCGCGATGTCGTGCTCCGACCCCTCGGCGTCGGCGATCAGCTGGCGGGCCAGGTCCGCGCACGCCGCATGCACCGCCGCCTCGAAGTCGGCAGGGATCGGCACGGTGCCCGACGCGCCGCTGGCCAGCAGCAGCACGGTGTCGTTGGTGGACTGGCAGCCGTCGGAGTCGAGCCGGTCGAAGGTGACGGCGGAGGCATCCCGAAGCGCCGCGTCGCAGGACGCCGCATCCACGTCGGCGTCGGTGGTGAGGAAGACCAGCATGGTCGCCAAGCCGGGGGCCAGCATGCCGGCGCCCTTGGCCATGCCGCCCACGACGAACCCGTCGCCGCGCACGGTCACCTGCTTGGGGACGGAGTCGGTGGTACGGATGGCGTCGGCAGCGGCGGCGCCTCCGTCGACGCTGGCTGTGGCGAGCGCCTCACGCGCGCCGGCGAGCAGCCGGTCGCGGTCGTCCAGCACCCCGATCAGCCCGGTGGAGCAGACCTGCACGTCGGCGGCGCCGATGCCGAGCACCTCGGCTGCGACCTCGGCCGTGGCGTGCGTGATGGCGAAGCCCGCCGGACCGGTGGCGCAGTTGGCACCGGCAGAGCTGGTGACCACGGCACGCGCGGCGCCGTCGGCAATGGCTTGCCGGCTCCACAGCACGGGATGCGCCTGGACGCGGTTGGTGGTGAACACCCCCGCCGCGGCCGCTCGGGGGCCGTCGTTGACCACTACGGCCAGGTCGAGCCGACCGCTGTCGGCCAGCCCGGCACTGATCCCGGCGGCGCGGAAGCCTGCAGGGGCGGTGACGCTCATGGCGCCATCGCTGTCTGCGGCAGCCCGGCGGTCTCGGGCAGGCCCAGGGCGATGTTCATGCACTGCACGGCAGCACCTGCCGTGCCCTTGGTGAGGTTGTCGATCGCGCTGACGGCCACCACACGCTCGGCGTGCGTATCGACGCTCACCTGTACGTGCGCGGCGTTCGAGCCGAGCACGGCCGAGGTCTGCGGCCAGCGGCCGGGTGGAAGCAGGCGAACGAACGGTTCGTGGGCGTAGGCCTTCTCATAGCTGTCACGGACGTCATCGCCGTCGGACCCGTCGGTGAGCGGCGCGCTCACGGTCGCCAGTATTCCGCGCGTCATGGCGGTCAGTACCGGCGTGAAGGACACCCGTGCCGAAGCAGCGCCCGCTGCGCGGAGGCTCTGCTCGATCTCGGGGGTGTGCCGGTGCACTCCACCGACGCCGTACGCCGCGGCGCCGCCGAGCACCTCGCTGGCCATCAGGTGGGCCGCCGGTGCGCGGCCGGCGCCGGAGGTCCCGGTCGCAGCGACCGCGACGACCGAGCGGGCGTCCACGCAGCCCGCCGCGACAGCCGGCAGCAGTGCGAGGGTGACGGCGGTGGGGAAGCAGCCGGGCACCGCCACCCGCCGGGTGCCCGCCAACGCGGGCCGAGCCCCGGGCAGCTCGGGCATCCCGTAGGGCCAGCTGCCGGCGTGGTCGCCGCCGTAGTAGCGCCGCCACTGGCCGGCGTCGTTCAACCGGAAGTCGGCGCCGCAGTCGACGACCAGGACATCCGAAGGCAGCTGGGCGGCAATCTCGGCGGACGCCCCGTGCGGCAGCGCGAGGAACACCACGTCGTGGTTCGCCAGGCTGGCGGCGGCGGTCGGCGTCAGCACCCGCTCGCTCAGCGGGTGCAGGTGGGGATGGTGGTCACCCAGTGGACTCCCGGCGCTCTGGGCTGCGGTGAGCGCGCCCACGCGCACGGCTGGGTGCGTGAGCAGCAGGCGGAGCAGCTCACCGCCGACGTAGCCACTGGCGCCCGCCACAGCGACGTTCAGAACCATGCGTTGATCATGCAGTCGATCGCATAGCGATGCAAACTCAGCTGCGCAGGGTCGCGCCCGTCGCTTCGGATGCGGCCTGCACCGCGCGTGCTCGAAGGTCGGCGAGGTCATCTTCTGTGAGCGTGCGATCCGGTGCCCGCAGCCGCAGCGAGAAGGCGAGTGACTTGTGTCCGGGCGCGATCTGGTCGCCGCGGTAGACGTCGAAGAGCCGCAGCGACTCGCACCACGCTCCGATGCCCGCCCGCACGGCAGCGGCGACGTCAGCCGCGGGTACGGACTCCTCGACGACCAGCGCCAGATCCTCCTTGGCCACCGGCTGCGTGGAGAACCGGGGAGCGGTCACTCCGGGCGGGGCGGCGGCGATCAACGCGTCCAGGTCGATCTCGGCGGCCACTGTGCGCGGTGGCACCCCGTAGTCGGCGCAGACCGAGGGATGCAGCTCGCCGGCATGTCCGAGGACCGTGCTGTCCGCGTCAGCCAGTCGGATCTCCGCACAACGGCCGGGATGCCAGGGCATCACGGCAGCGGCCGAGACAGTTAACGGCACGTGCACGGCGCCGGCGACGACCTGTACCGCCTCGATCGCATCGGCCCACAGCACCGGACGCGCCGGTCCCCACCAACCGGCCGGAGAGCGCTCGCCGGCCAGCAGCAGCGCAAGGTGGCGCGGCTGGGCCGGCAACGCCGCGTCGAGTGCGGCCAGCACGCGGTCGTCGGGGCGTGCGTCGACCCCTGGGAGCGGCGCGGGCGGCAGCCCGCCGGGGCCGGGAAGGAAGACCGGCCCGAGCAGGCTGAGCGCGGCTGAGCCATGCCCGCGCCCGACATTGCGCGCCAGCACCGTCAGCAACCCGGGCAGCAAGGTGGTGTGCAGCAGTGGCTGCTCCGCCGACAGCGGGTTGGCCACCCGTAGTGCGTGCCGACGGAGGTCGTCGGCCGGGACGCCCAGCCGGTCGAAGTCTGCAGAACCGATGAAGGGGTAGGTCACGATCTCGGTGAAGCCCGCCCCGGCGAGTGCGTGGCCGATCCGTCGCCGCAGGCGCTGTGCAGCCGTGAGACCGCGCCCGGGAGGTGCCGTCGGCAGTACTGAGGGCACCCGGTCGTAGCCGACCACCCGGGTGACCTCCTCGACCAGGTCGTACGGGTCGCGGAGATCTGGCCGCCACGACGGCGGCGTCACGCGCAGAGGCTCGCCGGGTGCGACGCTGCAGCCGATGGCCTCGAGCGCGGCGACCGCACCCTCGCGATCGACCTGCAGGCCGGACACGCGCGCGGGCAGGTCAGCCGGCAGAGCGATGTCGGCCGGCTCCGGCGCCGCACCGACCAGGGTCATCGCCGGCTCGAGCCGGCCGCCGGCCAGATCCACCAGTAGCCCGGCGACCCGGGTCGCCGCAGCGGGTGCGATCGCGGGGTCGACCCCGCGCTCGAAACGCTTGGACGCCTCAGAGAGCAGCCGGTGGCGTCGGGCCGTCCGGGAGATGGTCACCGCGTCGAAGCAGGCGGCCTCGATCACGACGGCACTCGTGGTGTCGCCGATCTACGTTTCGGCCCCGCCCATCACCCCGGCCATACCGATGGGTCCCCGCGAGTCGGTGATGAGCAGGTCGCCGGGTTCGAGGCGCCGCTCGACGCCGTCGAGGGTGCGCAGCGTCTCCCCCGCCTCCGCAGTGCGTACGACGATGGCGCCGTCGAGGGCGTCGCGGTCGTAGGCGTGGATGGGCTGGCCCAGCTCGAGCATCACGTAGTTGGTGACGTCCACGACGAGGGAGACCGAACGCATGCCGGCCAGCTCGACGCGGCGCGCCAGCCAGCGCGGGGACGACGCTGCCGGATCGATCCCGGTGACGGTCAGGGCGGCGAAGACCGGGCACGCCCCGGGATCCTGGACCTCGACCGGCCAGGCGAGCTCGCCCGGCCTCGGAGGAACGACCGACGCCACCGGGTCGGCGTACGGCAGGTCGAAGCCGAGCGCGGCCTCGCGGGCGACCCCCCGCATCGACAAGGCGTAGCCGCGGTCGGTGGTGATCTCCAGCTCGAGCACCTCGTCGCGCAGCGACAGCAGCCTGGCGGCGTCGTCGCCGGGTCTCGCCTCGTCGGTGTCGAGCACCACGATGCCCGTCGCATCGTCCCCGAGCCCCAGCTCGCGCGCCGAGCAGATCATGCCGTCAGAGAGGTGACCGTACGTCTTGCGTGCGGTGATGGCGAAGTCGCCGGGCAGCACGGCGCCGGGGAGGGCGACCACCACGACGTCTCCGGCCTCGAAGTTGTGCGCACCGCACACGATGCCGCGCCCACCGTCGGGATCGTTGTGCTCTGCGCCGACGTCGACGCGGCACCAGTTGATCGTCTTGCCGTTGCGATGCGTCTCCGGCTCGCGCTGGGTCACCTGACCCACGACCAGCGGGCCGATGACTCCGACCTCGTGCAGCACGTCGAGCTTGAGTCCGAGCATGGTCAACCGGTCGGCGACATCAGCCGTCGACACGTCGGCGGGAAGGCCGGCCACCTCGCGCAGCCAGGACAGCGGGACGCGCATCAGATCTCGGTCCCGAACGCCGCGGTGAAGCGGATGTCGCCCTCGACCATGTCGCGCATGTCGGCGACGCCGGAGCGGAACATGAGGGTGCGCTCGATGCCCATGCCGAAGGCGAAGCCGGTGTAGCGGTCGGGGTCGACTCCACTGGCCACCAGGACTCGTGGGTTCACCACGCCGCAACCGCCCCACTCGATCCAGCCCTCACCACGGCACGTACGACAGTGCGAGAGGGCCGGCTCCTCGCCGCGGCACACGAAGCAGAGCAGGTCGACCTCGGCACTCGGCTCGGTGAACGGGAAGAAGTGCGGACGGAAGCGAGTACGGATGCCGTCACCGAACATCGCGGCGGCGAAGAAGTCGAGGGTGCCGCGCAGCGAGGCCATGGACAGGCCCTCGTCGACGGCGAGCCCCTCCACCTGGTGGAAGACCGGCGTGTGCGTGGCGTCGAGCTCGTCGGTGCGGAAGGTACGCCCCGGGCAGACCACGTACACCGGTAGCGGCCGGCTGAGCAGTGAGCGCACCTGTACCGGCGAGGTCTGGGCACGCAGCACCCGGTGCGCCGATGGCGGGTCGAGGAAGAAGGTGTCCTGCAGCGAGCGTGCCGGATGGTCCGGGCCGGTGTTGAGGGCGTCGAAGCTCAGCCACTCCGCCTCGACCTCCGGCCCTTCCGCGACCTCCCAGCCCATCGCGACGAAGACATCGCCGATGCGCTCCTGGAGCGTCGTCAGCGGGTGCCGGCTACCCCGAGGGTCGCGGTCGTAGCCGACCGTCACATCCACGGCCTCCTGCTCCAGAGCGAGCTCCTGCGCACGCTCGGCGAGCACCTCCTGGCGAGCCGTGAGGGCCTCGGCCACCTCCCGGCGTGCCTTGCCGACCCGCATGCCGGCTTCCTTGCGTGCCTGCGGCGGCAGTGCACCGATCTCCCGGTTGGCCAGCGCGAGCGGCGAGCGATCGCCGGCGTGCGCCTGCCGTACGCCGCGCAGGGCATCTGTGGACTCGGCGGCAGCGATGTCTGCCAGTGCCTCCGCGCGCATCCGCTCGACCTCGTCGGCCCCCAGCGGGGTCACCTGCACCGGGTCGTAGTCGGTGTTGGGGCCAGACATCGGGGCCTTCCAGGTCAGCACTTCCACGGCGGCACGGGCGGGAACGGGCGGGAACGGGCGGGAACGGGCGGGAACGGGCGGGAACGGGCGGGAACGGCCCGAGTCTAGGAAGGAGCCCCAGCCACCGGTAACGGGTCCAGGCCGGCGAGAACATCAGGCTCGTTGCGTGGCAGCCAGACCACCAGCCGGGCACCACCCCCCGGGGCATCGTCGATGCTCACCTGTCCGCCATGCGCGGTGACCACACCGGCGACGATGTAGAGGCCGAGTCCGGTGCCGCCCTTGCCCCCACTGGTCCAGAACCGGGTGAACACCCGGGCGCGCAGCTCGGACGGCACACCCGGGCCGTCGTCGTCCACGATCAGCTGCACACCGTCGTCCTTGCCGCGCAGAAGCACCTGAGCGCTGCCACCGCCGTGCCGCAGAGCGTTCTCCACCAGGTTGGTGATCACTTGGGTCAACCGGTCGACGTCGACCCAGACCGTCGGCAGCGGACGTTCGGCGCTGAGCCCTACGTGGCGGCTCGTGCCGGCGGCCACGCTGTCGAGGACTCGCTTCGCGAGGTCCTCCAGGTCGGCGGGCTGGGCGCGCACCTGGAGCCGCCCGGAGTCGATGCGGGCGACGTCGAGCAGCTCACCGATGAGCCGGGTCAACCGGTCCGCGTCACTGTCGACGGTCTGCAGCATCAAGCGGCGCTGGGAGTCGGTGAACCTGTCCCAGCGCGAGAGCAGCGTGGCCGTGAAGCCCTTGACTCCGGTCAGCGGCGAGCGCAGCTCGTGCGCCACGGTTGCGACGAGCTCTGAGTGCTCCCGCTCGAGTCGAGCACGCGCGCGCGCATCGCGGAGACCGATCGAGACCTGCTGGACCGCTCCCCCCGGTTCCTCCCGGCACAGCCTCGCGGTCACCAGCAGCGCCCTGCCGTCAACGGTGTGCCATTCCTGCTCGATGAGCAGGGTGCGGAGGCCGAAGCCGTCGTACGGACGCACGCACTCGCACCACTCGTTGCCGCGGCGGTCGTCAAGCGCCATCGCGGCCGTGAGGTGCGCGCCGATCAGCTCCGACTGAGCGACTCCGAGCAACCGGGCCGCCATCTGGTTGGCGACGAGCACCTGGCCGTTGGCGTCGGCGATCAGCACGCCGTCGGGCAGGTCCTCGGGGTCCACCGGGAGCCGCTCGTGCACGGACGGCAGGCTAGTCGGCCCGCCGCCGGCGCGCATCGCCCGTGCCGAGGCGTACAGGCAGACCGCGGCGGCCGTCGCCAGGTTGAGGCTCTCCGCACGTCCATGGATGGGCACCCGCACGACGTCGTCGGCTTGCTGGCGTACGTC
>DASQMN010000169.1:0-26356 GCA_035645475.1 Nocardioidaceae bacterium
GATGCCCCAGCTGCGGGTCACCGAGCCGAGGATGCGAAGGCCGTTCCCTACACAGGGCAGTGTCGACGCGTCGGCTTCCGCGTCGAGCGCAGCCGGCTGGATGGGGGCCACGTCCGAACCGTCACGAATCTCGACCCGCACATCGGGCCCGTCCACGTCGACCACGACGCTGATGGCTGTGCGAGCGTGCAGAACGGCGTTGGTCACCAGCTCGGAGGTGGCCAGCTCAGCGGTGTCGCTGAGCTCCTCACGGCCGACCTCCTGCATCAGCCCACGCATCCAGTGCCGTGCCGCAGGAACGGACCGGGGCTCAGGGTCCAGCTCGAGGCAGCGCTGCAACTCAGTCCCTCCGGCAGATGTCAGCTCGATCTCTAACCCAAAGTAGCCGATTCACCACTCAGCGTCATACACGCTAGGGTCGCGCCGTGGATGTGTGGGTGCTCAACGGGCCGAATCTCTCCCGCCTGGGGCGCCGGGACGTGAAGGTCTACGGCGCCGACACGTACGCCCAGCTCGTAGCCCGGTGCCACGGCGCCGGCGCTGAGTGCGGTGCACGCGTGGACGTGCGGCAGACCGACGCCGAGCACGAGATGATCGGGTGGCTGCACGATGCGGCCGACGCCGCCGTACGCGTCGTCCTCAATGCGGGTGCGTGGACGCACACCTCGATCGCAGTGCGAGATGCGGCCGCCGAGCTGGCCGCACCGTGGGTGGAGGTGCACCTCAGCAACGTGCACGCCCGCGAAGGCTTCCGCCGCCACAGCTACCTCTCCGAGGTGGCCACCGGCGTGATCGCCGGCTTGGGGCCGAGCGGGTACGACGCGGCGATCCGCTTCCTCGCCGGGGATGTCGCGCCGGGTTGATACCTGCCTGCCGAGATCAGCCCTCGTGCAGAGGTGAGCGTCCCATCTGTGGCAGGTGGTGGGCCGGGCGGCGGCGCTGCGCGCGCACCTGCGTCAGGAAGGACTCGGGTGGGCGGGGCGGGCTCCACAGGTAGCCCTGCCCGAAGGTGCAGCCGAGCTCACCCAGCAGCTGTGCCTGGCCCGGTGTCTCCACGCCCTCAGCGACCACCTCCAGACCCAGCGCTCGGCCGATGCCGATGATGCCGTGCACGATCGCGCTTGC
The DNA here is from genome assembly GCA_035645475.1 of Nocardioidaceae bacterium. Lineage (GTDB taxonomy): Bacteria > Actinomycetota > Actinomycetes > Propionibacteriales > Nocardioidaceae > DASQMN01. Next base: position 1,126 of record DASQMN010000169.1, read on the forward strand.
TCGCGGGTCGTGGCCCAGCCCGCCGACGAATGCTCGGTCGATCTTGATGATGGACAGCGGCAGGTCGGTGATCTGGGTGAGCGGGCTGTAGCCGGTGCCGAAGTCGTCGGCGGCGAAGGTCACGCCGCGCTCGAGCAGGCCGTTCAGCTCGTTCGGAGCCGCACGGTCGAGTCGACTGAGCTCGGTCTCGGTCAGCTCCAGGACGAGGGCGTTGCCGTTCAGCGCGTACTCGTCCAGCAGGGCCACGATGTAGGAGCACAGATCACTGCGCTCGAACTGGCGGGAGGAGACGTTGACGTGCACCGCCGGCACGTCGGCACCCAAGGAGTCCGCCCAGTGCTTGGCCAGGCGACACGAGTGCCGCAGTACCCAACGCCCGATCTCGTGCACCAGTGGCGACGCTTCTGCCACGTCCAGCCACTCACCCGGCAGCAGCAGGCCCCGCTCGGGATGCTGCCATCGCACCAGGGTCTCCCCGGCCACCAGCCGGCCGCTCTCCAAGTTCACGATCGGCTGGACGTGCAGCAGCAGCTCGTTGTTGCGAACGGCGTGCGCCAGTGCCTGCTCCAGCTGCACCGTCCGGACCGCCCGCCAGCGGTGTTCATCAGCGAACAGCGTGGCCCGACGGTGGCGGGTGGACTTCGAGGCGTACATCGCCGAGTCGGCATCGCGCAGCAGGCTGTCCGGTGAGGCGGTGGCGTCGCCGACGGCGACTCCGATGCTCACGCTCGTGGTGTACGTGTCGGCTCCGACCGGAATCGGCTCCTTCAACGAGATCGCCAACCGGTCGGCCATCTCCCAGGCTGTTTCGGCATCGGGCATGTCCGGGCAGACGACGACGAACTCGTCACCGCCGAGGCGGGCAACCGTGTCTCCTGGACGCACCTGCTCGACCAGGCGGCGCGCTACTTGCACCAGCACTGCGTCACCCACGGCGTGACCGTAGTTGTCGTTCACCAGCCGGAACTCGTTGAGGTCGATCAGCAGCAGACCGACGAGGCCGGCCTCGCGTTCGGCGACCTTGAGCACCTGGCTCAGCCGGTCAGTCAACAGCGTGCGGTTGACCAGGCCGGTCAGGCTGTCGCGCAGAGCGAGCTGGGTGATCCGCTGGCCGACCTCGTGTCGCTGAGTGGTGTCGATGATCTGGATGCTGAAGGACGCCGACGGGGTTCGCCCGCGCCTGCCGGCGTCCTCGTCGATGCCCCTCACCACAGACACCGCCACCTCGAGCCACCGCGAGCCCTCCACACGGTCGAGGCGAATCTCCGACTGCCATGCGGTGCCATCGCCTGCTGCCATGGCCTGGCACGCACGCATCACCTCACGATGCTGGTCGGCCCCCAGCGCGTGTCCCAGGGCGAAGGCCGTGTCGTCCTGCACGGCGTTCGCGTCGGGCAGGAGCTCGCGCGCTACCCGGTTGGCGCGGACTACCAGGAGCTCCTCGCCCTCCAGACGCACCAGCAACATCCCGAGCAGCGACTCGTCGAAGAAGCGCCGGTACATCCGGTCGCTGTCATGGGTTGCGGCGCGTGCACGGAGGAGCGTCAGCAGCACACCGCCCAGCAGGGCCCCCGCGACGAGCGTGACGGCCACCTGCGGGCTCACCCAGTCGAGCAGGACCAGCGCGAGGGCAAGCAGTGCCAGGAGTGCTGCGGACAGCGTGATGTGCCACTGACTCAGCAAAGACGGCGAGGGATCGACCGGCCAGGTGTCCAAGTTCGGGCGCTGCGGCGACTCGCGCGGCGAACGGCGCGAGTCGGTCGAGGGCGTGAAGGACACAACCCATGGTGATGCGCCAAAGCACTGGAGCGCAGCCATACGTGACAATCTGCGACCAAAAAGTCACATAGCGTGACAATAGTGGTGGCTTGGGGAAGTCCTGGTCAACGGGGACGATGGCGTCGTGCTCTCTGCGTTGTCCCCCGCTCGACGACGACTGGTAATCGCGTTGCTGGCGGGTGTGGCAGTGCTGGTGCTGATGGCTGTGGCAGCCACCGTACGCCAGTGGCAGGCCGGCTCGGCTGACTTTCAGCCTGCAGCTCAGGACGTCCCCGGACCGGTCCTGTTGGTGCCCGGCTACGGGGGCGCGACGTCGGCCCTGGAGGAGCTGGCAGCGACCCTGCAAGCGCGCGGTCGAGACGCAACGGTGGTGCAGCTGCCCGGCAGCGCGACGGGCGACATGCGCGAGCAGGCGGACGCCCTCGACGACGCGGCGGTCGCCGCGATGGAGCGCACCGGCGCCGCCACGGTGGACGTGGTCGGTCACTCCGCTGGTGGGGTCGTCGCCCGGCTGTGGGTGCGCCAGGACGGAGGCTCGGTCGCTCGCCGGGTCGTCACTCTCGGGTCGCCACACCACGGCACCGCCATCGCCAGGGTGGCCAGAGACCTGGTTCCGAAAAGCTGCCCGGTGGCCTGCCGTCAGCTGTCCCCCGACAGTGACCTGCTCCGAGACCTCAACGGCGACGACGAAACCCCGGCCGGACCGCTCTTCGTCTCCATCTGGACCAGGGTCGACCGGGTCGTCACTCCACCGAGGTCGGCGCGGCTGTCAGGCGCGGTCAACGTGCAGGTTCAGGCGGTGTGCCCTGGCTCCCGGGTCGAGCATGGTGATCTGCCCCGCGACCGCCGGGTCCAGGCGATGGTGCTGGCCGAGCTGGGCACCGCGACCCCCGTCGTACCGCGCACCTGCGAGCGGGTGGGCGCCCAACGGTCGTGAGCGGTCAGCTGGTGATGTCCTTGGTGGCGAAGTTGGCCCAGGCAGCACCGAGGAAGACCACCACGTAGCCGCCTTGCTGCAGCACCCCGCGCACGACATCTCGCCACAGGATGGGATCGCGGAAGAGATCGACGAAGGCGAGCCAGTACCGAGTCGGAAGGTAGGGCTGCAGCGACGCTGCGGCGTCCAGCGTCAGCAGGAGGGTGGACGCGATCAGGAACGCCATGGCGCCCAGGGCGGCAGACAGCGCCGAGTCGGTGAGCGTGGACAGGAACAGCGCGATGGCGGCCACGCCGAGCATCGACACGACGACGTATCCGATCGCGAGGATCGTTCGCTGGAGTACCTCGTCGGATGTCAGCGTGCTGCCGGAGACGCTGACCGCTGTTCCCGGCTGGTCACCGAGCAGGAGGACACCGGTCACGTACGCGGTCCCTGCCACGACCAGTACGGCCAACAGGACGAAGGCGGTCACCGCGACCAGCTTCGCGACCAGCAGCCGGGTGCGGCTGACGGGGCGGGCCAGCAGGTAGCGGAGCGTCCCACCTTGCGCCTCGCCAGCCACCGAGTCACCAGCGACGACGCTGACCGCGATCGGCAGGAACAAGGGAAGGACGATCGCCAGGGCCGCCAGCGGGAACAGGGTGCCGTCGGCCAGTACTGCGGACAGGAATGCGGGCCCGGAGCCAGGACGGGGGCCGACGTCGGTCAGCGCCAGCAGCACCGCAACCAGCGTGGGCAAGGCGTCCAGCAGGGCGATGGTCACCCACGTACGCGGCCGGCGCAGCAGCTTGCGGAGCTCGACCCGGATCACCGCGTCGCTCCGGAGTCGTCCTGTTCGAGTCGAGGATGGCCGGGGTCCGTCGCCGCCAGCACCACCTGTTCCAGGCTGCGGCGCTCCGGTGCCAGCTCCGTGACGCGGACGCCTGCGCTGACCAGCTCGGTGTTGAGCCGGGCGGTATCCCCGCCCGCGACCAGCAACCGGTCCCCGTCTCGACGCAGCACCCGGCTGTTCAGGATGGTGACCGCTTGGTCGATGTCGGGGCTGTTCAGGACGCTGCGACCGGTCGGCTGCTGCAGGGTGGTCAGGTCGGCCTGGAGGACAAGGCGGCCACGGTCCAGCACACCGACCCGGTTGGCGATCTGCTCGACCTCGGCCAACAGATGCGATGAGACGAACACTGTCGTCCCGCCGGCATGCAGGGCGAGGAGCAGGTCGCGGATCTCTCTGATGCCCTGCGGGTCCAGGCCGTTGGTTGGCTCGTCCAAGACGAGCAGCTCCGGTTCGCGCAGAAGGGCGCCGGCGAGACCGAGCCGCTGCCGCATGCCCAGGGAGTAGTGCCGGACCGGGCGACGACCGACCGCACCGAGCCCGACCTGCTCCAGCACCACGTCGACCCGCCGCCGTCGCCCGGAGCCGCCGCCGATGGCGCGCGGCCCACTGGCATCGAGCAGCTCCAGGTTCTGCCGTCCGGACAGGTGGCCGTACGCTGCCGGGCCTTCGATCAGCGCTCCCACGCGCGGCAGAACGGCGCGCGACGCCCGCGGCACAGGCTGCCCGAGCACCTCCGCCTGACCGGATGTCGCGAGCACCAGGCCGAGCAGCATGCGGACCGTCGTGGTCTTGCCTGAGCCGTTGGCGCCGAGGAAGCCATAGACGTCACCACGACGCACCTGCAGGTCGAGGCTGTCCACGGCAGTGAGCGGCCCGAACCGCTTCGTCAGGCCGCGAGTGTTGATCACCATGTCCTGGCCCGAGTGGTCCGCTGAGTCGGCCCCCGTGTCGCCGGCGCCGGTCGCGAGCAGGTCCACAGGCCGGCTCACCGGTCCGCCACTGGAACGTCCACCCGGTGCGCTGCCCGGCGAAGCGTCTGAGGGTTCACCGTGCCTGCGAGCAGCCAGCTGGGGCGATCGATGTGCGCAGGGGTCACCAGCATGTTGATCGGGCCGACATCTAGCGCCGACCCAGCTGGGCCGGTGCGGGTACGAGCGTTGACGGCGAGCTGGTCGCGGAGCGGCGTGGCCACCTGCTCCTGCAGCGGCAGCGCGAACAGCACGGTGGCGCCGTAGCCGTAGGTACCGACCGCGCGCCCTGAGCCGGCGCGTCGGTCGAGTCCGCCCAGCCGGGCCGGGGTGCGGGTCGGCGCGTAGCGGTCGGCCGCATCGGCGATGTCGACGGCGGCCTCGTAGAACCGCTCGGCTCCGGGCGGTGTGGAGAAGCGGCTGCGCTGCGGTGCCGGTGGTCTCAGGTCGAGGTCGAGGAACTGGGTGGTCAGAGACGGGTCCTCGTCGCCATCTGCGTACACGGCGACACGCACCGGCAGGCCACCGACCGGATCCACCCAGATGTCCGCGTGGTCGATGGACGACTGCGTGGCGGCCGGCTCGAGTCGTATGCCCGGCGCATCCAGCCCGGCGACGCGTTCCGCCGGTATGCGCGTGACCTCGACGGGCGTGGCGCCGGTGAGCAGGTGTCGCGCGAGCTCGTTGGGCAGCAGGTCGGAGGCGCGCGGAAGACGTACGCGCGGCTCGAAGCTGAGGATGGCCTCGTTCCGTTCGTAGTCCCAGACGAGAGTGCCCCGCGCGTTGTGCACGAGGTCGGACTCACCGGTGGCCTCCAGCGTGTCCACCCTCCACCTGTCGGGCGATGTCCACCACACCCGCATCCGCGTGCGGTCGACGAGCAGATCGGCCAGCTCGGAGAACGAGTCGGTGACGGGCAGGTCCAGGTCACCCTGGGACTCCACGTACCCGGAGAAACCGAGGTCGGTCGAATTCTGCGCCAGTGCCAGCAAGGTGGCCGCGTCGGTGGGCGGGTCGTCGACCGGCAGCAGGCGCGAGACATGCGGGGAGGCGATCAGCAGCGCACCCGCCAGGCCGGTCGCTGCCCATCGCGAGAGCGGCGTCACCGTTCGAGCGTACGGGTGAGCTGGACCGGGGCCCGGCCGTGACAGGAGGCGTGCGATCCGGTGGCTACGTCGAGGACGACACCTCGCGCTTGTCCTCCGCCACGGCGTTGCCGCCGTCGACGACCAGCACCGTGCCGGTGAGGTACGACGCCTCGGCGCTGGCGAGGAAGGCGATGGCGGCGGCCACCTCGTCGGGAGTACCGGACCGCCGCATCGGGCTCGCGCGACCCATGTCGCCCTCCTCGGCGGACACCGACGGCGTTGCGATCCAGCCCGGGCAGACCGCGTTGACGGTGATGCCCTCGGTCGCCACCTCGAGAGCCAGCGCGCGGGTCATGCCGACCATGCCCGCCTTGGCGGCGTGGTAGGCCGCGTCATCGGGGAACGCCGTCACCGGCCCGGAGGTCGACGCCACGTTGACGACCCGGCCGTACCCGGCCTCGGTCATCATCGGCAGGGCGTACCGGGTGACGAAGACGGCGGTCAGCAGGTTCCGCTCCAGGCTGGACCGCCAGGCGGCGTCGTTCAGCTCGAGGAAGGCACCACCCTCGTCCGGGTGCTCGACCGAAGTCATGCCGGCGTTGTTGACCACGATGTCGAGCCGGCCGAACCGATCGACGGCGTTCGTCACGACATGTTGCGCCGAGGCCGGGTCGGTGAGGTCGGCGACGTAGCCCGCACAGTCGAGCCCGCCGGCGCTGAGCTCGTCGGCTCGTTCGGTTATCCGATCTGTGGTGGACGTGATGGCCACCGAGGCTCCCAGCCGGCCGAGGAGCCTCGCAGTGGCGAAACCGATGCCCAGTGGCCCGCCGGCTCCGGTGACGAGCGCGACCCGACCGCTCAGGTCGAAGGCCGTGCTCATGCACCGGAGCCTATGGCTGCCTGGATCAGGACGGCATCAGGACCCGATCACGGCCGGGTCAGATCCGGTCAGGCTCGGATCAAGGCTGGAACAGCACCTTGACCGCGCCGTCCTTCTTCTGCTGGAACATCGCGTACGCGTCCGGTGCCTCGCTGAGCGGTAGCCGGTGAGTGGCGAAGCCGTCGACACCCAGCGGGTCCGACTCGTCGCCGAGGAGCGCCACGATGTCGTCGCTCCACTTGCGTACGTTGGCCTGTCCCATCCGCAGCTGAACCTGCTTGTCGAACAGGGTCAGCATGGGGATCGGGTCAGCCTCACCGCCGTACACCCCGCTCAGCGAGATCGTTCCGCCTCGACGCACCGTGTCGATGGCGGTGTACAGGGCACCCAGCCGGTCGACCCCGGCCTTGGACATGAACGGCTTGGCCAGGGCCTTGGGCAGCATTCCGACCGCAGTGTGCGCCAGATTGGTGACCGGCGAACCGTGCGCCTCCATGCCTACGGCGTCGACCACCGCGTCGGCTCCCCGGCCGTCGGTCACCTCGCGTACGGCGTCGCCGATGTCGTGCTTGTTGGCGTCCAGGACCGGGACGCCGCGTGCCCGGGTGCGGGCGAGTCGGTCCTCGACCAGGTCGACGCCGATGACCTTGAGGCCGCGGTGAGCCGCGATCCGGCACGCCATGTCACCGATGGGTCCCAGCCCCAGCACGACCAGGGTGCCGTCAGCGGGAGTCTCGGCGTACTCGACGGCCTGCCAGGCGGTCGGCAGCACGTCGGACAGGTAGACGAAGTGGTCGTCCGGCGGGCCGTGCGGCACCTTGATCGGTCCGAAGTCGGCGTGCGGCACTCGCAGCCGCTCCGCCTGGGCGCCCGGTACCTCGCCGTACAGCTTGGTGTAGCCGAACAGCGGTGCACCCATGCCCTGCGCGCGTACCTGCGTCACCTCGCACTGCGTGTACAGGCCCTGACTGCACATCCAGCACGAACCGCACGAGATCTGGAAGGGCACCACGACGCGGTCGCCGGGAGCCAGGTTGGGGACCGCGCTGCCGACCTCCTCGACGATGCCCATCGGCTCGTGGCCGAGGATGTCGCCGACTCCCATGAAGGGGCCGAGCACCTCGTACAGGTGCAGGTCAGACCCGCACAGACCGGTGCTGGTGATGCGAATGACGGCATCGGTCGGCTGCTGGATCGTGGGATCCGGCACCTCCTCGACACGTACGTCGCGCTTGCCGTGCCAGGTGACAGCCTTCATGGATCCTCCGACGAGTAGGTGGGACGAGCGGCGGGGCCTTTGGTGTACCCGGCCCCTCACCCGCCATGCCTCGCCCAGGCGGTCCTCCTCAGGCGGCCCGTGCTCCGCGCCGACTCGATCCGGCAGCGGAGTCGCCTTCGCGTCCCGGATTCGCGTCCGTCACGCCGCTGTCTCCTTCGGCCGCCGCCTCCGAGAGCTCACGGCGCAGTGTCGCCAGAATCCGGGTGAGGATGCGTGACACCTGCATCTGCGTCACCCCGATGTCGCGGGCGATCTGCTCCTGCGTCCAGTCCTGGAAGAAGCGCAGTCCCAGCACGTGCCGGTCGCGGTCACCGAGCCGCCGGATGGCAGGCGCCAGCATCAGGTGGGTGTCGAGCTCTCGACAGGCGGCGTCGTCCATGCCGAGCACGTCGGCAAGGGTGTGACCTTCGTCGTTGGGCATGTCGAGTGCGGCCGGCTGGAAGCACCCGTCGGCGCCCAGCGCCTCGATGACCGTGTCCGCATCGGCGTCGAGCTTTGCCACCAGCTCATTGACGGTCGGGCTCGCGTTGCCGGCTCGCATGGCATCGGCGCGCACCCGGCTGATCTCGGCCTGCAGCTCCTGGATCCGGCGCGGCGGGCGGACCTGCCAGGCGTGGTCGCGGAAGTAGCGCCGCACCTCACCGGTGATCGTGGGAACGGCATACGCGAGGAACGTGCCGCCGTGCTCGGGGTCGAAGCCGCGAGCGGCCTTGGTCAGTCCGAGATAGGCGACCTGGACCAGGTCGTCGAGGGCGACACCTCGGTCGCGGTAGCGCACCGCGATTGAGCGGGCGACGCCCATGTGCAGCGTGACGATCTCGTCCAGCAGCACGCTGCGTCGTTCGGGACTGCAGGTGAGCGTCTCGGCGAAGCAGGCTCGCGTGCGCTCGTCGCGGCCGTTGCGTTCGTCCTGGCGCTGAGCGGGCACCACCGGGGTCGCCACATCGACGGGTACCTCGACAGCTGAGCCGGCCGGCACCTCTACGGTAGTTGCCTCGTCGGTCGCCACCATCTCGGGCGGCGCCGGCAGCACAACATCGGTACGGGGATCGTTGGGAAGCATGACAGTGGACACAAGTCACCTACGCGGGAGAGCGAGGACTTTGTGGCTCAGCTGCCGAACCAACGTTAAAGACTGAACCACCCGATCGGCCGTTGGGCAAATCGCACGGGCGGAAGCGGGCGATCTGACCCGATTCGCTCAGCCGTCCAGACGATGGTGTCCCTGCTCGGGTGGCGGGGTCCTTCCCTCGGCGAGGAAGGCGAGTCGACGCAGGGTTTCGGAGTTGCGCCACGCCAGCATGGCGTCGCGGGCGGGTGCGGGGACCATGACCGCCGGGCCGCCCACCGCGTCCTCGGTCATGCGTACCTCGCAGCCGTCAGGGTGCGGTAGCACCTCGATCCATACCCGGCCCTCACCTGTCGGCCACGCTCGCACTTTCAGCTGCAGACTGCGCCCCGGCACCCGTTCCTCGACCGTTGTGGCGTCGTCGATGAGCATCGGCCACACGCCGACCGAGTGGTGGATGTGGCTGCCGACAGCCGGCCAGTCCGCATCCACGTCGCGTATCCGCGATGCTCCGACGACCCAGGTGGCGTAGTTCCAGCCGTCCTCCAGGACATCGATCACAACCTGCGGCGGGCAGGACAGCACTCGCGTGGTGGTCTGGCTCATGCGCGGGGTGTACCCGGCGCCGCCGCAGCCATGCAACGGTGCGGCGACGCAAGCTCGGCGCTTCGGTTTGACCCGAGACCTCGGCGGGTATGGACAGGCATGTGGCACCACTATGTGGTGGTTTGCCGCGTCTTCCGGCGCTGGTTCCCGCTGCCTCTTCCCCGACGGCTACATCCCCGAAACCCCAACGTCCCCGAAGCCCTACTTCCCCCGAAGTCCTACTTCCCCGAAGTCCATGGAGTCCTTGATGAGCAAGCTGAGCCTTTCCACCGCTGGTGCCATCGGCTACGTGCTCGGGGCCCGCGCAGGCCGCGGACGCTACGAGCAGATCGCGACGGTGGCTCGCCGCGTATGGAACGACCCTCGCGTCCAGCAGGCCACCACCCAGGCGCAGAACCGTGCCTCGGAGACGGTGCGAAGCGCCGTGCCGCTGGTGAGTGCCAAGGTCAAGAGCACCGTCTCCGGCAACGACAGCGACACCGTCGACCAGCCGGTGACCGTCACCCCGGTCCCCCCGGTGCCACCTGTTCCGCCGACGCCGACCGTCGCCACCAGCGGCGTGACGGCGCCGGTTGCCCCTGACCAGGACCTGACCGACGCGCCCGTGTCGACCTTGCCGGACGACACAATCGGAGGTCCGGCCTGATGGCGACCTCGACCGGACCAGGTAGGAGCACGACGGCCGGCGAACGCCCACCCGGCTCGCAGGCTGACAGCCCCGCAGAGATTCCGGCCAAGGGCTGGTTCCAGATCACCAAGCGCAGCCTGAAAGAGGTGGGCGAGGACAACCTCACGCTGATCGCCGGCGGCATCGCCTACAGCTGGTTCCTCTCGCTGTTCCCGATGATGATCGCTGCCGTGTCGATCTACGGTCTGGTGGTCGACCCCTCCGAGGTACAGGCCCAGGTCGACGACTTCGCCAGCGGGCTGCCGCAGGCGGCACAGGACCTGATCCTCAAGCAGCTGCAGTCGATCTCCAGCTCCTCCGGCGGTGGCATGAGCCTCACGCTGATCCTCAGCATCGCGCTGGCGTTGTGGAGCGCATCGGCAGGAATGGCTGGACTGGTCCAGGCGCTCAACATCGCCTACGACGAGAAGGACGAACGCAATTTCGTCATCAAGCGCGGCCTGGCGATCCTGCTCACCATCGGCTTCCTCGTGTTCATCGCACTCGCGATCATCCTCGTGGGTGTCTTCCCGATCGTGCTGAGTGCCCTGGGTACCAACGCCTTCGTCACGGTGCTCGCCCAGATCATCCGCGTGGTGGTCCTGGTAGCGACGTTCGGCCTCTTCCTGGCTCTGCTGTACCGGGTCGCTCCCCACCGCGACGCGCCACAGCTCAAGTGGCTCTCCCTCGGCGCGATCGTCGCGACCGTCATCTGGGTCGTCGCCTCGGTTCTCTTCTCCTTCTACGTCGACAACTTCGGTTCCTACAGCGAGACCTACGGAGCGCTTGCCGGCGTCGTCGTCCTGCTGCTGTGGTTCTGGCTGACCGCGCTGGTGATCCTGCTCGGAGCTGAGATCAACGCCGAGACGGAGGCTCAGACGGAGAAGGACAGCACCACGGGTCCGCCTCAGCCGCTGGGTCAGCGCCAAGCGGTCAAGGCCGACGAGCCGCCCCCGGCGGATTGAGCTCGAGTGCCGTCGGCTGAGCGAGCCGCTCAGCCGACGGCGCGCTCCAGCAGCCTGTCCCAGTCGGTGAGGAACCGGTCGAGGCCGTAGTGCTGCAGCGCCACCTCGCGGGCGGCGGCTCCCACGGACTGAGCCAGGGCGGCGTCGGCGCAGAACCGTGCGACCGCGTCGGCCAGGTCGTCGACGCGGGGTGAGATGGCGCCGGCGGACGCCGGCACGGCGCGCACCACCTCTGTGGTGGCCAGTGCCACCACCGGCAGGCCCAGGTGCATGGCCTCGATCAGGGAGAGCCCGAGCGAGGTCCACCGTGGCGTGTGGAGGTAGACCCGTCGTCGAGCCAGCTGGCGGTGCATCTCGTGCTGCGGCAGGTCGTCGAAGGCCCAGCAGCTGGCCGGCAGCATCCCGGTCGCGAGCAGCTCGTCGGCACCCATGCCGAAGATGTCCAGCGGCGCGGCTCGCGCCAGCCGCGGCAACAGGTCGGTCCCGGTCGTACGCCCGCGCCGGACCGGGTCGTTGGTCACCACCGCCGCCCGCGGCCACTCCCCCGAGTAGCGGTGCCCCGGGTCGACGACACCGTGCTCTACGACCGTGGTGCTCGCGCTGCCGCAGTCCCACATCAGCTCGTTGAAGTGGGTGACGTGGGCGATCAGCACATCCGGCTGGTCAGCGAGCGGGTGGCGCGTACCGGTGGCCGGCCCGTCGGGGGTGTTGTGCTCGACGTAGACCGCCGGCACGCCTGCAGGCCCCCGGCCGCCCGGCGCTCGGCCGGTCCATCGCTGCACGAGGTCGAGCTCGTGCGGCCGCTGGAGGACGACCAGGTCGAAGGCCGTGTCCGGCAGCTCGGCGACCGGGACCTCCCGGACACTGGCGGGCCAGTCCCAGGTGCGGGCACGCCCCAGCCCGTCGGGACCGCGGTCGTCGGTGACGGGCAGCAGGTACTCGTGCGGGCCATGAACGAACGAGGTGGTCCAGGAGCCGTGCACGTGCCACAGCAGGATTCTCACGCGGGTGTGGACCCCCCAGGATCCATCGCCCCGGCGGACTCGGCGGCTCCGGCAACCGGGCCCCGGCCCAGCGCGTGCACGGTCCACCCGGCAGCACGCCAGCGTTGCACGTCGAGCACCAGTCGGGCGTCGACCACGACGGGGCGCTCGACGACGTCGGCAAGGTCGGCCGGGTCCAGCACGGCGAACTCCGGCCAATCCGTTGCCATCAGCACCACCGAGGCGCCCTTGCACGCGCTGGCGGCGTCATCGACCACGGTCAGCTCGGGGCGGGTACGTGCCACGCCGGGACCGGCCTGCGGGTCGTAAAGCTGGACGGTGGCACCACACGCTGCCAGTGTCGCCGCGACGTCCAGTGCGGGGGAGTCACGCACGTCGTCGGATCCGGCCTTGAAGGCGCCGCCGAGCACGGCCACCGTGCCGCGGGCCCCGGGCTCTCCCAGCGCCGACAGCACGAGGTCGACGGTGCGCGAGCGCTGGTGCATGTTGACGGCGTCGACTGCGTCGAGCAGGGGCACCGGTGCGGTGACTCCCAGCTCGACGGCGCGGGCGGCGAAGGCACGCAGGTCCTTGGGCAGGCAGCCGCCACCGAACCCGAGCCCTGGCGAGAGTACGTGCGGGCCGATCCGGGGGTCATGGCCGAGGCTGGCCACCAGGTCGCCGATGTCAGCACCGGCCGCCTCGCACACCTCGGCCAGCGAGTTCACCACCGAGATCCGAGCCGCGAGCATCACGTTGGCCGAGACCTTCGCCAGCTCGGCCGTGGCCAGGTCGGTTCGCACGACCGGCACGCCGGGAGCCAGCACCGACGCCCAGAGGCGTTCCATCTCGAGCAGGGTCGCATCGTCCGCTGCCCCGAGCACGATCCGGTCCGGAGTCAAGGTGTCCTGCACCGCGAAGCCTTCACGGAGGAACTCGGGGTTCCACCCGAGGCGGACCGCCACCCCGGCGGGGGTCAGATCGTCGAGCAGGGAGATCAGCCGACTGGAGGTGCCGACCGGCACCGTCGACTTGCCGACCACCGTGGCACCGTCGCGCAGGTGGGGGGCGATGGCAACCAGGGCGGCCTGCAGGTGGGAGAGGTCGGCCGCGCGGCTGCCCGCGCGCTGCGGAGTGCCGACACACAGCAGCACCACATCGGCGTGCGCGACCGCGGCCGGATCGGTCCCGAAGGTCAGCAGGCCCTGCTCGAGCCCCGCGACGAGCAGGTCGTCGAGGCCGGGCTCGCAGAAGGGCGCTCTCCCTGTGCACAGGGCGGCGACCCGCTCGGCGTCGATGTCGATGCCGTGCACCTCGTGCCCGCAGCGCGCCAGGCACGCCGCTTGCACGGCGCCCAGATACCCGGTGCCGACCACTGCTACCCGCATGGCGCCTCCGTTGCCCGATCGGGGGGGATCATGCCCCAGGCAGGTCCCGTTGCGTACGGGCAGGACACCCTCCGGTATGACGGAGGCATGAGCCAGCATCCCAGCACTGCCGCCGAGGCGGCGACCAGGCCGGGGGCCGGGGCCGACTCTCGCGAGCTGGTCACCACGGTGGTGATGACCCGCGACCGGCGCGACCAGCTGCTGGCCTCGCTGCCCCGGCACCAGGCGCCACTCATCGTGGTGGACAACGGATCCACCGACGGTTCGCTGGAGGCCATCGGCGCCTGCCGCCCGGACGCGCAGGTCATCAGCGTGGGCCGCAACCTCGGTGCATGCGCCCGCAATCTCGGCGTGGAACAGGCCCGCACCCCCTATGTCGCCTTCGCCGACGACGACTCGTGGTGGGCCCCGGGTGCACTGCGTCAGGCCGTCCGGGTGTTGAGTGCTCATCCCGAGGTGGCGGTCCTGGTGGCGTCGGTACTGGTCGGGCCTGAGGAGCGGCCCGACCCGATCAACGCGATGCTCACCCATTCGCCGCTGCCGGACCGCCCGGGGCTGCCGGGACGGCCCGTGCTCGGCTTCCTGGCGTGCGCCGCGGTGGTGCGGCGAGACGCCTTCCTGGCCGCCGGCGGCTTCGACGACGTGGTCTTCTTCTTCGGGGAGGAGACCCGCCTCGCCCTCGACCTGGCCACGAAGGGATGGGCCCTGCAGCACCTGCCCGACCTGGTCGTGCACCATCACCCGGCTCCGGGGCGGGCCGACAACGCCGGGAAGCCGATGCTCGCCGACCGCAACGACCTGCTGACCGCTGTGATGCGTCGGCCCTGGCGCGTGGTCGGCGGCACCGCCTTCGCCCTGCTGCGGTCCCCTGACAGCTGGCCGGCGCTCGTGGCCGCCGCTCGCCGTACTCCGCGTGCCTTGCGACGCCGGAGACAGGTGCCTGACGACGTCGAGGCGCAGCTGCGCCTGCTGGAGGGTGCTGCGTGAGGCGGGAGCACTTCTCCGGAGAACCGTTTCTCCGAGCACCTACCTGGGCACAGACGACCAGTACGTTCAGCCTGGCCAGACGGGGCCGAACAGCCTGCGGGAGAGGGAGTGCATGAAGGTCCTTGGTGTCAACGCGCTCTTTCACGACCCTGCCGCGGCACTCGTCGTCGACGGCGTCGTCGTGGCAGCGGCCGAGGAGGAACGGTTCAGCCGGCGCAAGCACGGCAAGCGACCCGTCCCGTTCTCGGCGTGGGAGCTTCCCGAGCTTTCGATGCGGTGGTGCCTGGAGCACGCTGGCCTGGCGCCGGACGACCTGGACGCGGTCGGCTACTCCTTCGACCCCGGCCTGGCGCTCCCGGCTGACACGATGGGCCTGCACGACCCATGGGACCACCTGCGCCTGACCTATGCCCGGCAGGCACCGTCCTTCCTGGGCACCTCGTTGCCAGGGCTGGATTCCGAAAGCGTCCAGTACGTCCCGCACCACGTGGCGCACGCCGCCTCTGCCGGGCTCGCCGCCCCGGGCGTCCCGACCGACAGACGAGCCGACGTCCTCGTCCTGGACGGCCGCGGCGAGCGCGCCAGCCACCTGTCGGGCACCTACGACCGCGGCACCCTCACCGTCAGCGCCACCCAGCGGCTGCCGCACTCGCTCGGCCTGATGTACGAGGACCTCACCGCCCACCTGGGGTTCCTGCGCAGCAGCGACGAGTACAAGGTGATGGCCCTCGCCTCCTACGGCGAGCCGCGCTTCCTGGACCGGCTGCGGCCGCTGGTGCGGGCCACCGACGACGGCGGGTTCCGCTCCGGGCCGGTCGACTGGTCGGCGCTTGCCAAGCCGAGGCATCCCGATGAGGAGTGGACCCAGGAGCACGCTGACCTCGCCGCGAGCGTCCAGGTACGACTCGAGGAGGTTCTGCTCGACCTGGCTCGCTGGCAGCACGCCCGGTCCGGTTCGACCACCCTGACGCTGGCCGGCGGCGTTGCCCTCAACTGCGTCGCGAACACCCGACTGCACGCGGAGACCGACTACGAGCAGGTGTGGGTGCAGCCGGCCGCAGGCGACGCGGGCACTGCCCTCGGCGCCGCGATGCACGTCGCCCACCGGCTCGGCGACGAGGTGTCGGCGATGCCCGGGCCCGACCTGGGCCGCAGCTGGTCAGCCGACGAGATCGAGCAGGTGCTGCGTACCGCCCGCGTGGCCTACGAACGGCCGGCCGACGTCGCCGAGGAAGTCGCCGAGATGCTCGCCAACGACGGCGTCGTGGCCTGGTTCCAGGGTCGCAGCGAATACGGACCGCGAGCGCTGGGGCGCCGGTCGCTGCTGGCGCACCCCGGCCGGGAAGCGAACCTGACGCGGCTCAACGACGTGAAGGGCCGTGAGCAGTTCCGGCCAGTCGCGCCGATGGTGCTCGCCGATCGAGCGTCGGCGATCTTCACCCGTGGACCGCTGCCCTCTCCGCTGATGCTGTTCGTGCACGACGTCGACCCAGCCTGGCGTGACCGCATCCCCGCTGTGGTGCACGTCGACGGCACCGCTCGGGTGCAGACGGTCGACGCTGCGGATGACCCGCTGACCGCTCGCATGCTTGCCGGCTTCGAACGGCGCACCGGCCTGCCGGTGGTGGTCAACACCAGCCTCAACACCGCGGGCCGGCCCATGGTCGACGACCCCCGCGACGCGCTGGAGTGCTTCGGGTCGGCTCCGGTCGACCTCCTCGCCATCGGACCGTTCGTCGTGCGACGGCCCGCCGTGGCGTGGTGACCGGCGCCGGGGGACTGTCACACACCAGGGGCGACCTGTGCCTGCCCACGACGATCGTGGTGCCCACGCTGGGGCGGTCGTCGCTGCACGCGCTGCTGGCCGCTTTGGCTGCAGCATCCGGTCCTCGCCCGAAGGCCGTCGTGCTCGTGGACGACCGGCCCGACTCGACATCGCCTGCGCTGTCGCCGGCGACGGTCGGTCCGGACACCGAGATCGTGATCGTGCGCTCGGGTGGGATTGGTCCCGCCGCCGCGCGCAACGTGGGCTGGCGCCGGGCGCGCACCGAATGGGTCAGCTTCCTCGACGACGACGTGGTCCCCGCGACCGACTGGTACGACCGGTTGGCCGACGACCTGGCATCGGCTGAGGACGACAGTGCTGGAGAGGTGGCGGCCAGCCAGGGGCGCGTCGACGTGCCGCTGCCCTCAGACCGCCGCCCCACCGACTGGGAACGGGGTACCGCGGGGCTGGCGCAGTCGGCTTGGATCACGGCGGACATGACATACCGGCGATCCTGGCTGAGCCGGGTCGGCGGCTTCGACGAGCGCTTCCCGCGGGCGTTTCGTGAGGACTCCGACCTTGCGCTGCGAGTGCTCGACGCCGGTGGCCGGCTGGTTCGGGGGCGGCGGCGGATCACCCACCCCGTCCGACCAGCCGACGACCTGGTGAGCCTGCGTCAGCAGGCCGGCAACGCCGACGACGCGCTGATGCGCCAGCTGCACGGACCGGACTGGCGCCAGAAGGCCCAGGCTCCCGCCGGTCGGCTGCGGCGGCACGCCGCTATCGCCGGGGCAACCGTCGTGGCCGCGGGAGCAGCCCTCCTCGGCAGCCCGCGCGTCGCCGCACTGGCAGGGGGCGCTGCCCTCGCCGGGCTGGCCGAGTTCGCGACGGCGCGGATCAGTCCCGGGCCGCGGGACCCCGCCGAGGTACGGCGGATGCTCGTTACCAGTGCAGCCATCCCGTATGCCGCAACGTGGCACGCGCTGAGCGGCGCCTGGCAGCACCGGCGCGCTACGCCCTGGACCGGGGTGCCGGAGCTGGTGCTGCTCGACCGTGACGGCACGCTCGTGCACGACGTCCCGTACAACGGCGACCCGGCGCTGGTGGCGCCGGTGCCGGGGGCTCGCTCGGCCGTCGACCGGCTGCGGGCGGCCGGGGTGCGTACTGGCGTCATCACCAACCAGTCGGCCATCGGCAGCGGACGGCTGAGCGCTGCGGACGTCGCCGCGGTCAACGCGCGAGTCGAGGAGCTGCTCGGCCCGTTCGACGTGTGGGAGGTGTGCCCGCACGCGGCTGACGCGGGCTGCGCGTGCCGCAAGCCGGCGCCGGCGATGGTGCTCGACGCCTGCGAGCAGCTCGATGTCGACCCGCGGCGATGCACGGTGATCGGCGACATCGGGAGCGATGTCGGTGCTGCCGAGGCTGCCGGTGCCGTCGGCGTGCTGGTGCCCACACCCCGCACGGCGCCGATCGAGGTGGCTCGCGCTCGCGAGGTGCACACCGACCTCATGTCGGCCGTGGACGCGGTGCTCCGGGGCACGGGGAGCGCCGGCGGCAACGGCACAGCTGAAGTCAGTGCCAACGGCGTGGCGTGCCCGGATGCCGACCACACGATCGCTCAGGGCATGCGATGACCCGCCTGCTCGCCGTACGACTGGACAGCCTCGGCGACATGCTCGTCACCGGACCGGGCATCCGCGCGATGGCGGCGGGCGGCGCCGAGGTCACCGTGCTCGCCGGTCCCCGGGGGACCGATGCCGCGCGCATGCTGCCCGGAGTACACGACGTGTGGACATGGGAGTGCCCGTGGATCCTGGCGTCCCCGTCGCCGGTCGACGCCGGCGACATCCAGGCACTCGTGGAGCGGGTGCGCGAGGCCGCCTTCGACGCTGCCCTTGTCTTCACCTCGTTCCACCAGTCCCCGCTGCCGACCGCACTGCTGCTGCGTCTGGCCGGGGTGCCGTGGCTCGGCGCCATCAGCGAGGATTACCCCGGCTCGCTGCTCGATCTTCGGCACCAGGTCGAGGACGACCTCCCCGAGCCCGTGCGAGCGCTGTCGCTCGCGACGGCTGCCGGCTACTCCCCGGCACCCCCCGATGGATCGCTCGACCCGGCCGGCCTCGACGTACGCCGCGACCTGCCGGACGTCCGAGCACTGCTACCGGACCAGCCTTACGTGGTGCTGCACCCCGGGGCGTCGGTGCCCGCTCGCGCCTGGCCGAGGCAGCGTTGTGCCGAGGCGGTGGAGGAACTGGCCGACGACGGATGGCAGGTGGTGGTGACCGGCACCCCCGACGACCAGGCTCTGTGCGCCGAGGTGGCGGGTCGCCATGGCATCGACCTCTCCGGACAGACACCGCTGGTCGAGCTGGCGGCCGTGCTGGCCGGCTCGGCCGCCGCGGTCGTGGCCAACACGGGGCCGGCGCACCTCGCCGCAGCCGTCGGCACGCCGGTGGTGTCACTCTTCGCTCCCACCGTGCCGGCCGCTCGATGGGCTCCGTACGGTGTTCCGGTCGCCCTGCTCGGCGACCAGCAGGCGGCTTGTCGTGGCTCCCGGGCTGCGACGTGCCCGGTTCCCGGTCACCCTTGTCTGTCTTCGGTGACCGGGCTTGACGTCGCCGCCGCCGTCGCCAAGCTGACGACCGGCAGCGGCGCGAGCCGAGGCGATGTTCAAGAGGGGGTGCGATGAGAATCGACATGGTGTCCGAGCACGCCAACCCGCTGGCGTCACTCGGCGATGCGGACTCCGGTGGGCAGAACGTCTACGTCGCCGCCCTGGCCGAGAGGCTCGCCCTCGCCGGTCACGAGGTCACGGTGCACACCCGCCGGGACGACCCGGCTGCCACCTCCCGTACAGCTCCCGCCGGCTATGCGGTGGAGCTCTTCGACGCCGGCCCGGCCCGGCCGATCCCCAAGGACGAGATCTGGCAGCACCTTCCGGTGATCTCCGAGCACCTGGCGCGGCACTGGGAGGTGCAGCGCCCCGACGTGGTGCACGCGCACTTCTGGATGAGCGGTGCGGCAGCGGCCGCGGCGCTGGACCGGGGTCAGTCCAGCACCGACCGACCGGACCCTGGCCACCCCGCGCCCGCGCGGAGTCGGTCCTGCGTGCCGCTGGTGCAGACCTTCCACGCGCTCGGCACCGTCAAGCGACGCCACCAGGGCGACGCCGACACCAGCCCCCCGCACCGGCTGGAGGTGGAGGCCGAGCTGGCGAGCTCGGTGGACCGCATCCTGGCCACCTGTCACGACGAGGTCGACGAGCTGCGCGCGATGGGCGTCACCCACGACCGTGTGTCGGTCATTCCCTGCGGGGTCGACACCTCGGTCTTCCAGCCGGCAGCGCCCCGACCGGCCGGCGCCCGGCCTACCCTGCTGGCCCTCGGCCGGCTGGTGGAGCGCAAGGGGGTGGACGACGTGGTGACCGCGTTGGCTCAGCTGCCCGGTGTCGATCTCGTCGTCGCCGGTGGGGGAGAGGCTGGTGACCTCGACGTCGCTCGGCTACGCGCCCTGGCCGCCCGTCTCGGCTGCGCTGACCGCGTCCGGTTCCTCGGCCCGGTCGACCGGCCGGACGTGCCGGCTGTCCTGTCGGCGTGCGACGTCGTGGTCTGCGTGCCCTGGTACGAGCCCTTCGGCATCGTGCCGCTCGAGGCGATGGCTGTCGGGCGGCCCGTCGTCGGCTCCGACGTGGGCGGGCTCAAGGACACCGTGGTACCCGGTGTCACCGGTGAGCGGGTACCGCCACGCCGGCCGGACGAGCTGGCCCGCGTGCTGGCCGGCCTGCTGGCTGACCCCGTCCGCCGCGCTGCGTACGGCAGGGCAGGGGTGCAGCGGGTGCAGCGGCTGTACCGGTGGGAGCATGTCGCGACCCGCACCGAGCGGGTCTATGAGGACGTCGTGGCGCAGCGTGCCGCGCGAGCCACGGAGGTAGCGCGGTGAACCCAGCTGTCACCCCCGACTCTCCGGGCGACCACGTCGCGGCGCTGTCCGCCGCGCTGGCCGACTTCGGTCGCGGCGTCGAGCAGGCCGAGCGCTGGGGCCGGAACCTGGCTCACCGGCTGTCCGGCGGAGCCAAGCTGCTCGCCGCGGGCAACGGGGGGAGCGCCGCGCAGGCTCAGCACCTCACCGGTGAGCTGGTCGGCCGCTACTGCGAGGACCGTCCGGCCTTCTCCGCGATCTGCCTCACCGCCGAGACCTCCACCTTGACCGCACTGATCAACGACTACCCCGCCGCCGAGCTGTACGCCCGACAGGTGGAGGCGCACGGGCGGGCCGGCGACGTGCTGGTGCTGATGTCGACCAGCGGGCGCAGCCCCAACGTGGTCGCCGCAGCGAAGCGGGGCCGCGAGCAGGGCATGGAGGTGTGGGCCTTCACCGGTCCGGAGCCCAACGACCTGGCCGACTGCGCCCACGCCGTGCTGTCGGTCGACGCGCCGGCCACGTCGACGGTGCAGGAGCTGCACCTGGTGGCGCTGCACGTGCTGTGCGCTGCCTTCGACCGGGCCCTGCTCGGACCGGTCGAGGAGGCCTCCCCGTGAGCCCCGGAGAGCTCCGTTGAGTGCCGGCCCGGGCCAGAGCGGTCCTGCCCCGGTGGTGGTCGTCGGCGAGGCGATGCTCGACGTCGACCTCGTCGGCACGGTCGAGCGACTCTGCCCCGATGCTCCCGTGCCCGTGGTCGACGAGAGTCACGAGCTCGCTCGCCCCGGCGGGGCCGCGCTTGCAGCGTTGCTCGCGGCCCGCGGCGACCGGCCAGTCGTCCTGCTGACCCCGCTGGGCTCGGACGACGCCGCTGACCGGCTGGTCGACCTGCTGTCCGGCGTGCAGGTGATGGCCCTGCCGGCCGACGGCGGCACACCGGTCAAGCGACGGGTGCGAGCAGGTGGGCAGACGCTGCTGCGTCTGGACAGCGGAGGCGGAGCCGCGACGCTCGACCGGCTGCCCCCGGCCGCTGAACTAGCGTTGCAGCAGGCAGCGGCGGTGCTGGTGTCCGACTACGGCCGCGGGTTGAGCGCCCAGCCCGGCGTGCGTACGGCGCTGGAGCGGGCCGCGCAACGGGTGCCCGTGGTGTGGGACCCGCACCCGCGCGGAGCTGCGCCGGTGCCGGGCACCGTGCTGGCGACTCCGAACGAGCACGAGGTCGACGCGGGCTCCGGGGTCTCCCTGCCGGCCGCGGCGGAGGCGCTGCGGGCCAGCTGGAGCGTCGAGGCGCTGTGCGTCACGCTCGGGGAGCGAGGCGCGCTGCTGGTGGGCGGCCGGGACGCCGCCGAGCTGTCGACCGACCCCGTCCAGGGTCAGGACACCTGCGGAGCCGGGGATGCCTTCGCGGCCGCCGCGAGCCTGGCACTGGCCGGTGGCACACCGCTGGGTGAGGCCGCCCGCGCGGGCGTACGAGCGGCGTCCCGACATGTCGCGGCTGGGGGAGCCGCTGCCTTGGCGCGCCGGGTCGACCCCCAGCCTGCACGGGGCGCGGAGCCGTTGGACGCGGCCGCGGTGCTCGAGCTCGCGCGGCGTACCCGGCAGCGGGGCGGCACCGTGGTGGCGACCGGTGGTTGCTTCGACCTGCTGCACGCCGGACACGTGGCCACCCTGCGGGCCGCGCGGCGGCTCGGCGACTGCCTGGTGGTCTGCGTCAACTCCGACGACTCGGTGCGCCGGCTCAAGGGCCCCGAGCGGCCGCTGGTCGGGCACGAGGACCGGGTGGCCGTGCTGTCCGCTCTCGACTGCGTCGACGCCGTGCTCGTGTTCGGCGAGGACACCCCCTGCACGGTGCTCGAAGCGCTGCGCCCCGACATCTGGGTCAAGGGCGGCGACTACGTCGCAGGCACCTTGCCGGAGGACGAGGTGCTGAGCCGCTGGGGCGGCCGCTCGGTCGTGGTGCCCTACCTGCCGGGCCGCTCGACCACCCAGCTGGTCGCTCGCGCCCGCACGCCGGCCAGCGTCTGAGCGTGGGGGCGGTCCAGGACCGGGTGCTGGTGCTCCGGCAGCTCGGTCTGGGGGATCTGCTGGCCACTGTGCCGGCGCTGCGTGCGCTCCGGTCGGCGCTACCGGAGGACCGGCTCGCGCTGGCCTGCCCGGCACCGGTGGGGACGCTGCTGCACGACGCCGGTCTCGTCGACGAGGTGGTGGCGGCATCCGGTGAGCTGCAGCCGGTGTCGTGGTCGGGCCCGTCCCCACGGGTGGGAATCGACCTGCACGGCAACGGGCCGGCGAGCCGCTCGCTGGTGCAGGCACTCTCTCCGTCACGGCTGGCCTGTTTCGGCGCCCAGGATGTGCCTGGACCGATGTGGCGTCGAGACGAGCACGAGTCGCACCGGTGGTGCCGGCTGGTGGAGGAGGCCTTCGGATCGGCCTGCGACCCGGACGACCGTCGGCTGCCGCCCCCCCGCTCGGTTCCCCCGGTGGCTGACGTGGTCGTGCTGCACGTCGGGGCGGCCAGCGGTGCACGGCAATGGCCTCCGGACCGGTTCGCCGAGGCTGCGGCGGCGTTGCCACGTCGCTTTCCCATCGTTCTCACCGGCTCGGCCGATGAACGTCCGGCGGCCGAGCAGATCGCCAGCACCGCCGGCCTGCCGCACTCGGCAGTGCTGGCCGGGCGCACCTCACTGGACGAGCTGGCGGCCGTGGTCGCTGCCGCCCGGCTGGTGATCTGCGGCGACACCGGGGTCGCGCACCTGGCGAGTGCCTACGTGCGCCCCTCGGTGCTGTTGTTCGGACCGATCCCACCGGCCTGGTGGGGACCCCCACCGGGCGGTCCGCACACCGTGTTGTGGCACGGCTCGGCCGTCGGTGACCCGCACGGGGACGTGCCGGACCCCGCGCTGCTGCGCATCAGGGTGCCCGAGGTGCTGGCAGCGGCGCGCGACCGGTTGGCCTGAACAGGCTGTGCCTTCCGTACTCTCCAGGCATGTCAGGCGCTGATACCGCGGAACGTCTCGCCGAGGACCGGCTGCACCAGGCTCGGCGGCAGTTCGACGCCGAGGTCACCTATCTCAACACCGCGACACTCGGCCTGCCGCCGCGAGCCGCGGTCGACGCGCTGGACGCCGTGCAGCGCGAGTGGCGGGCCGGAACGGCAGACGCGCTCGGATACGACGATCCGGTCGCGGCGGCGCGAGCCGCGTACGCCGGAATGGCCGGGGTGGACGTCGGCTGGGTCGCGGTGGGCAGCCAGGTGTCAGTGTTCGCCGGGCTGGTGGCCGCCTCGCTGCCCGACGGCAGCGAGGTACTGACCGCCACGGGCGACTTCACCAGCATCGTGTTCCCTTTCGCCGCCCAGGCCGGCCGCGGTGTGCGGGTGCGGGCTGTACCCCTGGAGCGGATCGCGGCCGAGGTCACCAGGGCTACGACGCTGGTCGCGGTCTCGGCGGTGCAGTCCGCCGACGGGCGTCTGGTGGACCTCGACGCACTGGAAGCGGCATGCGCCGCAACAGGGACGCAGGTGCTCCTGGACACGACGCAGTCCGCTGGATGGCTGCCGATAGACGCGAGCCGCTTCGCGTACACGGTCTGCGGCGGCTACAAGTGGCTGCTCGCGGCGAGAGGGACCGCATACTTCACGATCGCGCCGCGGCTGCAGGACCAAGTGGTGCCGCATACCGCAGGCTGGTACGCCGGCGCCGACCGCTGGTCGAGCATCTACGGCCTGCCGCTGCGGCTGGCGGACGATGCGCGCCGGTTCGACGTCTCGCCGGCGTGGCACGCGTGGGTGTCCGCGGCGCCGGCGCTCGAGCTGCTCACCTGTGTGGGCTCGTCGGCCCTGCACCGGCACGCGACCGGGCTGGCGGATCGGTTCCGGGCCCAGGTGGGTGCACCGCCCGGCGAGTCGGCGATCGTGTCGCTGGCTGTCGACCCGCGGGCCGCGGAGGCCATGCGTACGGCGAACGTCGTCGGCGCCATGCGGGCCGGTCGCCTGCGGTTGTCGTTCCATGTGATGAACGGCGCCGAGGACGCCGACCACGCGGCGCAGGTGCTGCGCCCGTACGTGCTGCCTGGCTGACCCCCGGCAGGTTGATCTATCGACATTCGTGTTGCTCGGGGGACACGAATGTCGATAGACCCAGCCGCAGCGGTCGCACCTCAGGCTCGAGGAACCGCCAGCAGCCCGTCGAGGCGCGAGGCTGTCAGGCGCCGATGCCCTCGCTGCGGAACCACGCGACGGTCTCCGCCAGTCCGTCCGCCCTGGCGATCTCCGGCTTCCATCCGAGGACGTCCCCAGCCAGCGTGATGTCGGGGCAGCGAACCTGCGGGTCGTCACCGGGCAGGTCGACGAACCGTACGTTGGGCTCGACTCCCACGGCAGCGGCGATCTCGGTCGCCAGGTCGGACATGCTCACCTCGTGCGGATTGCCGATGTTGACCGGCCCCGGATGATCGCTGCGCAGCATCGCCACCAGCGCCCCGACGGTGTCGCGCACGTGGCACAGCGACCGGGTCTGACTGCCGTCGCCGAACACCGTCATCGGCTCACCCCTCAGCGCCTGAGAGATGAAGTTCGGCACCACCCGGCCGTCGCCGGGGTCCATCCGCGGCCCGTAGGTGTTGAAGATGCGCACGATGCCGGTGTCGACCTCGGCAGCGCGGCGGTATGTCGCCGTCGCGGCCTCGGAGAAGCGCTTCGCCTCGTCGTACATGCTCCGCGGGCCGACCGGGTTGACGTTGCCCCAGTAGGACTCGGTCTGGGGGTGCTCCAGCGGGTCGCCGTACACCTCCGAGGTCGACGCCAGCACGAACCGTGCGCCGGTACGCCGCGCCAGCTCCAGCGCCGCGAACGTACCCAGGCTGCCCACCCGTAAGGTCTCCACCGCCAGCCGCTGGTACGCCGGGGGAGACGCCGGGGAGGCCAGATGCATGACACCCGCCACCGGGCCGTCCACCTCGATCCCGTCACACACGTCGGCGGTGCGTGCGGTGAAGCGAGGGTGCCCGAGCAGGTCGGCGACGTTGGCGGACCGACCGGTCGAGTGGTCATCGACGCTCAGCACGTCGTAGCCCTCCTCGAGCAGCCGACGACACAGCCACGACCCCAGGAAGCCGGC
>DASQMN010000170.1:0-2418 GCA_035645475.1 Nocardioidaceae bacterium
TAGCTGCCTCTCTCGGTGCTGCCTTCAGCGACGCCGGTGAGGAGCTGGCGCTCGTGGGCGGTCCCGTACGAGACGCTCTGCTGGGTCGGCTGGGCAGCGACTGGGACTTCGCTACCTCGGCTCCCCCCGACAAGACCAAGGCCCTGCTCGACGGGTGGGCCGACGCCACCTGGGACGTGGGGCGCGCGTACGGCACCATCGGCGGGCGCAAGGGTGATGACCACGTCGAGGTGACGACCTACCGCAGCGACGCGTACGAGCCGGACAGCCGCAAACCCGCTGTTGCGTTCGGGGACTCCCTCGCCGGGGATCTGTCGCGACGGGACTTCACCGTCAACGCGATGGCATTAGCCCTGCCCTCGTACGCGTTCACCGACCCCTTCGGCGGGCTGCGCGACCTCGACCAGGCTGTGCTGCGGACCCCGGTGGGGGCGGAGCGCTCCTTCTCCGACGACCCGCTGCGGATGCTGCGGGCGGCGCGCTTCGCATCGCAGCTCGACTTCACCGTCGCCCCCGACGTCATCGCCGCGATGACCGCGATGGCCGAGCGCATCATCATCGTGGCTCCCGAGCGGCAGCGGGTGGAGCTGGAGAAGCTGCTGCTGGCGCCTCGTCCGCAACGCGGTCTGCGGCTCCTGGTCGACACCGGCCTGGCGGCGCACGTACTGCCCGAGCTGCCTGCCCTCAGCCTCGAGCGGGACGAGCACCACCGGCACAAGGACGTCTACGAGCACACCCTGACCGTGCTCGACCAGGCGATCGAGCTGGAGTTCCGGCTGGGCGGCGCGCCCGACCTGGTGTCCCGGCTCGCCGCGCTGATGCACGACGTCGGCAAGCCGCGCACCCGCAGGTTCAACCCCGACGGCAGCGTCACCTTCCACCACCACGACGTCGTGGGCGCCAAGCTGACGCGCAAGCGGCTGAAGGCTCTACGCTTCCCGAGCAACGTGGTCGACGACGTGTCGACGCTGGTCGAGCTGCACCTGCGCTTCCACGGGTACGGAAGCGGCGAGTGGACCGACTCGGCTGTGCGCCGCTACGTACGCGACGCCGGCCCGCTGCTGTCGAGGCTTCATGTGCTCACCCGCGCCGACTCGACGACACGCAACCAGCGCAAGGCGACGCGGCTGCGCCGCGCGTACGACGAGCTCGAGGCGCGCATCGACGAGCTCGCCGCCCGAGAAGAGCTGGACTCCCTGCGTCCTGACCTGGACGGCAACCAGATCATGGCGCTGCTGGGCATCGGGCCGTCACGAGAGGTCGGGCAGGCCTACCAGTTCCTGCTCGAGCGGAGGATGGAGGACGGCCCGCTCGGCGAGGAGCGGGCCAGCACGGAGCTGCTGGAATGGTGGAAGCGACGCCCGTCCTCATAGCGCTGCACGCCTCGATCCGCTCTGCACCGCCCTCGTCCCTCGGGCGTGCTCGCTCAGCGCTCGGGCACGTGGTCGCGCTTCCCTGCGCCGCCCTCGTCCCTCGGGCGTGCTCGCTCAGCGCTCGACGTCTCCGCGGATGAAGGCCTCCACGCTCGCCCTGCCCTCGTCGTCCGGACGCTGGACGGGCGGGGACTTCATCAGGTACGACGACGCGGAGAGGATCGGCCCACCGATACCACGGTCGAGCGCGATCTTCGCGGCGCGGATCGCGTCGATGATGATGCCCGCCGAGTTGGGTGAGTCCCACACCTCGAGCTTGTACTCCAAGCTCAGCGGCACGTCGCCGAATGCGCGTCCCTCGAGGCGTACGTAGGCCCACTTGCGGTCGTCGAGCCACTGCACGTAGTCGCTGGGCCCGATGTGCACGTTCTTCGCGCCGAGGTCGTGGGTGATGTTGCTGGTGACGGCCTGGGTCTTGGAGACCTTCTTCGACTCCAGCCGGTCACGCTCCAGCATGTTCTTGAAGTCCATGTTTCCGCCGACGTTGAGCTGGTAGGTGCGGTCGAGGACCACGCCACGCTCCTCGAACAGCCGCGCCAGCACCCGGTGCGTGATCGTGGCACCGACCTGGCTCTTGATGTCGTCGCCGATGATCGGGACGCCCGCGTCGGAGAACTTCTGTGCCCACTCCTGGTCGGAGGCGATGAAGACGGGCAGTGCGTTGACGAAGGCGACGCCTGCGTCGATCGCGCACTGCGCGTAGTGCTTGTCAGCCTCCTCCGAGCCCACGGGCAGGTAGGACACGAGCACGTCGGCGTTGCTGTCGCGCAGCACCTGCACCACGTCCACCGGCTCGCCGTCGGCCTCTTCTATCGTCTCGCGGTAGTAGCGGCCCAGGCCGTCCAGTGTGGGACCGCGCTGCACGGTGATGCCCAGCGGCGGCACGTCGGCGATCTTGATCGTGTTGTTCTCACTCGCTCGGGTCGCCTCGGACAGGTCGAAGCCCACCTTCTTCGCGTCGACGTCGAAGGCGGCGACGAACTCC
>DASQMN010000171.1:0-6233 GCA_035645475.1 Nocardioidaceae bacterium
ACGAAGCTGACGTCGTTGATCTCCGGGGCGGTGTCGTGGCTCGGGTGCCCGGAGATAGCCGTCTTGAACTTGCGAGGCAGGTTCGAGAAGGCCGGGTCGCCGATGTAGCGGCGCTGGATCTCCTCGATCGCGGCTGTGCCGTCCAGTATCTCGTCGGCCGCGATGCCGGCGAGCGGGCTCCCGAGGATGACTCGGGGGCAGTCACCGCAGGCCTCCTGGGTGCTCAGCCCGGTGGCCTCCAGCCGCTCCCAGATCGCGGGCATGTCCTCGACTCGCACCCAGTGCAGCTGCACGTTCTGCCGGTCGGTGAGATCGGCGGTGTCGCGGGCGTACGTCGTCGACACGTCTGCGATAGCGCGCAGCTGCGCCAGGTCGAGCTGACCTCCGTCGATGCGGACCCGGAGCATGAAGTAGGAGTCCTCGAGCTCGGTCGGGTCCAGGGTGGCCGTGCGGCCGCCGTCGATGCCGGGCTTGCGCTGGGTGTACAGCCCCCACCAGCGGAACCGGTTGCGCAGATCGGCGCCGTCGATGGCCTCGAAGCCGTGGTGGGCGTACACGTTCTCGATCCGCTGCCGGACATTGAGCGCGTCGTCGTCCCGCTTGACCTGCTCGTTGGGGTTGAGCGGTTCTCGGTAGCCCTTGGCCCACTGGCCCTCGCCGCGGCGAGGTCGCGCATTGCTGCGCACGCGGGGACTGACAGGAGTCTGGGTCATGGGGATGCTTGTCCTCGAGGCCACGCGGCGACGCGTACCTCACCCTGGCCAGCCAGGCGGACGAGGCGCGTGCTGACCGGCCGTTGCAGATGGGCAGGGTCAGGCCGGCGGACAGAGCATGCTGCGCAGGCGACCGAAGTCCAGGTGGCGTCGAGCCACCAGGCGGGTCGTGAACGCGGCTGTCATGACAGCAAGTGTCGCGAGCCCGCGCTCTGCGGACAAACGCAACGCCAGTATGTGGACACGGGGTCCGGACTGTGGGACGGCACAAACGGACAGGACGCTGCTCACCGTGGAGCCGCCTCGGCCGCACTACCGTGGGCACATGTCCGCGTCGCCGACGGCGGCCTCAGCCGCACGCGGCGGTCAGGCCGAGGCCGCACCCTCGCTGCTCAGGCGAGTCCGTACGAACACCTGGCGCCTGCTGTCCGCAACCGTCGGCGCGTGCCTTCGTTACCGCGTGACCGGGCTGGCCGCGGAGATCGCCTTCTTCGCCATCCTGTCGCTGCCGCCGCTGCTGTTCGGCCTCGCCGGCACGGTGGGCTACATCGCCGACAAGGTCACAACGATCGAGGCGGTCGAGCAGGAGATGCTCGACCTTTTCTCTCGAGCGCTCACCGAGGAGACGGTCGACGCGGTCATCCGACCCACCTTGGACGAAGTCCTGGAGGGTGGTCGCGCCGACGTCATCTCTGTCGGCTTCGTCCTGGCGCTGTGGTCGGGCTCGCGGGCACTCAACGTCATCATCGACACGATCTCGATCATGTACGGGCTGGGTGGCCGGCGCGGCATCGTCAAGACCCGCGCGCTGTCCTTCACGCTGTACATCGTCGCTCTGCTACTCGGGGTCATCGTGCTGCCGCTCGTGGTGGCCGGGCCGACGCTCGTCGGTCGAATGCTGCCGACCCGCCTGGACTTCGTGGTGAGCCTGTACTGGCCCACGGTCCTGGTGCTGAGCATCGCCTTCCTGGCGACGCTCTATCACGTGTCGGTGCCGGTGCGTACGTCCTGGCGCTACGACATTCCGGGTGCGGCCTTCACCATGATGGCCTGGCTCGGCGGCAGCGCTGTGCTGCGCTGGTTCCTGCAGGGCAGCATCGGCGGCGACAGCGACAGCACGTCCATCTACGGCCCGCTCGCGGCACCGATCGCCATCCTGATCTGGCTGTACGTCCTGAGCATCGCCGTCCTGATCGGCGCCGCGGTCAACGCCGCCTTCGACCGTGTCTTCCCGGCGAACACCACGGCGCGGGCGCGGCTGGAGCTGGTCCGGCGCCTGCGGGCCAAGGCCGCCGAGGTACGCATGCGTGAAGGGGGCCTGAGTGAGGCGGAGATCGCCGAGCCGCCAACCGACACTGTGCACCTGCACGCCTTGGCCGGCGGCGTGCCGCCGGAGGATGGCGGACCCCTGCGTGCCGAGCACCTCGACGAGCAGGCAGACCGGGTCCTCGAGGAGGTCCGTCGGCAGTCGAAAGGCTGACCCGCCGCGCGGTTGCCCGTGGTGGCGCGGGGGTACGCCGATGGCATGACTGCTCCTGATCCGACCGAGATCCCCGAGCCACCGACCAGCCTGCAAGAGGAGGCCGACGAGCCGACCCAGGACGCCATGGACGCTCAGCGCGACGCGGTCGGTGATGCGCCACAGCCCGGAGACGCCGGCGGCCACTCGTAGCTTGGCCCCTAGCCGACCGCAGTCTCAGCGGCGATCCAGGCAACGTAGACCGAGCGCGTACTTCGCTGAGGCGCGCGCTCGATGAGGAACCGGCACATGATCTCGGTGCCGTCGGCGCGGAGCACCGGCAGGACAAGCGGGACCCCCAAGACATGTGACTCACCGGTGGTCAGGTGCCTGGTGAAGCCGGCGACGTGCGCCTCGCGAAGCCGCAACGGAATGAGGGTCACCACGCGGCGCCCCACCAGGTCCTCAACCGCCCAGCCCAGCAGGTCGGCCAGCGGACGGCTCACGGCCACGATGCGGTTCGCGTCGTCGGCTGCCACCACGCCATGCTCGGAGTCGGTGATCAGCGCGTCGTCCCACCACCTGTCTCCCTGCTCGTCGACAGTCACGGTCTCGAAGTGCCGTTGAGCCGTGCCCGGCCACGGTGAGCCGGGTGCTCCCTTCAGCTGGTCCAGCACCTGCTCGTGAGCCCAGTTGCGCACAGCCACGATCTCCGGCAGTCCGGGTCGTGCCAGCAGCTTGCCGGCCGCGGCCAGCCGCTCCGCCTCGTCCAGCGCGTGCTGCAACGCCTCGTACACCGGCCCGATCGTCTCCGGCACCGCCAGCGTCAGCGTCAGGTGCTGCGGCACCGCAGGAAGGGGGGCAGGGTGGTTCGAGGGCAGCACCGGCAGGGCGGTGCCTTCACGCCGCGCCGCTTCCACCGCCTGGATGACCGGCTCACTGATCAGCTGGCGGGCGAGATCGGCCCGCGTCAGGTCCACGTGTACGTCATCGTGCTCGGCGACGTGCAGCACCAGCTCACGGAGCAGGGTGTCGTGGTGTTGCAGCGCCGCCAGCCACAGCATGGCCGGGATGTCCTCCAGCAGGACCGGGTGCGTGAGTGCCTGCGTTGGTGTCGGCTCGTCCCAGTCATCGACGTCCCAGACCGCGAAGGCGTCCTCCGTCGATGCCTCGGCCGAAGCGTCTCCCACCGCGAACCAGACGACCTTGCCTCCTCCCCCCACGCTGCGTACGCCGCAGGACTCCGTGACAGCGGCGACCAGCCCCATGCCGCGACCTACCGTGGCGCGCTCGTCGTGCGGCCGCTGGCGCGGTAGATACGGGTTGGCGTCCTGAACCTCGACCCGCAGCGCGTCCGTGCTGACCTCGATCCGGACGTCGATCGTCGTGTGCGCGTGCAGAACGGCGTTGGTCACGACCTCGGTAAGCGCCAGCGATCCGGCATCGAACCAGCGGGTGCGATCGGCCTCCGACAGCGCATCACGCAGCAGCCGACGAGCCTCCCCGGCACTGGTGAGCTCGGGTTGCAGCAGTGCGGAGCGTTCGACCAGCACGACCGGTCGGGCACCCACGGCCAAGATGGCGACGTCATCTCGCTGGGCTGCGACGACCTCCTGCAGCACCCGGTCGACGACCTGCGTCGGTGAGAGGCCATGGCAGGCGCGCAGGACCGCCTCGAGTCCTTCTTGCAGCAGTGCTCGCGGTCGACCGGAGTCGTGAACGCCGTCGGTGACGAACACGACGGTGTCCCCGGCATGCAGCTCGAACTCACTGTCGGCGATGTCCACCTCGGGGAGGACGCCCAACAGGGTCCCCAGCGACCCCACCACCTCGACGTGGCCGTCTGCGCGCAGAACAGTGGGGAGGGGATGTCCTCCACTGGCGAGCTGCATGACGGCGACTCCGTCGCGTACCCGGGCCCGTGCGAACTGGGCGGTCACGAACGGGGCGTCCGGCAGCGATCCTCCTTCGACGTAGAGCAGGTGGTTGGTGCACTTGAGCACATCGCTGGGGCGCTCGATCTGCATCGCCGCGGCACGGATGCTGTAGCGGGCACAGCTGGTCCGTCCCGCTGCCTGCGCGCCCTTGCCGCACACGTCGCCGATGACGAAGCCCCAGACTCCTTCTTGGATCGGGAACGCGTCATAGAAGTCGCCACCCACCTCCGAACGGCTCGCCGGCTGGTAGTGGGCCGCGACGTCCAGAAAAGGGATGCGCGGCACCGTCGGCGGGAGGAGGCTCGACTGGAGTGCTCTGACGAGGGCCTCCACCTCGAGGAGTCGCTCCTCAGCGGCCTCGATAGCCAGGCTTGCGCTGCGGCGCAGCTCCAGCTGCTCGGTCACCAGACTCGCGAGGTCCACCAAGAAGTCGTTGTGCGGGGCGAGTGCGGGATGCGGCTGGACGTCGAGGACGCACAGAACTCCCACCGATGGCCCTTCGGCGCCCAGCAGGGGGATGCCGGCGATGAATCGCAGCCGCGGACCGGACGCCACCAACGGGTGGGCTCGGGTGCGAGGGTCCTGGCTGGCGTCGGTGACCACGCAGGGTTCTGTGCCGGACATGAGCGACACGCACAGGTCGACCACCTGAGGGACGTCCTCGGCGCCGAGCCCGAGAGTGGACAGGAAGGGTGTCTCCTCGACGCCTTCTGCCCTGATGACAGCCATCGGCGCGCCGAAGGCGTGCGCCGCCATGGCGGCCATTCGGTCGAACGCGCCGCGAGGCGGGGCGGCCAAGATGCCGAGACGTCGCACCTCGGCGAGACGCGCCGCAACATCCGACGCCGCTGGATCATCGATCGCCATGGGTCGAGTCCCGTATTCGTGGGTGGTCGGCTCGTTCCTACCACGCTCAGCCATTTTGCTGCGGCGCGGGGGAACGGTGCGACACTGAATGATGGGACTTGACTGAGGTGGCGGCGTCAGCCACGAGTCACCACTCCGCCGCGGTGCGCATGTCACCAGCACCGGCCGGCGTGCTGCTGGACGCGATGCCCGACGCGACTGCGGTGCTGGACAGCAACGGCACCATCGTGGCGACCAACCACGCGTGGCGGATGTTCACCCTCGACAACGGCGGGGACGAGCCCAGCACCGGCGTCGGTGTCAACTACCTCCAGGTCTGTCTCAATTCGGCAGCGGCCGGATGCTCTGACGCCGGCGAGGTCGCTGTCGGACTGCAGGCCGTCATGCGCGGCGAGACCGTCGAGTGCGAGCTGGAGTACCCGTGCCCATCGCCCGCGGCAGGACGCTGGTTCGTCCTGCGTATAACGCCCCTGGGCGGCAGCAGTCCAGGGCTGCTCGTGTCACATCTGAACATCAGCCGACGCAAGATGGCGGAGCAGAGCCTGCAGCGGAAGGCCTCCCACGACCCGTTGACCGGTCTGGCCAACCGAGCTCTTCTCGCGGAACGATTCACGACCGCCCTGGCGAAGGCGTCGACGCGTACACCCGCCCCGACCATGGGGCTGCTCTTCATCGACCTCGACGGCTTCAAGCCCATCAACGACACGTATGGGCACGCGGCCGGCGACGAGGTACTCCAGGTCGTCGCCAACCGTCTCACCGAACAGATCCGGCCTCAAGACACCGTGGCCCGACTGGGCGGCGATGAGTTCGCTGTGGCAGTGCCGAGGACGTCCGCCGACGCACTGAAACGCCTCGCCACGAGACTCGCCACCGAGCTGGACAGACCCCACCGCGTACACGGCCGGGAGGTCGTGGTCGGGGCGAGCATCGGGACCGACCTCGCCGCCGTCGGCGACGACCTCTCGACGAGCCTCTCGCGCGCTGACCAGGCGATGTACGCCGTCAAGCGGGCCCGTTCCACCCAGCGCAGCTGATCTCGGGCGGAGCTGTTCGCGGCCCGGGTGGCTGTGAACGTTGGGTTAACGCTGCATACACCCCGCTATCACCGGGTACCGATTGTTATCAGACGCCGCCTCACGCAGGCGAGTCGCCAGGTCGCCTCATCCCGGCGACCTCATCAATCGGAAAGGCAGACTCATGATCGACGCACAACAGATCAGCAGTGTCGTGGGCAGTACCGCTTACGACAGCGAT
>DASQMN010000172.1:0-10335 GCA_035645475.1 Nocardioidaceae bacterium
TGGTCATCGGGCTCATTGTCCCGATCGGCGCTGGTCGGCTCGCCAGCGGGCGCGCTCGCCCCTCAGGCGCGCCCCGGCCGGCGGCGCGGGGTGCTCGCCAGGCACGGGCGGCCGAAGCGGACCGCCACACCGGGGCTGTAGATGACCAGGTCGGGCGCGCGGTCGAGCAGCTGCGGCCATCCCGCGACTCCCACGAGCTGGTCCTCCAGCGTGACGAGCTCCGCGCGGTGCAGCGGCCACGGCGGATGGTCGTTGGGGATGTACCAGGTGCGTCCCCGACGCTGTACGTGCAGACCCCATCGAGCGGACACGAACGTGGCCAGCTCGGCGTCGTCGTGAGCCTGCAGTGGTCCGCGGTCGCGCACCACCACGCGGCTCGACACCGCGCGGTCGGCGACCCGGGGCCAGCGCAGCCGCATCGTGTAGGAGTGCTCGTCGCCCAGCGACGTGGGCGTCCTGATGTAAGACATGTCCGCCCACCGATAGGGCAAGCCGAACGTCGTGCGAGCACCAAGCACCACCGCGAGCCGGTTGGCGTCCAGGCTGCAGAAGACCACGCCTCGGCGGCCGGTGGCGTCCACTGAGTACAGCCGGACGTTGGTCTCCAGGAAGGTACCCAGCCAGGGCATTGCGGGGCCCGTCGAGACACCGGCGCCCACCATGCGGAAGGGCAGCAGCCCGACGTATGTCTTGCCACGCAGCACGTCAGGTCGTGTGCCCGACGGCAGGAACGGTGCAACGACGTCGGGGTCGACCGCCCAGTGCACCGATGACAGGTCGAGCCAGCGCTGACGCATCAGCACCGGCATCGCGAGCGTCGGCGGGTCGGCTGTCACCGGCTCCGCAGCTGGGGATGTCACCAGCCGATTGTCCATCGTCGGCTCGAGCGATCAGGAACGACCATGAGTGAGAAGCGTCGCTCGCCCACCTGATGTCAGGGCCGGTCGGCGCGCCGATAAGCAGCATTATGTCAACTAACATCTACGCGACGATTTCAACCACTATTCGTCCGCCGTTCCCTCTTGTGCCCGCGTACGTAACGTACGAGGTTGTCCCCATGCGTCCACTCCGCGCGGCTCTGGCGCCGCTAGCCCTGGTTATGGCCACCGCGGTCGCCGGCCTCACCGGCCCGGCCGCCGCCGTCGATGCCGACTTCTATGACAACCCGATCCTGCCGCGAATACCCGGCGATGGTCGCGTCGAGACCTGCGCCGACCCCATGGTCATCCAAGGCCAGCAGCGCGGAGACAACCGGTGGTACATGTACTGCACCTCCGATCCGCTGAACGAGGACGACAGGAACGCCGACGGCACCCTCAACTACCGCCTCTTTCCGATGATGGTCTCCCGGGACCTCGTCAACTGGCGGTACAAGGGAGAAGCCCTATCGGGTCTTCCGTCCTGGGCGGCGGAGAACGCCAACATGTATGCGCCGGATGTCGTTTACTCCCGCACCCAGAACCGCTACTACCTCACCTTCACAGTCACCAAGACCGACGATGCCGCCGGCTGCGAGGACGACAGCGCCATCGGCGTCGCCACCAGCCGTTCTCCGCTCGGTCCATGGCGCACCAGCGACCGGCCGGTGATCAAGCCTCGGAACGACCCCAACAGCACCGACCCGTGTGCCTTCGTGTGGACCTTCGACCCAGACGTGCTGGGCGACTCGGTCCGCGACCGCAGCATCATCTACTACGGCAGCTACTACGGCGGCAACGAAGCTCGCCGCATCGAGTTCACCCGCAACGGCATCCGGACCGCAGGCCCGGCACGGCCTATCGGGATCGGTGACCGCTACGAGGGCTTGAACGTCGTCAAGCGCAAGGGCTTCTACTACCTGTTCGGCTCCGCCACCAACTGCTGTGCCGGGCCGCGCACCGGGTACAGCGTCTTCGCTGCCCGGTCGCGGAGCCCCCTGGGACCCTTCCGCGACCGAGAAGGCAACTCGATACTCGACAGTCGGGTCGGGGGCACGCCGGTGCTCAGCATGAACGGCAACCGCTGGATCGGGCCTGGTCACAACAGCGTGTTCCGTGACTTCGACGGGCAGTGGTGGACGATGTACCACGCGATCGACCGTCACAACCCGTACATCGACGAGTCGATCAACTTGAACCGCCGCCCGGCGATGCTCGACCCGATCGACTGGGTGAAGGGCTGGCCCACCGTCCGAGCCGGACGCTGGATCTCCGAACGACGCATGCCAGCTCCGGCCGCGCAGCCGGGCGAGGTGTCCCGGTACCGACCGAAGCCAGTGACCGAGTACGGCCCGAGCCGCGAGATCAGACGGCTGTCGGACGAGTTCGAGGGCAACTCCTTGGATCGTCAGTGGTCCTGGGTCAGGAAGCCCGCGGCCGACACCTACGGCGTCCGTAACGGCCGGTTCCGCTTCGAGATGCAGGAGGCGGACCTGACCGCTGACAGCAACTCCGCCTCTGTGCTGGTCGAGAACGCCCCTGACGGCGACTACGTGGTGCAGACCAGGGTGCGGGTCGACGTTCCCGAGGAGGGCTGCTGCTTCAACTACGCGCAGGCGGGCCTGGTGCTGCGTAGAGGCGACGACCGGTTCATCAAGCTGGTCCACGTGTCCATCTGGGGCACGCGGCAGACCGAGTTCGCCAAGGAGCAGGGTGGCCGTTACGGCAACACGGTCGTGGGAACCCCCGGAGACTGGACGACCCTGCGCATCGTGAAGCGTGAGGTGCGGGGTGCGAACGGTGGAATGCGCGAGCTCTACACCGCCTACACCCGCCAGGACAACAAGCGCTGGGTGCGCGGCGGGACGTGGACGAACCCGCTCGGTGACAATGCGAAGATCGGGCTGGTGTCCATGGCCGAACCGGACGACGCGGACCCGAAGCTCGACCCCGAGTACACCGCCAAGTTCAGCTACGTGCGAGTGTCGAAGGTGGAGCGCCGCTGACTCGGACCGGCTGAACCGGGAGTCACAGGCTCGACCTGCCCCGTTCCCGCGCTGTCGTTCTCGGACAGCGCGGGAACGGTCGTTCTCGCCCTCGCAGTGTCACACGCGACTGGCTGGTTCGCGTGTCCGCGGCGGAGAGTCAGTCGACGCCTCTGGTGCGCGCCAACCACACGAGGCCGACCAGAGGCAGCACCAGCGGCACATAGCCGTACCCCTGACCGAATCGTGACCAGACGGTCGCGTCTGCGAAGTCGTCAGGCTGCAGCACGCTGAGGGCGCCGATGCCCACTACCCCGACGAGCTCCACGAGCACCGCCACCCACGCCAGGGTCCGGGAGTTGAGCGCCAGGGCGACGGTGGCTGCGACGTACACCAGCGCTGCCACCGCCGACAGCGTGTACGCCAGCGGCGCAGCGGAGAACTCGGTACTGATCTGCACCAGGGACCGAGCGCTCGCGGACACCGCGAAGACGGCGTAGACAGCCACCAGCAGCCGGCCCGGCCCGTCGGCCGTGGAGCGGCTCTGCCGACTCACACCCCCACCCACAGCTGCAGCAGGCGCAGCGCCAGCACAGCCACCACCAGCCCGCCGACGAGCAGGCTGCCGGGACCCCACCGGGTGTCGTCGGAGACTCCCCAGAGGAAGGCGACGGGCAGGATGGTGGCCGTGGTGACCAGGTAGGAGCCGAACACGATGCCGTCCACATCACGGGACGTACGCGCCAGCGCCACTAGCCCGCCCACGGTGACGACCACCAGCACCAGCTCGGCGGCCGCGACG
Source organism: Nocardioidaceae bacterium (assembly GCA_035645475.1). Taxonomy (GTDB): domain Bacteria; phylum Actinomycetota; class Actinomycetes; order Propionibacteriales; family Nocardioidaceae; genus DASQMN01. The sequence goes on from DASQMN010000172.1 coordinate 3,705, forward strand.
AGGTAGAACTGGGCATTGTCGACGCGGCGCCCTCGCGCCAGGAGCCAGGCGGCGCGCCCGGCTACCACGAGTCCGCACGCGGCGACGAGCCACGCAACTGCCTCGTTCACGGGGTCATGGTCGCATCCGCCCCGACCTTTCGCGCAGGCGCAGAGCAGCCCGAGGCAAGCCCGAGGCAAGATGGGGCAAGCGCGACGGCGCCAGAGGTCGGTCGGCAGAGGAGGCAGCGTGCGGGAGGGGCGACGTCCAGGCCCGTCGGTGCGGGTGCAGGTAACCGAGTGGCTCGACGGGTCCACGCGCCGGCGCGAGGACCGGCTCGCCACGGAGGAGCCGCTCGAGGTGCGGCTGGCATGGCCCGGCTCCCCCGCCTCGCGGCTCGTCGTCACGATGCGCACCCCGGGCCATGACTTCGAGCTGGCTGCCGGCTTGACGTACGGAGAAGGGTTGCATCGCGGCGACCTGCGTGGCGTCGCCTACTGCACCGACGAGACGCTGGCTCCCGAGCAGGAGTTCAACGTCGTCACCGTAACGCTGAGCCGGCCACCGCTGCGCTCCCCCGGCGAGCGTGGCACTGCCATGTCCTCCGCATGCGGGGTCTGTGGCAAACAGAGCCTCGACGAGGCGGCAGCCGTAGGCGCCATTCCACAGGTGGTGGACGCCGGTCAGCAGGCGTCCCTCGACCCGGACGTGCTGGTCTCGCTGCCCGACCGCCTGCGCACGGCCCAGCGGGTCTTCGACCGCACGGGGGGTCTGCACGCCGCAGGACTGCACTCCCCCGACGGCGCGCCGGTGGTCGTCCGCGAGGACGTGGGGCGGCATAACGCGGTGGACAAGGTCGTCGGGCACGCGCTGCTGCACGGCATCGACACACGCTCCCTCGTGCTGTGTGCGAGCGGTCGGGTGGGGTTCGAAATCGTGCAGAAGGCTGCCGTTGCAGGCATTCCCGCCATCGTCGCCGTCGGGGCACCCACCAGTCTCGCCGTCGACCTTGCGCGCGCGTACGGGCTCACCGTGCTCGGCTTCGCTCGCGACCGGCGGATGGTGGCCTACAGCCACCCAGGGCGCCTCTCCACCGACCCGGTGCCGGCGAGCGGCCGGAAAGATAAGTCGCTGCTACTCCCATCCGGGGGGCTGCGGGTGCCGAATGAGCAATGAGTTACCACGTCGCAACTTCTCGGGACGCTGGACTCGTCGCCGGGAGGAGAGGGCCATGCATCTTGCTGCTGTGCCCGCGGACTCCCCCGCCGTCTCCGCGTCGGCCGAGCTGAGCGCACTGCTCACACGCACCGCTCGAGGCGACGAGCAGGCCTTTGCCGACCTGTACGACAGCGTGGCCGGCATTGTGCTCGGACTCGCTCGCCGGGTTGTCCGTGATCCCGCGCGCGCCGAGGAGATCGCTCAGGAGGTTTTCATCCAGGTGTGGCAGAGCGCCTGCCGCTTCGACCCCGCCAAGGGTTCCGCGAAGACGTGGATCCTCACTCTGGCCCACCGGCGCGCCGTGGATGCGGTGCGACGGGACCAGTCCGCCAGTGACCGTGAGGCCCGTTACGACTGGACCGGCGGCGCCGACTACGACGAGGTGGAGGAAGAGGTCACCACCCGGCTCGAGCACGAGCAGGTGCGCAAGTGCCTCGGCTCCCTGACCGAGCTGCAGCGTGAGGCCGTCACGCTGGCCTACTACCAGGGTTACACCTACGCCGACGTGGCGACCGTGCTCAAGGCCAACCCGGCCACCGTCAAGACCCGAATGCGCGACGGACTCATCCGTCTGCGCGACTGCCTGGGAGTGAGCGTCGCATGACCGCCGACCTGCACACTCTCGTCGGTGCCTTTGCACTCGATGCCCTCGACCCGGTCGAGCGCAACGAGTTCGAAGAGCATCTGGGGTTCTGCGACGCGTGCCGTCAAGAGGCCGGCGAGCTGTCAGCCACCGCGGCGCGGCTTGGCTCCGTCGCCGAGCTGCAGCCGTCGGCGGCCATGCGGGCGCGCGTTCTCGAGGCCGTGTCGCGAACTCCCCAGCACCGTCCGACCGCGGTCCCGCTGCGGCCGCCCCCCGCTCGGCGAGCGCCCGCCGTGCTGCTGGTCGCTGCTGCCGCGGCTGCCGTGCTGGGCATCGGCGTCGGCGTGCAGCAGTACCAGCAGAATCAAGACCTGCAGACCCAGCAACTCGCAGTCGACCGCGAGAACCAGGAACTGAGGTCGCAGCAGGTGGCAGCCGCGCGCGAGAACGCCATGATCGCCGAGGTGCTCGCCGCGGAGGACAAGGTCGTGCGCGACTCCCGAACCGACACGGGACTGGCGCTGACCGTCGTGACAACCCCGCAGTCGGACAACGCCGTGGTGTCCATGGGCGACTTCCCTCAACTGCCGGAGGGCCGCACCTTCCAGGTGTGGCGGGTCTCCGGCGACGAGCCGGACAGCGCGGCCGTCATCGGGCAGGCGGACCTCGACAACGATGGCGTGACCTTGTTAATCGATGCCGGTGACGCCGATGCGGTCGCCGTGACCGAGGAACCCGCCGGGGGGTCCGAGCAGCCGACCACCGACGCGCTGGTGGCGGTGGACCTCGCCTGAGAGTGGCTGAAGTACCCGGCACTAGGCTCACTACCATGGCTGAGCTGGACCCCACCTTCACTGCGCTGCCGCTTCGCCGGCTCGCCGACGCCGCACTCCAGCGAGCTCGAGACTTCGGCGTGGATCACGCCGACTTCCGGCTGGAACGGCTCCGCGGCCAGGACGTCACCTTGAGAGACGCCGTGCTGCAGGGCGCGGCCGACAGCGAGCAGGTCGGCTTCGCCGTACGCGTGGTGCTGGACGGCACCTGGGGCTTCGCCTCCGACGTCGAGCTCACCCCCGAGGCGGCGGTGCGCACCGCCGAGGCTGCTGTGCAGGTGGCGCGGGTCTCCGCCGCGATCAGCTCGGAGCGCATCGAGATGGCTCCCGAGCCGACCTACGGTGACGCGACCTGGGTATCCGCCTACGAGGTCGACCCGTTCGAGGTCCCGCTCGCCGACAAGGTCACCTTGCTGACCGAGCGCTCTGCACGCCTGCTGGACGCGCCGGCGGTCTCCCATGTGAGTACCACCCTCCAGCAGGTGCACGAGAACAAGTTCTACGCGGACCTGGCCGGTACGACGACCACCCAGCAACGGGTGAGGCTGTACCCCTCCTGGGAGGTGCACGGTGCCGACGAGGCCTCCGGCCGCTTCGACTCCATGCGCACCATCGCTCCTCCGGTGGGCCGCGGCTGGGAGTGGCTGACCACCGGTTACGACTGGTCCACGGAGCTGGCCCAGCTGCCGGAGCTGCTCGCCGAGAAGCTGCAGGCCCCATCGGTGGAGTCGGGTAGCTACGACCTGGTGGTGCATCCGTCGAATCTGTGGCTGACCATCCACGAGTCGATCGGCCATGCCACCGAGCTCGACCGGGCGCTCGGCTACGAGGCCAACTACGCCGGTACCAGCTTCGCCACGTACGACAAGCTCGGCACGCTGGAGTACGGCTCCCCGATCATGCACGTCACCGGGGATCGCACCGTCGAGCACGGATTGTCGACCATCGGGTACGACGACGAAGGTGTCCAGACGCAGTCCTGGGACCTGGTGAAGGACGGGGTGCTCGTGGGCTATCAGCTCGACCGCAGGATGGCTCAGATGAAGGACCTCGGCCGGTCCAACGGATGCGCCTACGCTGACTCCCCCGGACACATTCCGATCCAGCGCATGGCCAACGTGTCACTGCAGCCGAGCGCCGGCGGGCCCGACACCGCCGGACTCATCGGTGACGTCGAGCGGGGCATCTATGTCGTCGGCGACCGGTCCTGGTCGATCGACATGCAGCGCTTCAACTTCCAGTTCACCGGGCAGCGCTTCTACCGCATCGAGAACGGCCGGCTGACCGGACAGCTGCGCGACCTGGCCTACCAGGCGACCACCACTGACTTCTGGGGCTCGATGGAAGCGGTCGGTGGACCGCAGACCTGGGTGCTCGGCGGCGCCTTCAACTGCGGCAAGGCGCAACCCGGTCAGGTCGCCCCGGTGAGCCATGGCTGTCCGTCGGCACTGTTCCGCCAGGTGAACATCCTCAACACCCAGGCGGAGGCAGGTCGATGAGCATGCTGGATCCTCAGGACCTCGTCGAGCGTGCACTGGCTGCCTCGACCGCCGACGGCTGCATCGTGCTGATGGGCCAGTCGGTGAGCGCCAACCTGCGCTGGGCCAACAACACGCTGACGACCAACGGCCTGATGCGCGGGGCCTCGGCCACCGTCATCTCCACCGTCGCGACGCGCGACGGCGTCGCAGCCGGCACAGTCAGCCGCAGCGTCTCAGACGCCGACGACGTGCTGCGCCTGGTCGAGGACGCCGACGCCGCCGCACGTGTCGCCGACCCCGCCGAGGACGCGGCTCCGCTGGTCACGCCCGACGCGAGCGACGGCTCCGGCGACGGCTGGGACGAGCCGGCCGCTGACACCTCCACCGACGTCTTCGCTGACTTCGCGCCGGCGCTCGGTGAGGCCTTCGGTCGAGCCAACGCCGCCGACCGCCTGCTCTACGGCTACGTCGAGCACACCGTGGATACGACCTGGCTCGGCTCGTCGACCGGTCTGCGCCGCCGGCACGTGCAGCCGGTCGGGCACGTCGGCATCACCGGCAAGAACACCGACCTGACCCGCTCGGCGTGGGTCGGGCAGTCGACCCGAGACTTCTCCGACGTCGACGCCCTGGCCCTCGACACCGAGCTGCAGCGTCGGCTCGGCTGGGCCGAACGCACCGTCGCACTCGAGGCGGGTCGCTACGACACCGTGCTGCCGCCGACCGCGGTAGCCGACCTGCTGGTGTACGCCTACTGGATGGCCGCGGCCCGCGACGCGCACGAGGGCCAGACGGTGTACGGCAAGCCCGGCGGCGGCACCCGCGTGGGAGAGACGCTCAGCTCACGTCCGGTGCAGCTGTGGTCCGACCCCGCGTACCCCCGGCTGGAGAGCGCACCGTTCGTGACCGCCGCCCGCTCATCGTCGCTGAGCAGCGTCTTCGACAACGGCCTGCCGGTCGAGCGCACGCGCTGGATAGCCGACGGCAAGCTCGCCGCCCTGATGCAGACGCGCCAGTCCGCGCGGCTCACCGGTCTGCCGGTCACGCCCGGAGTGGAGAACCTCATCATGGACGTCGACGGCGCGTCCGGGTCGATCGAGGACCTGGTGGCCGGGGTCGAGCGCGGCCTGCTGCTGACGTGCCTGTGGTACATCAGGGAGGTCGACCCGCAGAACCTGCTGCTCACCGGGCTCACCCGAGACGGCGTCTACCTGGTCGAGGGTGGTGAGGTCACCGGCGCGGTCAACAACTTCCGGTTCAACGAGAGCCCGATCAACCTGCTGGACCGCTTCAGCGGTGCCGGCACGACGGTGCCGTCGTTCTCCCGCGAGTGGGGTGACTACTTCCCGCGTACCGCCACTCCCCCGTTGCGGATCCCGGACTTCAACATGAGCAGCGTCAGCCAGGCGCAGTAGGTCACCGCTCAGCGGATCGGCTCACAGGCCGCCGGCGACCCGCAGCGTCGCTCCCGTGACATAGCTGCTCTCCTCGGACAGCAGCCACGCGATCGCGGGGGCGATCTCGCCGACGTCACCCGCACGCCCCAGCGGGATGCGCTGCGCTATCCGCTCCGCACGGTCGGGGTCACCTGCGTCGGCGTGGATACCGGTGCGCACGACGCCGGGTGCTACAGCGTTGACGCGCACCCCCTGACCGGCGACCTCCTTGGACAAGCCCACAGTGAGGGCCTCGAGCCCGGCCTTCGCCGAGGCGTAGTGCACGTACTCGTGCGGCGAGCCCGTGGACGCCGCAACCGACGAGACGTTGACGATCGCGCCCCCCTGTCCTCCGTGGGTGCTGGACATGGCCAGCACGGCCCGCCGGGCACACAGCAGGGCGCCCATCAGGTTGACCTCGACGACGCGGCGGATGACGGCGACCGGTGTGTCCGCGAGGTCGCCGAGGTGTGCCGTGAGGCCGGCGTTGTTGACGAGCCCGGTGATGGTGCCGAGCTCGCACGCCGCCTCGAACAGCCGCTCGACGTCGCGCTCCTCGGCCACGTCACCGCGGACGGCGACCGCCTGAGCCCCTGCGGCCTGTACGGACGCCACCACCTGCTCAGCAGCCGTCGCATCGCTCAGGTAGCCGACCACCACATCGTGGCCGGCGGCTGCCAGCGACAGGGCGGTGGCAGCTCCGATGCCACGTCCCCCGCCGGTGACCACGGTCAGCGGACGAGCGACCGCCATCCTCACTCCTCGTACGGGCGGCGGGTGAGCTGATATGTGGCCAACCGCAACGACCGCACGTGGCCGGCACCATCACGCACCACGCTCAAGGTCTCGCCGGCGAAGTAGGCGTCCAGGCCACGCCAGGTGTCGCTGCCGGTGGGCGTCAGCCGGCTGGCGCGGCCCCCTTTGCCCACGTTGACGACGAGCATGCCGTCCTGCACAGCGATCGCGGTGGGAACGGCGCCCCAGTACCAGTCGCCCACGAGCTCGTCGGCGCCCTCGACCACCGGCTCGGGGCGCCACGGCGACGGCATGGGCGGCTCGTGCTCGATCAAGAGGTCCAGCAGTTGGTTAGGCAGCTCGGCC
>DASQMN010000173.1:0-1847 GCA_035645475.1 Nocardioidaceae bacterium
GCTCGACGAGTACGTCTCGGCGTGCCCGGCACTGCGTCAGGGAGACCGCTGCGCCGTCGTCGGACATGGCCAGCTGAGCCATGGTCGAGCACCGCTGAGCCAGTGCTGTCACCCGGGCGGCCCGCGGCGAGTGGCCAACCGGCAAGGGCACCTCCGGGGTTCCACGGAGCGTGGACAGCACCTCGGCCACCTCGGGTCGCCAGCGAGCGACGTCGAGGGCGACCAGGCGGTCACCGGCGCGCAGCAGTGCCTGACGCAACTGCTGCTCGGCGTCGGCGAGGTCTGGCAGGGCCCGTGGAGGCTCGGCGGGCAAGCACGTCCAGAAGACGCCACGCCCGACGACGGTGGGAAGCAGTCCGACACCTGCTCCCCAGACGACGACGGCCTCGCCGACGTCGAGCGCCTCGACGTTGAACGAGGCCGGACCGCCGAGTCCGACCAGGTCACCGGGCACCGGCAGGGCGACTGACGCCAGTCGGCCGCCGCGCCTGCGTAGCTCACCGAAGGCGAGCAGCAGCGGCATCGGCTCGGGCTGCAAGCCCAGCACGTCGTGGGCCGCGTCGTCCGCCATCACCGCGGCTGGGGCCTCGTCGAGCGCGACAGCACCGGAGGTCCAGGAGTTGAACCAGCACGCGAGGCGTGCGGAGCGCGGCAGGTCGGGCACCCAGCAAGCGTACGAGGCGGTGCCGCTGGCGTAGGTTTGGCCGCGTCCACCACCGATCCGGGGGCACACCGGACGACTGCTGAACGGAGAGCATGAGCGCGGTCATCGAACTCGTCGGGGTGACGGTCGAGCGGGGCGGGCAGCGGCTGCTCGACGACATCTCCTGGCAGGTCGATGAGGACCAGCGCTGGGTCGTGCTGGGCGGCAACGGCGCCGGCAAGACAACGCTGCTGCAGGTCGCCGGTGCGGCCCTGTACCCCACCAGCGGCATGGTCGGCGTGCTCGGCGAGCTGCTCGGCACGGTGGACGTCTTCGAGGTACGGCCGCGCATCGGGCTCACCAGCGCGGCCCTGGGTGAGCGAATCCCTCGGCACGAGCGCGTCCACGACGTCGTCGTGAGCGCCTCGTACGCGGTGATCGGACGCTGGCGTGAGCAGTACGACGACCTCGACCACGAACGCGCCGCGAGTCTGCTGGGCGCCCTCGGGGTAGGCCGGCTGGCGGATCGTACGTTCGGGACGCTGAGCGAGGGTGAGCGCAAGCGGGTGCAGATCGCCCGCGCGCTGATGACGGACCCCGAGCTGCTGCTGCTCGACGAGCCCGCGGCGGGCCTCGACCTCGGTGGTCGCGAGGACCTCGTCGCGACGCTGACCCGCCTGGCCCAGGACGAGGGGGCGCCGGCGACGGTGCTGGTGAGCCACCACGTCGAGGAGATCCCGCCCGGCTTCACGCACGTGCTGCTGATGCGCGCGGGCGGGGTGGTCGCGCAGGGGCCGCTGGAGTCGACGCTGACGTCCGGCGCGTTGTCGGACACGTTCGGTCTGCCGTTGGTGCTGGAGCAGCACGGGGGGAGGTTCACCGCGCGGCGCGGATGAGGCGACGTCCATGCGGTGGTGCGGCGGCGCTGCGAGGGAGCCCGGTGGCGGGCGGACCCGAGCTCACGCATGTGACATAACGACCACGCGACAACGCGCTATTGGCCCACGTTGAGTCAATAGCCACGCCTAGGCTGCAGTTATGGAGGAGTGGCTAGCAAACAACGCCTGGGCTGTGTGGCTGATCGCCTCGCTCGGCCTGCTCGGGGCTGAGCTGCTCACTCTCGACCTCGTCCTGCTGATGCTCGCCGTCGGAGCCGGTTCCGCGGCGGTGGTGGCGGCCTTGGGTGCTGGGGCGGTCGCCAGCC
>DASQMN010000174.1:0-9372 GCA_035645475.1 Nocardioidaceae bacterium
GAGCTGCAGCACTGCCGCCTCGACCTGCTCCTGAGTGGCGCTCGCCGGCAGGTCGATGCGGATGGACTCGATACCGACCTGCGCGCAGTCACGATGCTTGCCCGCGACGTACCACTGGCTGCCGGGGTCGTCGCCGACCAGCACGGTTCCGAGCCCCGGGATGCTCCCTGCGTCCCGCAGGCGCTCCACCCGGCCCCGGAGGTCGTCCTTGATGGCTGCCGCTGTGGCCTTGCCGTCCAGAATCTGTGCGCTCACGGGCGGCAACTCTGGCACAGGTGCGTGCTGTTCATGCGCTGGGACCGGCCGACGCACGTCGGGGCGCACCCGGCGACCGGTGCCCTGTGGTGCCCGCCCGGCTCAGCTGAGACGAATGCCCGAACAAGCACCACTCGGCAGACCAACGGCGCAGCCAAGGATCAGTGGAAGAAGTGACGCGTGCCGGTGAGGTACAGCGTCACGCCGGCGGCGTCGGCGGCCGCGATGACCTCCTCGTCGCGCACCGAGCCACCCGGCTGCACGACGGCACGTACGCCGGCGTCGACCAGCACCTGCAACCCGTCGGCGAAGGGGAAGAACGCGTCAGATGCGACTACCGATCCGGCTGCGCGCTCGCCTGCCCGAGCGACGGCCAGGCGGGCGGAGTCGACCCGGTTCACCTGCCCCATGCCGACTCCGACAGTGGCGCCGTCGGAGGCGAGCAGGATCGCGTTCGACTTCACCGCTCGACAGGCCCGCCAGGCGAAGGCCAGATCCGCCAGCAGAGCCGCGTCGGCTGCTGGGCCGCAGGCGAGGGTCCAGGACGAGGGATCGTCGCCCGGCGCATCCACGGCGTCGCGTTCCTGCAACAGCAGCCCGCCAGAGACCGCCCGCAGCTCGGTACCACCGCGCTGGGCGGCGTCGGCAACGAGCACGCGGATGCTCTTCTTGCCGGCGAGCACCTCCACCGCGCCTGGCTCGTATGCCGGCGCAACGATCACTTCGGTGAAGACCTCGGCCACCTGTTCTGCCATCTCCACCGACACGGTTCGGTTGGCGGCGATCACCCCGCCGAAGGCTGACACCGGGTCGCAGGCGTGCGCCCGACGATGCGCCTCGGCCACGTCGGCACCCACCGCGATTCCGCAGGGGTTGGCGTGCTTGATGATCGCCACCGCCGGCTCTTCGAAGTCGTACGCGGCGCGGCGAGCGGCGTCGGTGTCGACGTAGTTGTTGTAGGACATCTCCTTGCCGTGCAGCTGCTCCGCCTGCGCCAGCCCGCCGCCCTCCCATGAGCCGTAGAGCGCTGCCCGCTGGTGCGGGTTCTCGCCGTACCGGAGCACCGCGCGGCGGTCCCAGGTGGCGCCCACCCAGAAGGGGAACCCCTCCGGCGCCGGCGCCACCACGTTGCCCATCCACGAAGCGACGGCCACGTCGTACGTCGCGGTGTGCACGAACGCCTGCACCGCCAGCCGCTGGCGCTGAGCCAGTGTGAAGCCACCGGACCGGACCGCAAAGAGCACGTCCTCGTAGGCGTCCGGCGACGTCACGACAGCGACGTTGGCGGCGTTCTTGGCCGCACCCCGGACCATCGACGGCCCGCCGATGTCGATCTGCTCGATGCACTCCTGCGGCGCTGCTCCGGAGGCGACAGTGTCGGTGAAGGGATACAGATTGGAGACCAGCAGCTGGAACGGCTCGATCCCGAGCTCGGCGAGCTGGTCGCGGTGCGACTCCAGTCGTACGTCGGCCAGCAGACCCGCGTGCACGTGCGGGTGCAGGGTCTTGACCCGCCCGTCCAGGCACTCGGGGAAGCCGGTGAGCTCCTCGACCGCCGTGACCGGCAGCCCCGCATCCGCTATGCGCTGAGCGGTCGAGCCGGTGGACACCAGCGCCACCCCGGCCTCGACCAGCCCCCGAGCCAAGTCCTCCAGCCCGCTCTTGTCGTACACCGACACCAGCGCCCTGGTGACCGGTACGCGGCCGTGCTCCTGCTGCTCGCTCATTGCCCGATCCGGACCTTCCTGTCGTCGATGCTCCAGCCCTCGCGGGCCATGCGGCCAACGGTGTGGACCAGCATCTGCCGCTCCTCGATCTTGATGCGTTCGTGCAGCATCGCTACGTCGTCGTCCTCGAGCACAGGCACCGGCGCCTGCGCCACGATCGGCCCGGTGTCGATCCCGTCGTCGACGACGAACAGCGTCGCCCCACTGACCCGCACCCCGTACGCGAGTGCGTCAGCCGGGGCGTGCATGCCCGGGAACGCGGGCGACAGCGCCGGGTGCGAGTTGAGGGCCCGACCAGCGAACCGCTCGAGGAACGCCGCGCCGGTCAGCCGCATGAACCCGGCCAGCACCACGAGATCAGGCGAGTAGGCGCCGACTCGATCGGCCAGCATCCGGTCCCAGTCGGGCCGCGTCGGCGCATCGCGCAGCCGCAGCACGAAGGTGTCAAGGCCGGCACTGCGGGCCCGCTCCATCCCGCCGGTGTCTTCCCGGTCCGCGCCCACCGCCACGACCCGGGCCCCCCAGCTGGGGTCGTCGCCGGCGTCCAGCATGGCCTGCAACGTGCTGCCGCCGCCGGAGACGAGCGCCACGACGCGGGCGGGACCGGGTTCGCACGGTCCGAAGCGACGCTGCACGAGTTCCTCTCAGCGGCTGGGCCGAATGAGCACGACGGTGCACCCTACTGAGCGGCGGCTGCCGACGGCCGACCGGCGGCTCAACGAGGTGAGCGGTCGGCCACGAGCTGGGCACAACCGCCGATCAACGCGCCGGCGCCCAGGGTCGCCACCGCCAGCGGGAGCAGCGAGGCGGCCGCGCCGACGTCGGCCATGCGACCAGGTCCGACGGCCCCTCCACTGGCCAGCACCCAGCCGCCGACGACGAGCCCGGCCAGGACACCGGCCCCCACCGCGGCACCGATCCGGCGCCACGATCCCCCCACGCTGCACGATGCACCCAGCCAGCCGGCAGCGACGCCCGCCAGCACCGGGATGCCCACAAGTGCGACCGCCCAGACCGGCATCGCCCCACTGCCCGGCAGCGCGGCAAGCGGTGGCCAGCCCGGCACGGCGCCGAGGGTCACCGACGTGGCGCTCACGGTGGTGCCGGTGCCGAGCGCGAATCCGGGCCCCAGCAGCACGGCACCCGTGAGTCCCAGCAGGTTCGGCAACGCGAGGACGAAGGTGCCGAACAGCATCAGTGCGCCCGGCCAGGTCAGCTCCAATGCCGACGTGAGGTCGAGGAAGCGGCCGGCTGAGGCCAGCAGGGCGACGAGGAAGACCAGAACTGTGCCGAGCAGCATGACCATGCAGCCGGCAACGGCGCCGCGCAGCATCGCCAGCAGACCGAACGGCAAGGTGCGTTGGGCCCGGTCAACCATCGATCGCGGTCCCACGAGCCCCCATCCGGACGCTCCCGCCGCCAACGCTGCGCCGACGGCCGCAGCACGTACAAGGTGGACGTCCGCCCCGAGCAGCGACGCCACCCCGGTCACCGCGGCGACAACCACGACGTAGGCGACGGTGAAGCCAAGGGTGGCTCGGGCCAGCGCTGATCTCGACGCAGGGGCGGAGCCCGCCCGCCAGCGGGTCCCCACCCGCACGCGTCGCGCCGACGCGAACGCCCAGCATCCGAGCAGCACGGTGAGACCGAGCGGGACCGCCCGTACGTCAGCCGTGCCGGTCCGGATCCCCGAGCCGTGAGCCAGCAGCCAGGTGACGAGGCCCGCCTCACCGGCACCCCCAGCAGTGCCACCACTGCCGAGACCGCCCAGCGCAACAAGCACCACACACAGGACGGCCGATGTCGCAGCCGTCAGCAGTCCGGCAACGCAGCCGCCCGCCAAGGCTCCTCGCGCCGGCCGACGGGTCGTGAGTCGATGCCACCGACCGCGCAGCAGGTCGAGCCTCGACCGCTGAACCGGATCGGTCGACTCCGCCGACGCCGGGCGGGTCAGCAGGTCGCTCATCGCGGTTCATGCTCGCTGAGCCGGGGACTCAGACCCGGTGGACACGCCGAGCCCGTGACGGCGAGTCCGGTCCGGCGGCTGCAGGTGAGCCGGCCTTCGACCGGCACTGCCGTATTGGGGACGCACACGAACATCCCCTAACGTCGGCCGGTGGCCGTTCCGGTCGGAGCGGCCGCCGTCCACCCACCAGGAGAGCGTCCATGGCCCGGCACCGCCGCGAGCCCACGCCCGCGAGGCGTCGGCTGCTGGTCGCCACCGCGGCGACCGTAGCCGCGGTGGGCGGCGGTGTGGTGGTGGCCGGTGGGCTCGACTCCGTCACCGACCGGACGGGGGCCGCGGCGCCGGAGGGCACAGCGACCACCAGCGCTACCGAGACGACGGGGCCGACCGAGACGACGCAGCCGACGGAGACGACCGACCCGACACCACGGGCAGCCGCAGGAACGAGCGTCGACGAGCGCACCGACCGGCCGGACCAGCCTGAACCGCAGAGCCCGCCACCGACCAAGGAGGCACCCGGATTCCTCGCTGCCACAGACCTGCCCGAGGTGCCGGGTATCCGCGGGGACTGGGTCGGTACCCGGCCCGTCGACGCCCGCAGGGACATTGCGGCATCGCTGTGCGACATCGCTCCGTTCTCGACTGCAGGTGTCACCCAGGAGCAGACGCGCACGTACGTGGTGCCGGACGAGAAGCTGTCGCCCTCGTTCGGCCTGAGCCAGACCCTGGGCCGGTTCGCGACTCCGCCCGCGGCCGATCGGTTCCTCGAGCAGGTGAGGGAACGAGTGGCGTCCTGCGAGCAGCGGGTGTCGTCGGCGTCTGTCAACACGTCGGATCGCGTCCGCTCCCCCGAGCTGGGCGCCGGCACCCGGTGGAGCCTGAGCTTCGACGTGGGTCAGCGTGCGGTGCGTTACCGCTTGGGTGTCGTACGCGTGGGCGACCGGCTCGCCCAGATCCTGTTCTCACCCAGCGACCGGTACGACATCACCCCGGCAGCGTTCGACCGGCTGCTGGTACGCGCCGGTGAGCGGCTGCGCGAGCTGGGCAGCGACTGAGCCGAGGTCACGACTCTCCGGTCACCAGCGCCCGCATCAGCCGAGCGGTCTCCGACGGGGTCTTGCCGACCTTCACGCCGACTGCCTCGAGCGCCTCCTTCTTGGCGTCCGCGGTGCCGGATGAGCCGGACACGATGGCACCGGCATGCCCCATCGTCTTGCCTTCGGGAGCCGTGAAGCCGGCCACATAGGCGACAACCGGCTTGGTCACGTGCTCGCTGATGTAGGCCGCGGCGCGCTCCTCGGCGTCGCCGCCGATCTCACCCACCATGATGATCGCTTCGGTGTCCGGATCGGCTTCGAAGGCTGCCAGGCAGTCGATATGGGTGGTGCCGACGATGGGGTCGCCGCCGATCCCGACCGCCGTCGTGAACCCGACGTCGCGCAGCTCATACATGAGCTGGTAGGTCAGCGTGCCCGACTTCGACACCAGGCCGATCGGGCCTGGACCGGTGATGTCGGTAGGGATGATGCCGGCGTTCGACGCGCCCGGAGACTGCAGGCCGGGGCAGTTCGGCCCGATGATGCGGGTGCGGCCACTGGCCTGTGCCGCGGCGTGGAACTCGGCCGTGTCGTGCACCGGCACACCCTCGGTGATGACCACGACCAGCGGCATGGCGGCCTCGACCGCCTCCAGCACGGCGGCCTTGGTGTGCGCCGGAGGTACGAACACCACGGAGACGTCAGCGCTCGTCTCCTGCACCGCCTCGCCGACCGTTCCGAACACCGGCAGCGCCGTGCCGTCGAAGTCGACGCTCTGGCCGGCCTTGCGGGCATTCACCCCGCCGACCACACGAGCACCAGAGGCGAGCATGCGTCGGGTGTGCTTCTGCCCTTCGGAGCCGGTCATGCCCTGCACGACGATCGTGCTGTCCTTGGTCAGGAAGATGGCCATGAGTGCGTCCTCACTTCGCCGCGGCGAGCTCTGCAGCGCGGTCCGCTGCGCCGTCCATGGTGTCGACGAGGGTCACCAGCGGGTGCTGGGCCTCGGTGAGGATCCGGCGGCCCTCCTCGACGTTGTTGCCGTCCAGGCGTACGACCAGCGGCTTCGTCGCTGTGTCGCCCAGGATCTCCAAGGCACTGACGATGCCGTTGGCCACCTCGTCGCAGGCGGTGATACCGCCGAAGACGTTGACGAACACGCTTCTCACCTGCTCGTCCCCGAGCACGATCTCGAGGCCGTCGGCCATCACCTCTGCCGAGGCGCCGCCGCCGATGTCGAGGAAGTTCGCCGGCTGCACCCCGCCGTGGGCCTCCCCGGCGTAGGCGACCACGTCGAGGGTGGACATGACGAGGCCGGCGCCGTTGCCGATGATGCCGACCTGCCCGTCGAGCTTGACGTAGTTGAGGCCCTTGGCGCCGGCGAGTGCCTCCAGAGGGTCGGCGGACTGCTTGTCCTCGAAGGCGGCGTGCTCGCTGTGTCGGAAGTCCGCATTGGCGTCGAGGGTGACCTTGCCGTCCAAGGCCTCGAGCGAGTCATCGGCCAGCCGAGCCAGCGGGTTGACCTCGACGAGCGTGGCGTCCTCCTCGCGGAACACCGTCCACAGCGCCTGCACCATCGAGACCGCCGCCTCGCTCACCTCGGCCGGGAAGCGGGCCTCGCTGACGATCTGGCGGGCCTTGTCCTCGTCGACACCGGTGCCGGGGTCGATGGAGACGCGCGCGATGGCGTCCGGGTCGGTGGCGGCGACCTCCTCGATCTCGACACCTCCCTCGACGCTGGCGATGCACAGGTAGGAACGGTTGGACCGGTCGACGAGGAAGGAGAAGTAGTACTCCTCGGCGATGTCGACAGCCGGGGCGATCAGCACGCGATGCACGGTCAGACCCTTGATCTGCATACCGAGGATCTCCTCGGCGCGGGCCGCTGCCTCGTCGGGATTGTTGGCGAGCTTGACACCGCCCGCCTTGCCTCGCCCACCGGCTTGCACCTGGGCCTTGACGATGACCCGGCCACCGATCTGCTCCGCCCCGGCTCGGGCCTCCTCAGGGGTGGTCGCCACGACTCCCACCGTGACCGGCACGGCATGCTTGGCGAAGAGCTCCTTCGCCTGGTACTCCATCAGGTCCACGGTGTCGTCCCGTTTCCTCGTCGATGCGGTCACGGTCGCGGCGGCACCTGCGGGGGTGCGTCGCGACCCGGTCGGACTCGAGGTCGACCCTAGTCATCCCTGCTGACGTGTGATCTGCGGCCATCCCTGCGCCGAGGCAGCGGCACGGGTACGGGTGGCACGATGCCCGCGCAGGCACGTCGAGGTCGAGCGAGGAGACCGGGTCATGCACGAGAACGCCGTGGAGTCTCGCGTC
This sequence comes from Nocardioidaceae bacterium, assembly GCA_035645475.1. Taxonomy (GTDB): domain Bacteria; phylum Actinomycetota; class Actinomycetes; order Propionibacteriales; family Nocardioidaceae; genus DASQMN01. Next base: position 7,311 of record DASQMN010000174.1, read on the forward strand.
AGGTCAGCCGGCGTCGAGCTGGCCGTACGCGAGCTGCCGGCGGCGGGCGCGACCGTCGTGCTGGTCCATGGTTTCCCGGACAACTCGAGCGTTTGGGACCCACTCGCGCGGCTGCTGCACGACCACCATGGCCTGCACGTGGTCACCTACGACGTGCGGGGCGCCGGAGCGTCCACGGCACCGGCAGACCGCGAGGGCTACCGCACGGAGCGGCTCGTCGACGACCTGGTGGCTGTGCTCGACTCCCTGAACCCGGCCGCACCGCCAGCACGCGAACCGGCCCCCGTGCATCTGGTGGGGCATGACTGGGGCTCGGTGCAGCTGTGGGACGCGGTCACGACGTCGGGGTCCGACCCGCGTCTGCAGGGGCGCCTCGCCACGTTCACTTCGATCTCCGGTCCGTCGCTGGACCACGTCGCCCGCTTCGCGCGCAGCCGCGACCTGCGCAGCAGGCTGCCGCAGGCCATCAGGTCCTGGTACGTCGCGGCCTTCCAGGTGCCGGTCCTGCCTGAGTTGGCCTTCCGCACGCTCGCCGGACCGCTGAGTTCGCTCATCGCACAGGCTCAGGGCTCGAGGCAGCCGCACTGGGGCGCCAGCTTCGGCGACGACGCCGCGCACGGGGTCGAGCTATACCGCGCGAACGTCCCCCGGCGCATGCGCGCGCCCGGCTCCGGGCGAACCGACGTGCCCGTGCTCACGGTCGTGCCGACGCGCGACTCATTTCTCGTCCCGGCGCTGTTCGACGACGTGGCGAGCTATGCCCCGAACGGGCGCCGCGTCGACGTGGACGCCGGCCACTGGGTCGTGTCCCAGCAGCCGGAGCTGGTGGCGGACCTGGTCGTGGAATGGATCCGCGAGCACGCCTGAATCGGGTGCGCCTCAGTTCAACTCGCCTCAGTGCGCGCTGGCGTCCGGCACGTGTTCGGCCACCCAGGCGGTGATCTCATGTGTGGTGGCGCCGGGGGTGAAGATCTGTGCCACCCCGAGCTTGCTGAGCTCCGCAATGTCGTCGACCGGGATGATGCCCCCGCCGAAGACGACGATGTCGCGGGCGTCATTCGCCGCGAGCAGCGACATCAGCTTCGCGAAGAGCGTCATGTGCGCGCCGGAGAGCACGGACAGCCCGATGGCATCGGCGTCCTCTTGCAGTGCGGTCTGGACAATTTGCTCCGGTGTCTGGTGAAGACCCGTGTAGATGACCTCATGGCCCGCGTCTCGCAGTGCCCGGGCCACCACCTTCGCGCCCCGGTCATGACCGTCCAGACCCGGCTTGGCCATCACGATCCGCCGTGGCCGCGCGCGTGCCGTCGAAGCCGCTGCGCCAGGAGCTGCGTCGCCCACGACCCCACCCGATGACTGATCGTCCGCGATCGCGTTCTCGAGAGTCATGCGCACTCCAACAGCGGGTCTTGAGGCACCGATTCAGGTCTCGTCATTCTGCAGTCATTCGCTCCGTAACTACTCGGTCACTTTGAGCGCCGTGATGTCTTCCACACCTGGGCCCCTGAAGTTTCACGCATCGTCACCATTCCGTTATCGTCCCGGAACCATCCCCTTTGTCCCAGGAGCTTCGTCATGCCCGCACCCTTCGCGCCGAGCCGCGGTGCCGCTGCACCGTCTCACGCTCGCGTGGCGGGTTGTTGATGCGGCTGTTCCGTACGCGTCAGGCGCCGCCGAAGCGTCGCGCACCCGTCAGCAAGCTCAGCGCTCTGCCGACCTCGGCGGTGCTAGCGACGGCCGCTGCCGTTCTCGCCGGCAGCGGGGCCGCAGTAGCGTCGGCCAGCTCGGCCAACCCACCGGCACCGGGCTCTGACGCGGTGCTGACCGCCAACCTGGCCGACAGCATCGTCGACACCACCCCTCGAATCGACGACGCAAGGGCCGTCTCCAGCCGCACCGTGGGCCGCACCGTGACCATTAGCCGGGGAGTGGACCGCGAAGCGGTCCGGACCGCGCAACAGCTGGCGAAGCGGGCAGCGAACAAGGCCGATCAGCGTCGCGAGGCCCTCGCCGAGCTGGCCGAGAAGACCCGGGTCGAGGCTGTGCGGATCGACTCGACCAA
>DASQMN010000175.1:0-12279 GCA_035645475.1 Nocardioidaceae bacterium
CGCAGCTGGTTCGCGGTGACCGACGAGGGCGGGACGACCCGAGCCATCACCGCCCACAACGTGCTGGAGGCGACCCGTCGGCCCGTGTCCGGCGCTTGCCTGGTGGGAGCCATCGTGCACGCCGGCGGTGGACCGGCAGCGGTACACAGCCAGCTCGTCCAGCGAACACTGGATCTCACCTGGCACACCCTGTACGGCGAATCCCGCTCGCCGGTGCGCTGGTGCCCGCCGCCGGCGATCCGGATGGCCAACGTCCGAGACCTCACGGCGTGGAACGACCACCCGGCGCGGACCGCCTCCGACGTCGAGGTGCTGCTGCAGTCGGCTGCCCGGACGACCACCGTGCAGGCCGAGCTGAGTGCAGCACGCTGAGCCGGGCGGCTACCTCAGGGGTGTGGTCGAGGGGCGGGCAGCATGCTGACGCTCCCGCTCGCAGCAGTCACCGTGCCGGCGTGGCGGGTGAGCTCGTCCCTGGTCAGCGGCGGGCTGAAGTGGAAGCCCTGCGCGTAGTCGACCCCCAGCTCGGTGATCTCGCTGACCTCACGCGAGGTCTCGACCCCCTCTGCGGTGATGGTGAGGTCCATGACGTGGCTGAGGTCGACGACGGCGCTCACGATGGATCGGGTGACCTCATCGGTCGCCAGGCCCGATGTGAAGCTTCGATCCATCTTCACGCTGTCGAAGGGGAACTGACGCAGATAGTTCAAGGACGAGTAGCCGGTGCCGAAGTCGTCCAGCCACAGACGTACGCCGAGGCCTTTCAGCTCCTTCAGCACGGCAAGAGCGCGGGGTGAGTCGGCGAGGAACACCGTTTCGGTGATCTCCAGGCAGATCGACCCTGGATCGGTATGGGTCTCCCGGAGGACGCCCTTGACGGTGTTCGCGAAAGCCGGACCCATGACCTGCTGTGCTGAGACGTTGACGGTGACGCTGGGTACGGCAGTGCCCTGCCTGCGCCACCGCTCGAGGTCCTGGCAGGCCTGTCGCAGTACCCACTCGCCGAGGTCCAGAATTGCACCGGTGCGTTCCGCGCTGGGAATGATCACCTCGGGCATGACAAGACCGCGAGTGGGATGGGTCCAGCGCAGCAGCGCCTCGACGGCCATGAGGTCGCCGCTCCGGACATCGACGATCGGTTGGTACAGCAAGGCGAGCTCGTCGCGCTCGGATGCGGTGCGCAGGTCATCCTCGAGGTCTCGACGAAGGTCTGCGGCGCGGCGGGCCACCGGGTCGCTGAGTCGTATACAACCTCCGCCGCTTTGCTTCGCCTGGTACATGGCGAAGTCCGCGTTGCGCAGCAGCACATCGGGGCGGTCCTCGCCACGCCCGGAAAGCGAGATGCCCACGCTCGCGGTCAGGTCGATGTCATGCCCGCCGAGGTGGAAGGGTCCTGACATTGCCGCGTTGATGCGCCTCGCCACCGTCTCGGCACCCGAGCTGTCGTCGAGGTCCTCGCACAGCACGACGAACTCGTCACCGCCGAGCCTGGCCAGGGTGTCGCCGGGTCGAAGCACCCGGCTCAGCCGCTCGGCCAAGGCGAACAGCAGCAGGTCACCGACATGGTGGCCGTAGCGGTCGTTGATCGGCTTGAAGCCGTCCAGGTCGATGAACAAGACGGCGGCCAGCTTGTGCGAGCGCCGAGCACGTGCGACCGCCTGTTCCAGCCGTTGCTCGAGCAGTGCCCGGTTGGGCAGGCCCGTCAGCGGGTCATGCAGGCTTCGATGGTGCAGGCGCGCCACCGTGGCCGAGCTGTCGATGCGGGCCTGCGCATTGAACAGGTACGCGCTGGCCACGTCAGCCAGCACCTGGGCGGCTTTCACGTCCTGCTCGCTCAGCTCCCCAGGCGTGTCGCGGTACAGGTCCAGCGCACCGAGCCGCGTGTCGTCGAGCGTGAGAGGGAATGTGAAGACCGCCGCCAGCCCGTCGGCGCACGCTCTCGGTGAGAAGCGAGAGAAGCGGGTGTCGACTCGCAGGTCACTGATGGCGACGGGTAGCCCGTAGAGATAGGCCTCCAGGCAGGGGCCCTCGCGAAGCTCGTTCTGCAGCGTCTCGATGGCCATGACCTTCTCGTTGCTGGCTGCGAGGAAATGCAGTTGGTCATCGGCTCCCATGAGCATCACGCCAGCGCCGGTGACCGGCAGTATCTCGACGATGGAGAGCACCAGGTGGTCGAGGATCTTCTGGATCGAGAAGTCTGACCCGAGGTTGCGGGCGAACTCCACGAGCACCTGGGCCAGCAGTCGGTCTCGCTCGCCCTCCCGCTCGCCCTCCGCCGTCAACGGGAGCTCTTTCGAGGGCTTGCCTCCACCCGACCATCCCGAAGGGATGCCCGACGGCGGCCGGCGCCGAGCGGGTGGCGGCGGGCGTACCGGGTGGAGCTGAAGCGGCCAAGAACAAGGCGATGCACTGGCATGAACGGCATCGTATCGACTTGACTACTGGCTGTCACACGGGCGGCTGACTCGGTCACGGAGCGCTGCGGGACTCCAGTCGCAGTACGGCAGAAGCCCTAGGTTCGACTCGATGGCGGAAGTCCGAGTTGTCGATTCTCGGCGTTGTCAGGACCGGACCAGATGGGAACGTACGGACTGGCAGGAGATCGTCGGCTTGTACGACGTTCTCCTCCAGACATGGCCGTCCCCCGTCGTCGCGCTCAACCGGGCAGTCGCTGTCGGCTTCGCATTCGGGCCGCAGCGCGGGCTCAGCATGCTCGACGACCTCGCGGAGGAGCCGCAGCTCGCTGTGTACCCGTACTTGGCTGCCGCCCGAGCCGACCTGCTGCGCCGCTTGGGACGGGTGTCCGACGCGCGAACTGCTTATGAGGAGGCGCTATACCTCACGGACAACGACGTGGAAAGGCGCTATCTCGACGAACGACTGCAAAGCCTGACTGAAGCCTGACGTCAGTCGATCTGACCACTCGGGCAAATGTCCGATACGGCATCGTCCTTTCGGACAAATCCACTTGTTCGCAGATGCGGGCTACGTCGGCTTGCCGTTTGATGGAAGCGGACGCGGCGAGGTCGAGGCTTGCCCGGAAAACTCCCAGCAAAGCACGGAGTCTGAGTGCAAGCCCTTCCAAGTGGAAAAGGATCTCAATGCCCACGAATATCGGCCAGCGCAGCGGACGTGCAGCAATCGTGGCGACGACGATGGCACTCATCTTGTGCGTGCCCACGACCGCCTACTCCGACGACGACCCCCTCACCGTTGACCGCAGCGATGTGACCCGCCTGGGCTACGACCCAGTGGCGAACAAGGGGTCCCTGTGGCACATCGGTGAGGTGGTGGGCGCCCATGACTCGTACCGCGCCGGCTACACAGGCAAGGGGGTAGGAGTCGCCATCATCGATACAGGAGTCGTGGAGGTCCCCGGACTCGACACCGGCAACCTCTATCACGGTCCTGACTTGTCGTTCGACAGTCAGGACCCCGAACTGGTCCACAAGGACGCCTACGGCCATGGCACGCACCTGGCGTCGATCATCGCCGGTCGTGATCAACCGGGTAGCCCCGCGTCATACCTGGACCAGCACCGGTTCAATGGCATCGCACCCGATGCGAACCTGCTCAGCGTCAAGGTGGGGGCAAGTGACGGGGCCGTGGACGTATCGCAGGTGATCGCGGGTATCGACTGGGTGGTCGAACACCGCGACGACAAGGGAATGAACATCCGCGTCATCAATCTGTCGTATGGCACCGACTCCGTCCAAAGCACGCTCATCGACCCTTTGTCGTTTGCAGTCGAGCAGGCTTGGAAGAGCGGGATCGTCGTCGTGGTCGCCGGTGGGAACGACGGATCCGAGAACTTCGACCTGGCGAACCCGGCCCGCAACCCGTACGTCCTCGCGGTCGGAGCCAACGACACGATGGGCACAGTCACCCCAGCAGACGACATCGTGCCGAGCTGGGGGACTCGGGGGACCAACCAGCGCCATGTCGATGTCGTGGCTCCCGCGGTCTCAGTCCTTGGCGCGCGAGTGCCCAATGGCTACGCCGACGAACGCAACATTGAAGCCCGAGTCGGCGCCAGGTTCGCGCGTGCCTCGGGCACGTCACAGGCAGCGGCCGTGGTGAGCGGGGAGATCGCTCTCCTGCTCCAGGCCCTACCGCACCTCACACCCGACCAGGTCAAAGCCCAGCTCATGACGACGGCGCACCCTGTCAGGTCCGCGTCGGTCCAGTACCGCGGCAGGGGCCTCACCGACATCCGAGCTGCTCAGCTCAAGAGCCCCACGAATCGCAAGCAGCCGCTGAGCTTCTACGGCGACGGGTCCGGCTCGCTGGAAGCGTCTCGCGGCTCGTCGCACGTGTACGACGGTGTGTCCGAGCTGCGTGGGGAGATCGACATCTTTGGCAACCCATGGGACGGGACAGCGTGGGCTGAGACGTCAGCTGACGGCACGGCCTGGTCAGGCGGTGAGTGGCGAGGTGTCACATGGAGCGGGGACGGCTGGGACGCCCGAACCTGGCGGGACGTCACCTGGTCGATGCTGGACTGGTCCGCGCGGACGTGGCGTGACAGTGAGTGGTCGGCTCGTACGTGGCGCGACGGCTCGTGGTCCGCCGCCGACTGGCGAGAAAGTGCTTGGACCGCACGCACCTGGCGCGACAGCACGTGGACGGCGCGCACGTGGCGCGAAAGCATCTGGCCGACCCGGACATGGCGGTCCAGCTGGCTGACCCATCACTGGAGTTGACGCGCAAACGCCGCTTCATCCGTCATGACGGCTGTCCGGCGGATCCCAGGGCAGGAGTGAGAGGAGGCGTCTGACGTGTGCACGATCCAGTTACGCAGGCATTGGGATCGACAGACGCTTCAGGTCAGCGCGGTAACCGTCTGCCTCATCGCACTGAGCGTCGGACTATGGCGTGGCGTCTTCGACGGCGACAGCATCCATCCCGACCCCGCCTTGTCTCTGCCATGGTGGTTCTTCGCCGTCGCTTTCGCCATGACCGAGTCGGTCGTCATGCATATCCAGGTGCGGCGGGAGGCGCAGACAGTATCCCTGAGTGAGCTACCGCTCGTGCTGGGGCTGTTCTTCGCTGCCCCTGGAGCGCTGCTCGCTGGTCGTCTCGTCGGCTCACTTCTGATATTCGTCGTCCAGCGACGCTCCTCGCCGTTGAAGATCATACTGAACAGTGCCTTACTGGGCGCTGAGACCTGCGTGGCCATCACTGTCTTCCAGCTTCTACATTCGGATACAGCCACCACCGGACCACGGGAATGGCTGGCCGCTTATGCCGCTGCGCTGGCTGCTAATGCACTGGGCGCCTTGGCATTGGGTGTCGTGGTGAGCATCTACGAAGGAGGGCTCCGCGTCACGGTGCTATTGCGCGAAGCCGTGCTGGGGCAGCCTACTGCGCCGCTCGTGGTGACGTTGGCTCTCGTGGGAGTCACCAGCCTGTCTGTGGACCCGCAGACTGGATGGTTGCTGGTCGCGACCGCGGTCATCCTGCTGCTGGGATATCGAGGTTATACCCAGCTCGCTGACCGGCACCTCACGCTCGAGCGGCTGTACCACTTCAGTCAGGCGGTGACGAGTTCACCTGAGTCCGATGCCGTGATCGGCAATGTGCTGTCCGAGGCGAAGGAGCTGCTGCGCAGCGACTACGCGGAGATGCGGTTCTCCGGGCCGACATCCGGCAGGTCGTCGGTTCGATTGACCATCGACCCGGGCGGACGCACGGTGCGTGATGACTGCGATGACAGCGCCGACATGTGGCTGCAGCACCGGGTGATCGAGCAAGGCACGTCCGTCCTGCTGCCACGCGGTGTTCGAGATCATGCCGAGAGGCAATGGTTGGAGTCCCACCGACTTCCTGACGCCATCGTGGTTCCGCTCCCTGGCAACGCCGGCATCATCGGAATGCTGGTGGTCGGCGACCGCCTTGGTGAAGTCCGAACGTACGACGACCAGGACATTCTCCTGCTGGAGACCGTGGCCAATCACGCCAGTGTGGCCATGCAGAAAGGGGAGCTGACCCAGCGGCTGCGACACGAAGCACTGCATGACGCGCTGACGTCGCTGCCCAACAGAGCACATCTGAATCGCGCGATGGTGGAACTCCTCCGCGCCGGCCCAACGGGAGATGTCACCGGCCTCGCCGTGATGATCCTCGACCTCGACGGCTTCAAGGAGATCAACGACACCCTTGGGCACCCACAGGGAGACGTCGTCCTGGTGGAGGTAGCTCACCGCCTGACAAGCGCCGTTGGCCAGGATGGTTTCGTGGCTCGACTAGGCGGTGACGAGTTCGCCGTGGTAGCGCCCGGGATAAGCGATCACCATCGCGCAGCGGAGATCGGTCATCGGATGATGGCGTCCCTGGAGGAGCCGATCGCTGTCGACGACTTCCAGATCGAGGTGTCAGCATCGGTCGGGATCTCCTTGAGCCCCCAGCATGGGGTCGACTCCTCAGTCCTGCTGAAGCGCGCAGACATGGCCATGTACGACTGCAAGACGTCGTCGCAAGGGGTCGGTGTCTACGAGCCACGGATCGACACAACCAGTGAGCGGCGCTTGTCGATGGTCGGCGAGCTACGCGGCGCACTCGAGGCCGGCGAGGTCGAGGTGTACATGCAACCCCAGGCCGACACGGTGTCCGGGCAGGTTCACAGCGCTGAGGCGTTGGTTCGCTGGACGCATCACCAGTTCGGCCAAGTCTCCCCGGAGGAGTTCATCCCGGTCGCCGAGCGGAGCGGGCTCATCAAGCCGCTCACCCTGGGTGTGCTGAGTACCTCTCTCGCGGCCTCAGTGATGTGGCGAGATTTCGGTATGACCGTCGCAGTGAATCTGTCGCCCCGAAGCTTGCTGGACAGTTCGCTCGTCGCCACCGTCAAGGAACTGCTGGAGCGGCATGACGCCAGCCCTGAGTCACTCATTCTAGAGATCACCGAGAATGCAGTCATGGCCGACCCGAGCCGGGCGATCGAGCTGCTCGAGCGGTTGAACAACATGGGGGTCAGGCTTTCGGTCGACGACTTCGGTACGGGGTACTCCTCACTGTCCTATCTGAAGCGGCTGCCTGTGCATGAGGTGAAGATCGACCGTAGTTTTGTGACGAATCTGCTGAACAATGATGAGGACTTCGCCATCGTGCGGTCGATCGTCGACCTCGGAAACAATCTGGGCCTCGAGATAGTGGCCGAAGGTGTCGAGGATCAGAAGACATGGGACCTGCTCGCAGACTTCGGATGCACACGCGTCCAAGGCTGGCACCTTGCTCGTCCCATGCCGATCGCCCACCTCCACGACTGGCTGCGTCAACGCACGACCGAACGGGATGTCGGCCCAGCGCTGCTTCCGCTGCCGAGGACCGCTGGGAACGGCATCCGCGGCGTGCAGCAGACCTCTTCGCCCGAGTCCAACGGTGCACCCACCGGTACGCAGCCTCCGACAACTCCGGCTGACGATCACCACGATCATGTGGCTCCGCCTATGGCCGCTCGACTTGGCGAGCCACTTCTGCCGAACTCCGGTCGGCTATGACCGTCGAGAACAGGATCGACCCACGCCACGAGGTGGTCGTCCGAACAGTGGAGCACGCGGTCGACTTCGCTGCGTTGCGGCGGATGCACGATCTGATCGGTAAGGTCAACGGCTGCCGCAGCCTGATGGACACCTTGCAGGCAGTCGTCGAGGGAGTCGTGGAAGCCGTTGGCTTCGATGTCGCGGCCATTAGCTATGTCCATGTGGATGGCACTTTCGAAGTGCTGGCAGTGGCTGGAAGCACGACCGCTGGCGACGAGCTGCTGGGCCGACGACAGCCGGCGGATGCCTATGAGGAGGAGTTCGCCCTCGCCGATGAATGGGGCGCTCTGAGATTCGTCCCGCACGAGCGACTTCCGGACGGCCGGGGGGAGGGATGGGTCCCTGACCTCGAACCGCTCGACGTGCCGGACGCCTGGCACGCACAGGACGCCTTGTTCGTGCCGCTCTACTCCCCGTCCGATGACCTGGTCGGAATGCTGTCCGTAGACCTGCCGCACGACCGGCGACGGCCCGGACGACTACAGCAGCAGATGCTGGAGATGTTCGCTGCACAAGCCGGAATCGCTATTGACAACGCGCGTTTGACTGAGCGTCTACAGGCCAGCGAGGAGGCATTCAGGCTCGCCTTCGAAGGTGCCGGCAACGGCATGGCGCTGCTCACGTTGTCGGCGTCGGATCGAGGCAGGTACATACGAGTCAATCCGGCGTTGTGCGCGATGGTCGGACGTACTCAGGAGGAGATGCTGGCCGCCCACTTCGTCGACATCACTCACCCCGAGGACCGCGACCGCGACATCGCAGCCATGCGCAGCGTCGCGGCCGGCGCAATGGACGTCTACCACGTCGAGAAGCGCTATCTCCACTCCGATGGTCATACCGTCTGGGTGGCAGCTACTTCATCGGTCGTGCAGGACACCGACGGCGGCGCTCACTATCTGATCGTGCAGATCGAGGAGATCGGGGCGCGCCGGGCAGTACGCGAAGAGCTGACTCACCGGGCCGGCCACGATGACCTCACCGGACTGCCCAACCGACGCACTCTCCAGGAACGCCTCATACGAGCTGTGGCTGCCTCCAGGGCCAGCGGAAAACAGGGGGCACTGTTGTTCTGTGACCTGGACGGCTTCAAGCACGTCAACGACACCTTCGGTCACAGTGTGGGGGACAGGGTCCTCGTCGTCGTGGCACAGCGGCTCGTGGGCGCCAGCCGCCAGTCCCACACGGTGGCTCGACTGGGAGGTGACGAGTTCGTCGTGCTCGCAGAAGACGTGACCTACACCGCCACCCAGGAGCTGGCAGAACGGCTTCGCCGATCGGTCGCGGAACCCATCGTCGTGGATGGCGCGGTCGTGCGGCTCACGGTCAGCATCGGCTGCGCATCGATCGATGAGGACTGCGACGCTGACGCCATCATGAGCACCGCCGACGGCGACATGTACCAACAGAAGATGACGGCTCGGTGGTCCTCCAGGGCACCAGCTGCCAGCGCGACGCCGTAGCGCCGCCAGAGACGAACGCTGCAGGCCAGGCTCTAGCGGCTCACTGAGCGTCAAGGCCTCCCGCAGCGTCAGCGATGAATCCGAGCGAACGGTGCAGCCAGACCTGGACGGGCGTCGGACAGACGTGGCTCCCTAGGCGGGCGCGATGTTCTGGTTGTGCCGGAACAGGTTGTCGGGATCCCACTGCCGCTTGAGCTGCTGCAGTCGCGCGTACTTCTCCGGGCCGTAAGCCGCCTCGACCCGCCCCGTCCCCTCGTCGCCGATGAAGTTGAGGTAGGTCCGGCCGGTGGTCCACGGCCCCATCGCGGTGGCGATCGACCGGGTGTAGGAGATGTTCGTCTCGGTGTCCGCTGGATCGGCCCACATTGAGATCAGGTGCATGTTCCAGGGTGCACGGCGCTCACCGAACGCAGTCGCGTCGTCTGGTACGCGTGCGATGGCTCCGCCGCCGGCCATCAGGATGATCTGCGTGAGCGGAGAGACCGGACGGGTCGCCAGGCCGGTCAAGGCGTCGACGGCCTCGTCGGGCAGCTCTGCGAGGAAGTCACCGGTCCAGTAGTTCTGCATACCGTCCGGGGAGCCCTCGTCCGTCATCTGTTGCACCGCTGTGTACGGCATCGGCTGCACCATGTTGACCGCAGGAGGACCGAACTCGAGCAGCGGCGCGAGTACGTCGTGGCCTTGTTCAACTGGTCCGGCGTAGCAGACGATGACGCCGACGATGGGCTGTCCACGGACGGGCTCCGGCACGAAGTCCGCCGGCGGAGCGGTCAGGAACGCCACCCCGCTGCCAACTTCGTCTGGAGCCGCCGACATGAAGTCGCGCCAGAAGCGGACGAGCTCCCCCGCCATTGCCGCGGGGTACATCAGCATCCCCCCGAGCACGATCGGACCCAGTGGGTGCAGGGCGAATGTGAATCTGGTAACGATGCCGAAGTTGCCACCACCCCCTCGCAAGCCCCAGAAGAGGTCAGGGTTCTCGTCCTTGGACGCAGTGACCACACGACCATCTGCGACGACGACCTCGGCTGCCAGCAGGCTGTCGCAGGTGTAGCCGAACTTGCGCTCCAGCCAACCGCTTCCACTCCCGAGGGCGAGTCCGGCCACCCCTGTGCGCGACATTCGCCCACCCGTCAGAGCGAGGCCATGTTGCTGGGTGGCGGCGTCCAGCTCACCCCATGTGCATCCCGCGTCGACCCGCGCCGTACGGGCCTCCGCGTCGACCTCGATCGTCCTCATGTCGCGCAGGTCCACACACAGGCCGGCGTCGACCACGGCCGACCCGGTGACTCCGTGGCCACCGCCGTACACGGACAGGGGCAGGTGCTGCTCGCGCGCCACTGTGACGACAGCCGCGACGTCGCCCGCGTCGCGGCAACGCGCTATCAGCGCCGGGGAACGGTCGATCATGCCGTTGAAGACCCGCCGGGCGACGTCGTATGCCGGATCAGTCGGACGAAGCAGTGTGCCCGCGAAGTTCGGGATCTCGAGCGGACGTTCTTGGACATCAGTCACGGTCGCACCTCGTTCCTGTCGTCAATCGCGCGCTCGTTGAGGTTTCTTGAGGCGCGCACCAGAGTCACCCTGTCGTCATCACCAAGAGGTGCGCAAGGCCCTCGATCAGGCTCAGCGCGCCAGCCGCCCGCGTTTCTACCGCCAGTTTCGACTGGTGACGCAGCGTGAATAACCGATGGTGCACCCGAGCGCCTCACCGCGAGCGGGCTCGGCGGACCTGGGGCCGAGTGGCTTGCGTCGCGAGCTGGTCGGAAGCCACGGCGTCACGTCGACTCGAGCGGAAGGCGACCCGCATCGCGGCGTCCCACGCACGGTCGGGGATGACCCGCCGGCTGAGGACGAGTACCCGGGCAAGGGCGCCGACGCGGTAGCGCGTGTGCGGCCGCCGGGCGGTCGCTGCCTGGACCACGACCGCCGCGACTGTCGCCGGCGGGGCGCCTCGCGGTGTCATGGTCCGAACCTGCTCCTCCATGGATCGCGCCAGGCCGGCGTACGGACCGTCCATGTACGCCGAGAGATCGGCGCTGTTGACGTCGAAGGAGGTGGCGACCGGACCGGGCTGCACCACCACGACCTGGATGCCGAACGGTCCGGCTTCCATTCTCAGCGCGTCCGACAGTGCCTCGAGTGCGTACTTGCTCGCGTGATAGACCCCTCCACCTGGAAAGGTGACCTCGCCGCCCATCGAACTGACGTTCACGATCCGGCCGCTGCCACGCTCGCGCATACCTGGTAGCAACAGCTGTGTGAGCGCGACAGGACCGACGACGTTGGTCTCCAGCTGTCGACGCACGGCGTCCAGCGGCACCTGCTCGACCGGCCCCATCTCGGCGTAGCCGGCGTTGTTGACCAACACGTCTACCTGACCGTGAGCGGCGAGTGCGTCCCGTACGCAGGCCCGCCGGCTCGCGTCATCAGTGACATCCAGCCGCAGCACGGTGCACCCCGCCGCGGCAAGGTCGGCGAGGGCGTCGACCCGCCGGGCGGTGGCCACCGTGGTCACGCCGGAGGCTGCGAGCTGTAGCGCGACAGCGCGGCCGATGCCGGACGAGCAGCCGGTGACGATTGCGACAGGCATGGCAGCCCCGAAAGTGAATGGTAAGTGAATCTCACCTGGTGAGAGACGCTAACCTGCCTGACCATGACGGCTCATGTCAAGCGTCGTCCCGGCCAGCACCACGGCGACCTGCGCAACGCGCTGCTCTCCGCCGCCCTCGAGCTGGTCGCCGAGCGAGGACCGCGAGGCTTCTCGGTGGCGGAGGCGGCGCGCCGGGCCGGAGTCAGCAGCGCCGCTCCGTACAAGCACTTCGCCGACCGCGATGCCTTGCTGGCTGCGCTCGCGGTTCGCGGCTACGCCGAGCAGGAGCGCCGCTTCTCCACCGCCCTTGCGTCCAACACCGGAGCGCCGACCGACCGGCTCGCCGCCATTGCGCGCGCCTACGTGTCCTTCGCTGCAGAGGAGCGGCCGCTGTTCGACGTCGTCTTCGGCGCTGGACTCGACAAGGCGGATCACGACGACGTTGCGGCCGCGAGCACCCGCGTCCTGGCGCTACTGCTGCCCGAGACCGCCGCCCTCACCGCCAACGAGGCAGCGGCCCGCGACCTGCTCCTCTCGGTGGCGGCGCTCGCGCACGGGCACGCCGTCTTCCTGCTGGAGCGGGCGTTCGGGCCTGTGGCTGATGCCCTCCCAGCCACGCTGGCGCGGGTGGAGACGGCGGTACGCTCGTTGCTCGCCGGCCATTGACGCCCACCTAGGTGAGACCCGCGCG
>DASQMN010000176.1:0-4061 GCA_035645475.1 Nocardioidaceae bacterium
CCGTGGGGCAACGTCGTCGGGGAGGCCGAGCAGCACACCGAGCAGGTGCTCACCGTGGACGTGGACCTCGCCGAGGTACGTCGCCGCAGGCGACAGGTGCCGTTGGTAAAGGAGGCACGACTGGGTCTGCTGCAGCGAGAGATCCGCCGGCTGCTGGAGGAAGGGGGAGATCTGTAGCCGGTGGCGGAGCGCTGCATCAGCCGATGCGCGTCCTCCCTTCAGCTTCGAGCCCCGTCATGCAGGCACAGACAGGGCGTCGCAGTGGCGACGCAGCTCCTCGGCAGCGGCGCGCATGGGCTTGGCACCGAACCGCTGAGCCGGGCCCTGAATGCCGAGAATCGCGGTGAGGCCGGTCGGGGACAGGACGGGTCCGGCGATGGCGTTGAGGCCCTCCTCGCGTTCGCCGACCGCTTGAGCCCAACCGCGCTGCCGGATCGACGCCAGCTGCTTCTCCAGCTCGTGCCGGTCGGTGACCGTCCTCGCGGTGTACGCGGTAAGTGCCTCTGGGAGAGCAGCGTCGGTGTAGGCCAACCGAATCTTCCCCGTGGCGGTCGCGTGGGCGATGCTGGACCGCCCCACTTCGGCGACGCTGCGCACGGAGGACGGGCTCTGCACGAAGTCGACCGTGATGGTGCCATCTCGGTACGGCACGGACAGCGTGCTCGTCTCGTTGGTGGCCTGCGTCAGCGCCTCCAGGTGCGACCTTGCGCGCTCGCGGATGTCGACTCGTGCGAGCGCAGCATTGCCGAGCTCCACCAGTCTCGGGCCCAGGCGGAAGCTCCCCGTCGCCTCGACCCGGCGCACCAGCTCGTCGCCGGCCAGAGTCGACAGCAACCGCGACACCGTGCTCACGTTGATGCCGGTGCGGCGGGCGATCTCGTTGTTGCCCAGGTCGACCGGGGAGTCGGCCAGCGTGTGCAACACCAAGATGGCGCGTTGAACGGTGCCCACGGGGCGGGCTCGAGCGGCGGAATCGGCTGCCATCCCGGCGAGCTACCTGACCGACACGGCGTCACCGAGCTCGGCGGCGCGCCGTTCCACGAAGTCAAGGAGCTCCGCTTCCACCGCGTCGTCCAACGGCGGCCGCTCGTAGCTCTCGAGCAGAGCCTTCCAACGGGCGTCGGAGCGCTGGGAGTGGTCCTGCGACCCGTTACGGGTCCAACGCTCGAAGTTCTCGGTGGAGGCGACCGTCGGTCGCCAGAAGCAGTCGCGGAACCGCTCCAGGGTGTGCATGGCCCCGAAGAAGTGACCACCGTGTCCGACCTCGACGTGGGCGTCGTAGGCGAGGCTCGCCTCATCGATGTCCAAGGGCGTGAACTGGTAGCGCAGCAGATCGAGCAGCTCACAGTCCGCGGCGAACTTCTCGAACGACGTGACCAGCCCTCCTTCCAGCCAGCCGGCCGACTGCCAGCAGACGTTCGCGCCGGCGAGGAAAGCAGCGGACAGCGTGTTGAACGCCTCGTAACCGGCTTGGAAGTCGACGATCTGGCTGGCCGTCAGCGTGCCGCCACCGGAGCGCCAGGGCAATTTCAGGCGTCGGGCGATCTGTCCGGAGGCGCACAGCCCCATCGCGGACTCGGGCCCACCGAAGGCGGGCGATCCGGACTTCATGTCGGTGGTCGACAAGAAGGAGCCCATGATGCACGGCGTGCCCGGACGTACGAGCTGGACCAGCGCAATGCCGGCCAGCGCCTCGGCCGTCTGCTGCACGAGTGCGGCCGGTACCGAGACCGGTGCCATCGCGCCCATCAGCAGGAACGGCGTGACGATGATCGCCTGCCCCGCCTCGGCGTAGGCGAGGAGGCCCTCCAGCATCCGGGAGTCGAAGTGCAGGGGGGAGTTGACGTTGATGTTGGCGAAGAGCACCGGGTCACGTTCGATGCTCTCCCGCCCGCCGTGCAGGATCTCGGCCATCCGGATGCAGTCACGTGCAGCCGTGTCGGACGAGGGCTCTCCCGACCACACACGGTCGGTGAGCCGGGTGGCGGCCAGTGCCCGCAGCAGGTGGCGGACGTCGAGCGGGATGTCGTTGGGCTCCAGGATGTTGCGCCCCGGAGTGTCCAGTGAGTCGGTGACCTGCACCATCTTCAGCAGCCGCTCGAGGTCGGCCATGGTGCCTTCCCGGCGTTCGCCGTCGACCCGAACGAACGGCGGTCCGTTCGCCGGGCCGAAGACCATGGTGCTGCCGCCGATGGTGAGGTCGCGCTCAGGGTTGCGCGCCTTGAGCTGGAACTGTGCTGGCGCCTGAGCCGCCTGCGCACGCAGGAAGCCGGGGTCGAACCTGACCAGGTCTTCCTCCACGGTCTGGCCCGCGGCCCGGAAGAGGTCGAGTGCTCGTGGGTGATCGAACCGAAGGCCGACCTCGGTGGCCAGCCGTTCCCAGCCGCCCTCCAAGGTGGCCAGGGCTTCTGCGCTGAGCACCTCGAAGCGTGGCATCTCGTTGACGAACATGGGTGCTCCCCTCCAGCCGGGAGGCCGCCCTGCACCCTCCACGTCGTTGGACCCGAGTGCTAGCCTCCTTGCCATTGTTGACCCCCAGTTGCTCATAGGGCAACGACACCCGGGAGCGGACATGACTCCTCCGGACGCTCGCTTCCTGGTGGTCGGCGCGGGCGTTCATGGACTGTCCACCGCCTGGCATCTCGCCAAGGCGCTGCGCGCCTCCGGTCGGGGCGACGGACGAGACGTCGTCGTGATCGACAAGACCGACGTGGCCGCTGGTGCGTCCGGCATCGCGTGCGGCGTCATCCGCAACAACTACTTCCAGCCCGCGATGCGCGAGCTGATGGCGCACTCGGTCGACGTCTGGGAGTCCGACGCCGAGGGATTCGCCTACCACCCGGTCGGCTACCTGCAGATCTCACCCGAAGTCATGCACGAAAGCGTGGCGCAGATCTATGAACAGCAGCAGGACATCGGGTACCCGTCTGTCTTCGTGGAGGGTGAGGCCGACAGTGCCCGCTACATGCAGGGAATCTTCGCCGACTGGCAGGCGCAGGGGATAACCAGCGTGCTGCACGAGCAGCGCGGCGGATACGCCAACAACCGGGCCTCCATCGGCGCGCTGGCCGGCAAGGCACGAGCCGAGGGCGTACGGATCCTCCCAGGGACCCGGGTCACCGGCTTCCAGCTGGACGGCGAGGCGGTCTCGGCAGTGGAGACCGACCGAGGAACGATCCGCGTCGAGGCGGTGGTCGTGGCCGTAGGCCCGTGGATCCGCGACCTGTGGCGCCTGCTCGAGCTGCCCGAGCAGATCACGGTCAGAGCGCCGGACGGCACCGTTCATCCGGACCGGGAGATGTGGACGTACTGGTCGCTCCAGGAGGGCACCCTCGGGGTGGACCCGACCTTCCTGACCGACAACCAGGGGCAGATGCCTCCGGTGGTTCACGTGGACACCGACGCGCCGCTCCTGGACGACCGCGACGGATCGGTCGTCACCGACCAGATGTGGGGCATCTACTTCAAGCCGGACTTCAACTTCGGCGGCGTGCAGGGCGGCGCGATGCCCTTCATCGTCGACCGCCCGACCAGCTCGGTCGCGGTGGACCCGTACGGACCGGCCAGCCCCGACTTCGTCGTCGGCGCCGAGTTCGCCCGGATGTGGACGTCCGGCCTCGCGCACTGCCTGAAGCGCTTCGAAGGCAAGGCGGACCTGTTCTCCAAGGAGCCGTCCGGTGGCATCGGGTGCTTCACTCCGGACAGCTTCCCAGTGTTCGACGTCTTCCGGCAGAACGCGTATGTCATCGCCGACTCAAACCACGGTTACAAGATGATCGGCGTCGGCGCCCTGGTTGCCGAGGAGCTGCTGGGTGAACCTCAGGCACTGCTCGAGCCGTTCCGCTTCGCCCGCTACGAGCAAGGACGGCTGCACCCCACCAGCAGCTCGCCCTTCCCGTGGAGCTGAGGCAGTCGTGGAGCGCCGACGTCCGGCGACGTACTCGGCACTGGGGCTGCTCAGCCGTGGGCTGACCCGACGCGAGTGGCCGCCGGCCTGGCGCAGCCACGACCTTCGGTCGGCGTACGATGTGGTCATCATCGGCGCCGGCGTGCACGGCCTG
>DASQMN010000177.1:0-2431 GCA_035645475.1 Nocardioidaceae bacterium
GATCCCCGGTCCGGCTGGTACGAAGATGCGTCGACGTCGCAGACGCGGTGGCGACGGCGGCCAGCGGACAGGTCGAGGTGGCACTGCTCGGGCGGGATCTGCCCGGCGTCGATACTGACGTCGTGTCCCGCCTGCGCTCCGAAGGCGTGCTGCCTGTGCTGCTGCACGCGACGAGCGACACCGACGCACAGAGCCTCGCAGAGCTGCACGCCCGTGCGCGCCGCTTGGCGGTGCTCCTGCTCGAGTGCACCGCGCCGGATCTGGCCGGCCGACTCCTGCATACCGTCTCCGAGCACCGCGTCGCGCTGGAGCCCTCGGACGGCTCCGGTGCGCGCAGTAGCACGCCGGCTGCAGAAGTCGACGGGGTGGAAGCTCCAGCGGCCACCAGCGAGGCGTCATCGCCTGGCCGGCTGGTCGCCGTCTGGGGCCCGACCGGTGCGCCGGGGCGAAGCACTGTCGCGCTGAACCTGGCCGCCGAGGCCGCCGGGCTCGGCGTGCGTACCCTCCTCATCGACGCCGACGTGTACGGCGGCGCCCTCGCCCCCATGCTCGCTGTCCTCGACGAGGTGTCCGGGCTGCTCGCCGCCGCGCGGGCGGCGAACGTCGGCACGCTCGACGAGGAGGCGCTCTCGGCGCACACCAGGCTGGTGACGCCAGGACTGTCGGTTCTCACCGGTCTGCCACGTGCCGACCGGTGGCCGCAGCTGCGGCCCGCCGCTTTCGCGGGCGTCCTGGCCGCAGCCCGGGCCAGCGCGGAGCTGGTGGTCGTCGACTGCGGCTTCAGCCTGGAGACCGATGAGGAGCTGGTCTTCGACGTCGCTGCACCGCGTCGCAACGGTGCCACCGTGCAAGCCCTGGAGGACGCCGACGTGGTTCTCGCCGTCGGCTCAGCGGACCCGGTGGGGCTGATGCGGCTGGCGCGCGGGGTGGTGGATCTGGGCGAGACCGTGCCCGGTCTGGACGTGCGCGTCGTGGTCAACCGCGTACGCCCGTCGCTCGGGTGGTCGACTGAGGAGGTCACCACGACCGTGGAGCGGTTCACCGGACTGCGACCGGTCGCTTTCCTGCCCGTCGATACCGCCGCACTCGACCGGGCTCTGGTGACCGGGCGCACCCTGCTGAACACCGCGGCCGAGTCGCCGCTGCGGCGAGAGCTGCAGCTGCTGGCCGGTGAGCTGCTGCACGTCGTCGTCCGCGACCGCCGCGGGCGCCGGCTCGTACGGAAGCGGACCAGCTGAGCGTGGCACTCCCATGAGCATGCGCTGCTACGTCCCTGCCTCTCGTTCGATGCTGCTCGACCTCGTCGAGGGCCGCCCCGTACCGGCCGGCATGCACGCGTACGCCGTGACGCCGGCTCTGCTCGCAGCCACGGCTTACCCGGGCGGTGGGCCGGAGGATGAGGAGGCCGAGTACGCCGCCTTGATGCTGGCCGCGGAGGCGTCCGTTCTGCAGCTCGACCCGGCCGACCCTGCTGATCGGCGACGCGTGGTGCTGGCCATCGACGCGGACGTCGAGGGCACCAGTCCCGCCGGCGACCCGCCCGGCGAGGTCCGGCTGCGGCAGGCGGTGCACCGCGCCGAGGTCGCGGCCGTCCACGTCGACACCGGCGACCTGAGCCGACAGGGCGGGCTGATCGACCGAGCACTTGCGTCCCGAGACGCCGGCGACGACGCAGGTCTCGAGCGGGCGCTGGATGCCCTCGCCGAGGTCGACCTTGGGTGGTACGCGCCGAGCGAGCTCGACGCGCTGGTCTGAGCCGTCCGCCTGGCAGGCGGTCGCCTGGAACTGCCGGCAACCGCGGTGAGATGCTGTCCGAGGTCGTCGGGTGATCCTCGGGGCCACCCCATCTTCGGCCGCACCCGGCCCGCTGTGAAGGAGCCACTCTCATGGACGCGCGCACCTCAGTGCCCTCCCCGGTCAACGAGCCGGTGCTCACGTACGCACCGGGCAGTGCCGAGAGGGAGGAGCTGCTGCGGCAGCTGGCTGTGCTGCAGGCCTCCAGCATCGACCTGCCTGCCACGATCGGCGGGGAGTCCCGGCTGGGGAGCGGCGAGCCGATGGACGTGGTGCAGCCACATGCACACGCCAAGGTCCTCGGGACGATGCACAACGCCACCGCCGACGACGCCAAGGCCGCGGTGGCCGCCGCCAAGGACGCTGCGGCGTCGTGGCGCGCGCTCTCCTACGACGACCGGGCCGCGGTGTTCCTCAAGGCAGCCGAGCTGCTCGCGGGACCGTGGCGCCAGACGCTCAACGCCGCGACGATGCTGGGGCAGTCCAAGACCGTCGGCCAGGCGGAGATCGATGCCGCCTGCGAGCTGATCGACTTCTGGCGGTTCAACGTGCACTTCGGTCGCCAGCTGCTCGAGGAGCAGCCCGCGGCCAACTCACCCGGCATCTGGAACCGGCTCGACCACCGCCCGCTCGAAGG
>DASQMN010000178.1:0-22293 GCA_035645475.1 Nocardioidaceae bacterium
GTCCACCTGGCATGGGGTTTCCAGCCCTCGCACAACATCGCCTACCTCGACCGGGTGGGCCTGGCGGGCACCAACGCGGTCGTCAGCGCCGCCGACGCGGCCGGAGTGCCGCATCTGGTGCACCTCTCCTCGCTGGGGGCCTATTCCCCCGGCCGCGACGATGAGCCGGTGGACGAGTCGTGGCCGACCGAGGGCATCGACTCGCTGGCGTACAGCAAGGAGAAGGTCGCCGCCGAACGCCTGCTGGACGCGTACCAGGCCGAGCATCCCGACGGCATGACCATCGCCCGCATCCGCCCCGCACTGGTGGTGCAGCGTGACGCCGGCAGCGCGCTGTTGCGCTACGGCCTTCCCGCGTACGTCCCCGCTGGAGTCGTGCGGTACCTGCCGGTCCTGCCGGTCGACCGCGACCTGGTGATTCAGGTCGTACACAGCGACGACGTGGCCGACGCACTCGTCCGAGTGCTCGAACGACGAGCGGGCGGGGCGTTCAATCTCGCCGCTGAGCCGCCTGTCACCCGCGACGACATCGCCGACGTGCTCGGCGCGAAGCCGGTGCACCTGCCCAGGCAGGTGCTGCGCTCCGCGACCGACCTGGCCTGGCGGGCACGCCTGCAGCCACTCGACCCGGGCTGGATCGACCTGGCCTTCGCCGTTCCCCTGATGGACTCCGGCCGCGCCCGGCGCGAGCTCGGCTGGACGCCGAGGGTCGGTGCGCGTGAGGCGCTCAGCCAGACCGTCGCCGGCATGGCTGAGGCCGCCGGCACGACCAGCCCGGTGCTGCGCCCACGAGCGGTGCTGGACCAGGTGGCTCGGCTGCTGCGCTTCGGGCCGATCACCGAACGCCGCCTGCCATGACCACCTGTGCCGTGACCACGTCCCCGACCCGCCGAGGAGAACCCCGATGACGTCCGACTCACTGCCCGAGCGCGACCTGGTGCCCGGATCGGTGCACCGGCTCGGCAAGTGGGCCGTCGGCAACAGCCGCGGCAACGACTTCGCCGTCTCCCGGCGATGCCGCCACCAGCTCGCCGACATGAGCACGGGAAGCATCGACGCCGACGGCTGCCTGGTCTGCCCCTGGCACGGAAGCCGTTACGACGTCAGCAACGGCCGGATGGTCGCCGGGCCCAAGGGCTTCCTGACCTACCACGGCCAGACCCCCCGCTACGGCCGTCTCGTCCTGGCGTACGGCCGGTACCTGCGGCTTGCGGTCGGCAAGGTCGTCCGCCGCGACGGCCGGGCCACCGTGGAGTAGTCCCCCGCACACGACGCCGGCCCGGCGATCAGCCCTTGCGCCGCACGATCTCGGCCGTCGCCGCCGGCAGCACCTTCTTCAGATCCCCGACGACGCCGAAGTCCACGAGCTCGAAGATCGGCGCCTCCTCGTCCTTGTTGACCGCGACGATCGTCTTGGACGTCTGCATCCCGGCTCGGTGCTGGATCGCCCCGGAGATGCCGTTGGCGACGTACAACTGCGGCGAGACGGTCTTGCCGGTCTGCCCCACCTGGTACGAGTGCGGGTACCACCCCGAGTCGACGGCGGCACGGGAGGCGCCGACTGCCGCCCCGAGGCTGTCCGCGAAGGCCTCGACCTCGGAGAAGTCGCCGGCGGTACCTCGGCCGCCGGAGACGACAATCGCGGCTTCGGTGAGGTCGGGCCGCCCGCTGCGCTCCCGCGGGCGGCGCTCGACCACGCGGGCCGTCTTCGCCGCCTCCGAGATCTGCACCGGGAAGGTCTGCAGCGAGCCCGCGGCGGGAGCGGGCTCCGGCGTCGCGGAGTTCGGCTTGACCGTGATGATCGGGGTGCCCCGGGTGATGGTGGAGAACGTCTTGTAGCTGCCGGCGAAGACGTTCTGGGTGGTGACCGGGCCGTCCTCACCGGGCTGCACGTCCACCGCGTCGGTGATCAGGCCGGACTCGAGCTTCACGGCGAGACGAGCCGCGATCTCCTTGCCCTCGCCGCCGGAGACGACGAGCACCGCACCGGGCGAGGTGGCCCGCACCAGCTGGGCGAGCGCTTCAGCCTTGGGAGCGACCAGGTGGTCCAGCAGCGCGGTGTCCGGGACGGAGTAGATCGTCTCCGCACCGAACCGGCCGAGGATTGCCACCGCGCCCTCGCCCCCGGGTCCGAGGAACACCGCCGACGGCGTGCCGATCCGGCGCGCGAGCGTGAGCAGCTCGGCCGTCGGCTTGCGTACGGCGCCGTCGACATGGTCGACGAGAACGAGGATCTCGCTCATTCGGAGGCTCCTTGAGGAGGGTGCAGGCTCAGACGAACTTCTGGCTGGCGAGGTAGTCGGCGAGCTGCTGGCCACCGGTGCCGTCGTCGGGCACGACCTTGCCGGCCGTGCGCGGCGGGCGAGGCTCGAAGGAGGCGACCCTGGTCCAGGCGGCACCCAGGCCCACCTGGCTGGGATCGACCCCGAGGTCGGCCAGCGACCAGGTGTCCACGGGCTTCTTCTTGGCCGCCATGATCCCCTTGAACGAGGGGTAGCGGGGTTCGTTGCACTGGTCGGTGACGCTGAGCACCAGTGGAGTGCTGGCCTCCACGACCTCGGTCGCGGTGTCGCCGTCCCGGCGGATCCGTACCGTCGTTCCATCGCCTTGACCCGCGATCGTCACCTCGGACGCGAAGGTCACCTGCGGCAGTCCGAGGCGCTCGGCCAGCATCGCCGGAACGACCCCCATCGACCCGTCCGTGGATGCCATGCCGCAGATCACCAGGTCGACCGGCGTCTCGGCGCCGATCTTGCGGATCGCCTTGGCGAGCACCAGCGTGGTGGCGCCGGAGTCGGAGCCGTGCACAGCGGGGTCGAGCACGTGGACGCCGCGGGCGGCTCCCATCTGCAAGGCCTTGCGTATCGCGTCCTTGGCCGGCTCGGGTCCCAGCGTCAGCGCGATGACCTCGCCGCCTTGCGCGTCGGCGATGGCCAGGCCCTCCTCGATCGCGTACTCGTCGAGCTCTGACAGCAGACCGTCCACCCCGTAGCGGTCGACGGTGTTGTCGGTGGGGTCGAACGTGCGGTCGCCGGTGGCGTCGGGGACGTACTTCACACACACGACAATGTTCACTGCGACCTCCGTGCGGGGCGGACCAGATCGGCAGCACGACACGTGCCGAGCGGCGTAGCGGCGGCCCACGCGGACGGAAGCCTGCCACGGCGTCGCAGCGAGCCGGACGTATGGTGCCTGAGACCGACGCTACCGCCAGGTAACCGGCGGGGCCTTCGTCTCGGTGATGGTGTGCGTCACAACCTGGTCCGACGCACGGGAACGCCGCCACCCAGCCGGGTCAGGCATCGAAGACCGCCTTGCCCGGGCCCTCGGCGAGGAAGGAGCGCATGCCGATGCTGCGGTCCGGCGTGGCGAACAGTGCCGCGAACTGGGCCCGCTCGATCTCCAGCCCGGTGGCGAGGTCGGCTTGCAGCCCCGCGTCGATGGCCTCCTTGGCCGCTCGTAGGGCCAGTACGGGGCCGGTGCTGAACTGAGCCGCCCAGGCCAGCGCCTCGGCGTACACGTCGGCAGCAGGCAGCACGCGGTCCACCAGCCCGATCGCCAGCGCCTCGGCCGCTGGAACGAAGCGGCCGGTGAGGACGAGATCCTTGGCCCGGGAGGGCCCCACCAGGCGGGCCAGGCGCTGAGTGCCGCCGGCACCGGGGATGATGCCGAGCTTGATCTCCGGCTGACCGAGCTGGGCGTCGGCTGCGCAGAACCGCAGGTCCGTGCACAGAGCCAGTTCACAGCCACCGCCGAGGGCGTAGCCGGTGATGGCGGAGACGGTCGGCTTCGGGATCGAGGCGACGGCGCTCAGGGCCGACTGCAGGTGCCCGGAGCGCTCGACCATGTCGGCGTGCGACATCTGCTCCATCTCGACGATGTCCGCACCGGCCGCGAAGACGCGCTCGCCGCCGTACACCACCACGGCTCGGACGTCGCTGCGCCTACCGGCCTCGCTCGCGGCGGCGCGGATCTCCTCTTGCACCGCCACCGACAATGCGTTCATCTTGGGGCGGTCGATGCGCAGGGTGCCGACGCCGTCCGCCACCTCCAGGCGTACGTAGTCGGCCACGGCAGAGCCCTTCGACTTCTTCGGCACCCACAGCGGCCACCGACGGGACCGGGAAGCCTAGACCAGCGGCCCTCGTCGGCCGCGAGGAGCGCACCCAGCCAGTCGCTCGCCGAGGGGGCGCCGAGCGGTTGCTCGTGGAAAAGGCAGGATGTGCGGGTGAGTGACCCTGGCTTTCGCGGCGCGCGGTTGAACGACGGCTCTTTCGAGGTGGCCGTCACCGCGCCGGCAGCGCTACGGATCGACGTGTGTCTGCCGTTGCCCGACGGGTCCGAGCGCCGGCTGACGCTGCCCGAACGCTTCGGCGATACCTGGTGGGGCCGCTTCGCCGCGGCCGAGCACGGCATCGGTCCGGGACAGACCTACGGACTGCGGGCGGAGGGCCCCTGGGACCCCGCCGCCGGCGCCTGCTTCGACTACGACCGGCTGCTGCTCGACCCGTACGCGCGCGCCGTCACCGACGCGGAGGGCCATCCCCTGGGTGTGCTCCTCGTCGACGAGCCGCCGCCTGCACCGCTCGCTGCTCGCCGGCCGCTCACCGACACGGTGATCTACGAGGCGCACGTCCGCGGACTCACCCGCCGGCATCCGGGGGTGCCGGAGCACTTGCGCGGCACCTATGCCGGTCTGGCCACCCCTGCGGTGCTCGACCACCTTCTCGGGCTTGGCGTCACCGCGGTCGAGCTGCTGCCGGTTCACCAGTTCCGCACCGAGCCGGTCCTGCGCAGGCGGGGGATCCGCAACTACTGGGGCTACTCGACGCTCTCCTGGTTCGCCCCGCACGGCGCCTACAGCGCCAGCGGCGACACCGGTGGTCAGGTGGCGGAGTTCCGGGCCATGGTGGGTGCGCTGCACGACGCCGGGCTGGAGGTGTTGATCGACGTCGTCTACAACCACACCTGCGAGGGCGGTCGCGACGAGCCCGCCCTGTCCTGGCGCGGTCTCGACGACGGCGCGACCTACCGGCGCAACGTCCACGGCGACTACGTCGACGTCACCGGTTGCGGCAACACGGTGCGTACCGACCACCCGGCGACGCTGCGGCTGCTGCTGGACTCCCTGCGCTACTGGGTGCAGGAGATGGGCGTCGACGGCTTCCGCTTCGACCTCGCCCCGGCGCTTGCACGCACGGACCGGGGGATCGACACCTTCGCGGCACCGTTGGCGGCCATGGCGGCGGACCCCGTCCTGCAGCAGGCGAGGCTCATCGCCGAGCCGTGGGACCTCGGCACGGACGGGTACCTGGTGGGCCGCTTCCCCGCCGGCTGGTCGGAGTGGAACGACCGCTTCCGCGACACCGTGCGCGATGTGTGGCGCGGGCGCTCAACCGGCGTCCGCGGCCTCGCCTCAGCGCTTTGTGGCAGCAGCGAGCTCTACGCGAGCACCTACCGGGGTCCGCACGCGTCGGTCAACTACGTGACCAGCCACGACGACTACACCTTGCGCGATCTGGTCAGCTACGAGCATCGGCGCAACCACGCCAACGGGGAGGGCAACCGCGACGGGCACTCCGACAGCCACTCGTGGAACACCGGCGTGGAGGGTGAGACCGACGACCCGGCCGTCGTCGCGCTACGCCAGCGACGAGCAGCCAGCATGCTCACCACGCTGCTGCTCTCGGCCGGGGTCCCGATGCTGCTGGCCGGGGACGAGCTGGGTCGAACCCAGCGCGGCAACAACAACGCCTACTGCATCGACGACGAGACGACATGGGTCGACTGGGAGTCCTTTCCAGGCGTCGACCCGGCTCGGCACGGCGACTGGCAGCAGCTGACGCCCCTCGTCGCACACCTGCTCGCCCTGCGGCACGCGCATCCGGTGCTTCGTCCCGACCGCTTCCCCAGCGGACGCACGGTCAGCTGGCGAGGCAAGCCGGAGCAGCCGGTGCTCACCTGGTTCGGCGCGGACGGCCGGCCGATGACTGAGGAACAGTGGTCCGACTCGTCGCTGACCGGTCTCGCGATGTGTCGCGCGGACACCGACGACGCCTTCCTGCTGCTGGTGCACGCCAACGGACAGGACGAGCGGTGGCGGCTGCCGTGGGCCGTGCCCGTCGCCGGCTACAAGCCGGTGCTCGACACGGGCGCGCCGGGCTGGGGACTCGGGCTGGACGACTCCTACGAGCCGGGGGCCACGCTCACCCTGCGCGCCTGGTCTGCGGTACTGCTGCGCTGCCGACCAGGCTGACGTCGAGACCGGCCATCTCCGGTCGTCGAGAGGCGGTCAGGTGAGGAGCTCGGCCGGCAGCCGGACGAGTCGCGTCTCGGCCGGGCTGGCCAGCAGGTCGTGGCGCGGGAGCACCCGCACGGTCCAGCCGAACGGCCCGGTGCGGTCCAGCACGACCTGGCCGGCGAAGCGGTGCCGTCCTCCCTCGGTGCCGTCGGCGTCCAGGGACGTGACGCTGCCGTCGGTCAGCATGTCGTCGTCGTCCACCCGGCCGTGGACCACCTGGACGTCGACGTCGTCGACGCTGAGCTGTCCGAGCTCGACCCAGGCCTCCACGGGCAGGACCGAGCCCACCTCCGGTGAGTCGCCGATCTCCTCCGCCTCGGCGTAGTCGACGCGCACGTCGGGCCACGAGGCGCGCACCCGCTGCTTCCACTGCGCGAGGTCGGAGGCCATGTCGACGTCAGCCAGGGCTCGCGCCGCAGCCACCGTCGGCACGTACTGCTCGTGCACGTAGTCGTGCAGCATGCGGTCGGCCAGGACCTTCGGCCCGAGCGAGCGCAAGGTGTGTCGCACCATCTCCAGCCACCGAGTGGGCAGGCCGTCCTCGTCCACGTCGTAGAAGCGGGCTGCAACCTCACTCTCCACGAGGTCGTACAGCGCGTGCGCCTCGATGTCGTCCCGCCGGTCCACGTCCTCCACACCATCGGCCGACGGAATGGCCCACCCGTTCGAGCCGTCGAACCACTCGTCCCACCAGCCGTCCAGGATGCTCAGGTTGAGCCCGCCGTTGAGCGCGGACTTCATGCCTGACGTGCCGCACGCCTCGTACGGCCGCAGCGGGTTGTTCAGCCACACGTCGCAGCCGGGGTACAGCGGCTGCGCCATGGCGATGTCGTAGTCGGGCAGGAAGACGATCCGGTGCCGTACGTCGGCCGCATCGGCGAAGCGCACCAGCTCGGCGATCAGCTTCTTGCCGCCGTCGTCGGCGGGGTGGGACTTGCCGGCGATGACGAGCTGTATCGGGCGCGTCGGATGCAGCAGCAGCGAGCGCAGCCGGTCAGGGTCTCGCAGCATCAGGGTCAGGCGCTTGTAGGACGGCACGCGCCGGGCGAAGCCGATGGTGAGGACGTCCGGGTCGAGCGCGGAGTCGACCCAGCCCAGCTCGCTGGAAGCAGCGCCACGCTGCAGCCATGACTCACGCAGCCGCCGCCGCACGTCGCGCACGAGCCGCTCGCGCAGCAGCCGCTTCGTTCGCCACAGCGCCGCACCGTCGACGGAGTCGACCGACTCGAACGAGGTGGGCGCGCTGGGCAGCAGCTCGATGATCTCCCGCGCCATCCACGTCGGCGCATGCACGCCGTTCGTGATGGAGCTGATGGGCACCTCAGCGGCATCGAAGGAGGGCCAGAGCCCGGCGAACATCCCCCGGCTGACCTCACCGTGCAGCAGGCTGACCCCGTTGGCCCGCTTCGCGAGGCGAAGCCCCATCACGGCCATGTTGAACTTCGTGGGGTCCCCACCGGGGTAGTCCTCGGCGCCCAGCGCCAGCACCTCCTGCACCGGAACACCGGGCACTCCGACGTCGCCACCGAAGTGCTGCGCGACCAGCTCGGACGGGAAGCGGTCGATTCCGGCGGGCACGGGCGTGTGGGTGGTGAACAGCGTGCCGCCACGCACCACCTCGACGGCGGTGGCGAAGTCGAGGCCATGGTCCTGCACGAGCTCGCGGATGCGCTCGAGGCCGAGGAATCCTGCATGGCCCTCGTTGGTGTGGAACACCTCGGGGTCGGGTGCTCCGGTGATGCGCGAGTACAGCCGCAGGGCGCGCACTCCGCCGACGCCGAGCAAGACCTCCTGGAGCAGACGGTGCTCGGAGCCGCCGCCGTACAAGCGGTCGGTCACGTCGATGCCGAGGTCGCGGTTGAGTGACTTCTCCGAGTCCAGCAACAGCAGCGGCACCCGGCCCACCTGGGCGACCCAGACTCGCGCCACGAGCGTCCGTCCGCCGGGCAGGTCGATCGTGACATGCGGCACGGACCCGTCGTCATCGCACAGCAACGTCAACGGCAGACCGTCGGGGTCGTTCACCGGGTAGGTCTCCTGCTGCCAGCCCTCTCGAGACAGCGACTGGCGGAAGTAGCCATGGCGGTAGAACAGTCCGACGCCGACCAGGGGCACGCCCAGATCGCTCGCTGACTTCAGGTGGTCTCCTGCCAGGATGCCGAGGCCGCCGGAGTACTGCGGCAGCACCGAGGTGATGCCGAACTCCGGCGAGAAGTAGCCGATGGCGCGTGGCCCGAGCTCCTCGCCGACCGACTCCTGGTACCACCGGTCGGCATGGAGGTACTCGTGCAGGTCGTTGGCCGCCTCGGTGAGCCGCTCCACGAACGCCTCGTCAGACGCCAGCTGTTCGAGTCGCCCCACAGACAGCGAGCCCAGCAGCCGCATCGGGTCGTGGCCGGAGGCCTCCCACCCCGCCGGGTCGGCCGAGGCGAAGAGGTCCTGGGTCGGGCTGTGCCACGACCACCGAAGGTTGAGCGCCAGCTCACTCAGCGGGCGCAACGGTTCGGGCAGGACGGGGCGGACGGTGAAGCGTCGGATGGCGTGCACACGCGAACGCTAGCGGCAAAGGTTGGGCGCGACACACACAACTCAAGGTCACCCTATTCACCTAAGTCGACAGACTAGGTGTACTTTGCTCTCCAGACATCCGCACATTCTCTGGAGCGCTTCTCGTGCACACCTCGCATCTTCCCCGCAGAACCCGCACCGCTGTCGGGCTCGCCGCCCTGGCTCTGACCTCGCTCGGGCTCACGGCCTGCAGTGACTCAGAGGCCTCCTCGGACGAGGGCGGCGGTGGCGGCGGTACCGAGGTCGCCCTCGGCTACTTCCCCAACCTGACGCACGCGACCGCGCTGGTCGGCATGGAGCAGGGCCTGTTCGAGGACCAGCTGTCCGAGGATGGTTCGTCGGTGAAGTACTCGGAGTTCAACTCCGGCTCGGACACCATCGAGGCGCTGCTGTCCGGCAGCCTCGACGCCACCTACATCGGTCCCTCGCCGGCGTTGACCGCCTACAGCCAGTCCGAAGGTGCGGTGCGCATCGTCGCCGGCGCTGCCTCCGGGGGTGCGGCTCTGGTCACCAGCTCTGACATCGCCTCGGTCCAGGACCTCGAGGGCAAGACCATCGCGACACCCGGCGCGGGCAACACCCAGGACATCGCTGCGCGCTACTTCCTCGAGGGCGAGGGCCTGCAGGCCGACGACAGCGGCG
This sequence comes from Nocardioidaceae bacterium, assembly GCA_035645475.1. GTDB lineage: Bacteria > Actinomycetota > Actinomycetes > Propionibacteriales > Nocardioidaceae > DASQMN01. The sequence goes on from DASQMN010000178.1 coordinate 9,512, forward strand.
ACGGCGACGTGACGATCATCCCGCAGGACAACAGCGTCACGCTCCAGGCCTTCCAGCAGGGTGAGATCGACGGCGCCTGGGTTCCCGAGCCGTACCTGTCCCTGATGGTCGACGCCGGTGGCAAGGTCCTGGTCGACGAGGCGGAGCTGTGGCCCGAGGGCGAGTTCGTGACCACCCAGCTGCTGGTGAGCACCGAGTTCCTGGAGTCCGAGCCCGACGCCGTGGCTGCTCTGCTGTCGGCCCACGTGGAGGCCAACGCCTACCTCAACGACAACCAGGACGAGGCGCAGACCCTCGTGCAGGACAAGCTCACCGAGCTCACGAAGGCCGAGATCCCCGACGACGTCTTCAGTGACGCCTGGGACAACATCACCTTCACCAACGACCCGGTTGCGTCCTCGTTCGTGGAAGGCGGCGAGCACGCCCGTCAGGTGCTCACCGACGTCGAGATCGCCTCCGACCTCGAGGGCATCTACGACCTCGACCCGCTGAACGAGGTTCTGTCCGAGCAGGGTGAAGAGGAAGTGAGTGGTCCGTGAGCGCGCTCAGTCACGACTACAGGCCCCGCATGGTTGAGCCCGAGGCCAGCTCCGACAGCGGAGTAGGCACCGCGACCGTCAACCTGCGTGGTGTCTCCAAGGAGTTCACGACCGGCTTCCAGCACCATGTCGCCTTGCAGGACGTCAACCTGACGGTGCGCGAGCACGAGTTCGTCTGTCTGGTCGGCGCCAGTGGCTGCGGCAAGAGCACGCTGCTCAACCTGGTCGCCGGTCTGGACAAGCCGACTCACGGCATCATCGACACCGGTGGGCGCAAGGTCGCGTTCATGTTCCAGGAGTCGACGCTGTTCCCCTGGCTCACGCTGGAGCAGAACGTCTCACTCGCACTGAAGCTGCGAGGAGTCGCCAAGAGCGACCGCGCGGACCGGGTGGAGGAGCTCCTGGCGATGGTGCACCTCGGCGGTCGCGGCAAGCGTCGCCCCCACGAGCTGTCCGGCGGTATGCGCCAGCGCGGCGCGCTTGCTCGGGTGCTGGCCCAGGACGCGGAGATCGTGCTCATGGACGAGCCCTTCGCTGCGCTGGACGCGATGACCCGGGACGCCATGCACGACCTGATCGAGGGCATCTGGGCCGAGCACGGCCTCACCGTGCTGTTCGTGACGCACAACGTGCGAGAGGCCGTGCGCCTGGCCGACCGCGCGATCCTGATGACGTCAGGCCCCGGCCGCGTCAAGAGCGAGCTCCGCATCGACCTTCCGCGCCCGCGCCACCTCGAGGACCCACCGGTCGCCGAGCTGTCCGGCGTCCTGACCCATGAGCTCAAGGCAGAGGTGGCTCGCCATGTCCGTTGACGTCCCGACTCGCAGAGACGAGCCTGGCCTGTCGGTCGCGCCCGAACCGGCGATTCTCGACGCGGGACCCCAGCCGGACCGCATCCCTCAGCCGTCGAAGGTGACCAAGGCGTGGGCGGTGACATGGCCGAAGCTGCTGGCTGTCGGACTCGCACTCGCCCTGTGGCAGCTGGTCTACGTGGCCGAGCTCAAGCCCGCGTATCTGCTTCCCGGCCCGGTCACGGCGCTGGCCGCGCTGGCAGAGATGGCCCAGACGAGCGAGTTCTGGCAAGGACTGCGGACGACGGTCACCCGTGGTGTGGTCGGTTTCCTCGTGGCTGTGCTCATCGGGAGCCTGCTGGGTATCGCGGTGTCGCAGTGGCGCGTGCTGCGCCTCGGTGTCGGATCGATGGTCACCGGCCTGCAGACGATGCCCTCGATCGCCTGGTTCCCCCTGGCGATCCTGCTGTTCGGGTTGAGCGAGCAGGCCATCCTGTTCGTCATCATCCTGGGAGCCGCACCATCAGTCGCGAACGGCATCATCGGTGGCATCGACGAGGTGCCACCGGCGCTGTCGCGGGCCGGCTACATGCTCGGCGCCCGAGGTATCGACCGCTATCGGCACATCGTGCTGCCGGCTGCGTTCCCCGCGTACCTGTCCGGCCTCAAGCAGGGCTGGGCCTTCGCATGGCGCAGCCTGCTCGCCGGCGAGCTGCTGGTCACCGTGGGCAAGGGGGTCGGCACCCAGATGTCCGATGCCCGCTCCTTCGGTCAGCCCGACAACCTGCTGGCGCTGATGATTGTCGTCCTCATCCTCGGCATGATCATCGACGTGCTGTTCAACGCCGTGACCAACCGGGTTCGCACCCGCCGCGGCCTGACGGGCTTCTGACCGTCTGCTGATCACAGCGCTCGCTGGTCAAGACCGACGTTTCGACCGGCCCGTGCTCGACGCCCCCGAACGGGACGGCGTCGGACCGGGCCGGTTGTCACGTCGGCCCCGTACGGCCGGCGCATTGGTCCTGCGGATCAGGCCAGCAAGCCGATGAGGGCGCCGAAACCTGCCAAGAGCAGCACTATGATTGCTGCGTCGACTAAGCCCATAGACTTACCTTAATTGACGCGGGGGCTCCCACCAGCGCTCAGAGCACGTCACCTGGGATGCTTGTTGGCTGGAGACCTCCCATATTCGTGAGGCGATCGATGCGACCGAACTCCTCGAGCAGCAAGCCAGGCGCTGCTCCGCCGACGGCACGTGCAGACGTCATCTCCCTCGCCGAGGCGACCAAGACGTGGTTCGCCATCTCACTGCAGACCTTCGGTGGGCCCGCGGGGCAGATCGCGGTCATGCAACGCATGCTGGTGGACGAGAGACGGTGGATCGGCCAGCAGCGCTTCCTGTTCGCGCTGTCTTACTGCACCCTGCTGCCTGGCCCGGAGGCGCAGCAGCTGGCGACCTACATCGGGTGGCTGCTCAACGGCACCAAGGGCGCACTCGTCGCAGGGACGCTCTTCGTGCTGCCCGGCGTCGTGGCCCTGCTCGCACTGTCGGGCATCTACGTCGCGTACGGCGACACCTCGCTGGTGGAGTCGCTGTTCCTCGGACTGGCTCCCGCTGTGATCGCCATCGTGATCCAGGCACTGCTCCGCGTGGGGAAGAAGGGACTCACCCATCCCGCGCTGGTCGGTCTGGCGGTCGTCTCCTTCGTCTTGCTCACCTTCTTCGCCGTTCCCTTCCCCGTCGTGGTGGGAGCCGCCGCCGTGATCGGATGGGCACTGGGACGCAGAGTCCCGCAGCTGACGGCACCGAAGAAGGCAAGCGCCGACGACGGCCCGCCACCATTGATCAGTGACGAGGCACTACACACCGAACGGCCGTCCAGCCGTCGCGCGGCGCTGATCCTGGTGACGGGGCTGGTTCTCTGGTTCGCCCCCGTACTGGCCGCTGCCCTGCTCGTCGGACCCAGCAGTGTCTTCGTGGACCAGGGGCTGTTCTTCTCCGGCGCGGCTGTCGTCACCTTCGGCGGCGCGTACGCCGTGCTCGCCTATGTCGCCCAGCAGGCGGTCGAGTTGTACGGCTGGCGCGCTCCTGGGGAGATGGTGCGCGGTCTCGCGTTGGCCGAGACGACGCCAGGTCCGTTGATCATGGTCGTGCAGTTCGTCGCGTTCCTGGGGGCCTACCGCGACCCAGGCTCACTGGACCCATGGGTTGCGGCGATTCTCGCGGCCCTGCTCACCACGTGGGTGACTTTCGTACCCTGCTTCCTCTTCATCCTGCTGGGGGCGCCGTACGTGGAGCGGCTGCGCCACAACCGGACCCTGTCCGCAGCGCTCACCGGCATCACCGCCGCGGTCGTCGGGGTCATCGCGAGTCTCGCGGCCTACTTCGCCCTGCACACCCTGTTCGCCGACACCAGCCGCATCACCACCGGGCCGCTGAACCTGGAGGTTCCTGACCTCGCCTCCGTGCAGCCGGCGGCCCTCCTGATCACCGCGGTGGGCTGCGTCCTGATCTTCACGCGGGGCTGGAGCGTGCTCCGCACCCTCGGCGCCTGCGCGTTGCTGGGAATGGCGCTCGGTCTGGCCGGTTTGGGCTGAGCGTGAGCAGCCGCAGTGCTGGACACGTCGGGTGGGACGTGTCCGCCTTCGATACCTTAAGCGGCGATGATTCCCCGCATCCCTGTCATGGACGTCTCCCCTGTCGTCGAAGGCGGCGCGTACCCCGCCAAGGCGGTGGTCGGCGAGCCGTTCCCGGTGCGGGCCACCGTGTTCCGCGAGGGCCACGACCAGCTCGCCTGCGAGGTGGTGCTGACCGGCCCCGATGGGACTGACCGACTGCTGCGCCGCATGCAGCCCGTACCAGGCGACCAGCCGGACCGCTGGGAGGCATGGGTCGAGGCCGACGCCATGGGCGAGTGGTCGTTCCGGGTGGAGTCGTGGGGCGATCCCTACGCCACCTGGTCCCATGACGCACCGGTCAAGATCGCTGCTGACGTCGACACCGAGCTCATGCTCGTCGAAGGCGGTCTGCTCATCGAGCGGGCGGCCAAGACGCTGCCCGCTCGATCAACCGGGCGGAAGGTACTGACCGCGGCGGTCACCGCCTTGCGCGACACGCAGCAGCCCGTCGAGGAACGGCTGGCCGCCGGGCTGAGCCCTGCGGTCGCCGACGTGTTCGACCGGCAGCCGCTGCGAGAGCTCGTCGACGCCTCGGTGCCACACCCCTTCCTGGTGGAGCGCCCGCGCGCGCTGACCGGCTCCTGGTACGAGTTCTTCCCACGCTCCGAGGGGGCGGTGCTCAACCGGGACGGCACCGTCACCCCCGGCACCTTGCGCACGGCTGCCGAGCGGCTGCCGGCCGTGGCCGACATGGGGTTCGACGTCATCTACCTGCCGCCGATCCACCCGATCGGCCGCATCAACCGCAAGGGCCGCAACAACACCCTCACCCCCACTCCCGACGACCCCGGCTCACCGTGGGCCATCGGGGCGGCCGAGGGTGGCCACGACGCGATCCACCCCGAGCTCGGCGACTTCACCGACTTCGAGGCCTTCGTCGCCCGCGCCGGTGAGCTGGGGCTCGAGGTTGCGCTCGACCTGGCGCTGCAGTGCACGCCGGACCACCCCTGGGTGCGCGAGCACCCGGACTGGTTCAGCACCAGGGCCGACGGCTCCATCGCGTACGCCGAGAACCCGCCGAAGAAGTACCAGGACATCTACCCGCTGAACTTCGACACGGATCCAGACGGCATCCACGCCGAGGTGCTGCGCATCGTGCGGCTCTGGATGTCCTACGGCGTACGGATCTTCCGGGTGGACAACCCGCACACCAAGCCCGTGCAGTTCTGGGAGCGGCTCTTCGCCGAGATCCGCCAGAGCGATCCCGACGTCGTCTTCTTGTCCGAGGCCTTCACCCGGCCGGCGATGATGCGGGCCCTGGCCACCGTCGGCTTCACCCAGAGCTACACCTACTTCACCTGGCGGAACACCCGCGACGAGCTGGAGTCGTACCTCACCGAGGTGTCGAGACAGACCGCCCATGTGCTGCGGCCCAACTTCTTCGTCAACACCCCCGACATCCTCCCCTTCTATCTGCAGACCGGTAACCCGGCGGCGTTCAAGGTCCGCGCCGTGCTGGCTGCCACCGGGTCACCGTCATGGGGTGTGTACGCCGGCTATGAGCTGTACGAGCACCATGCCAACCGGCCCGGCGCCGAGGAGTACCTGGACTCGGAGAAGTACGAGATCAAGGTGCGTGACTGGGACGGTGCCGCCGCCGAGGGTCGCACGCTCGCTCCTTACCTCAGCAAGCTGAACGAGATCCGCCGAGCCCACCCCGCACTCGCCGAGCTGCGCAACCTGCGGCTGCACGCCGCGGACAACCGCGACATCCTGTGCTTCTCCAAGCGCACCGGCGGTCCGGGCACCGACCGGCCGGCAGACACCGTGCTCGTCGTGGTCAACCTCGACCCCTTCGCGACCCGCGAGGCCACCGTGTCCCTGGATCTGCCCGAGCTGGGCATGGCCTGGGACGACGTCTTCGAGGTGTACGACGAGATCTCCGGCCAGTCCTGGTCCTGGAGCCGGCACAACTACGTGCGGCTCGATCCCGGGTCCGAGCCCGCTCACGTCTTCAGTGTCCGTACGGATCGGCCATGAGCGCCGAGGAGGCGGTGGACGCGGCACAAGCGGCCGTGCAGAAGGCCGACTCCAGCGTGACAGCGGTCGAGGCAGCCACATCGGCGGCCGAGGACGCGCTGCACGAGGACCGCTACTGGTTCAAGCGGGCGGTCTTCTACGAGGTGCTGGTGCGCTCCTTCAACGACTCCTCCAGCGACGGGGTGGGCGACCTGCGCGGGCTCACCGCCAAGCTCGACTACCTGCACTGGCTGGGCGTCGACTGCCTGTGGATTCCGCCCTTCTTCCCATCGCCGCTGCGCGACGGCGGTTACGACGTGGCCGACTACACCGGCGTCGCCAGCGACATCGGCACCATCGAGGACTTCAAGGCCCTGCTCGACGCGGCCCACCGACGTGGCATCCGGGTCATCATCGACTTCGTCATGAACCACACCAGCGACGCGCATCCGTGGTTCCAGGCATCGCGCCGTGACCCCGATGGGCCGTACGGAGACTTCTACGTGTGGTCCGACACCGACGAGGCATACCAGGATGCCCGCATCATCTTCGTCGACACCGAGCCGTCCAACTGGACCTGGGACCCCGTCCGCGGGCAGTACTTCTGGCACCGCTTCTACAGCCACCAGCCTGACCTGAACTTCGACAACCCGCGCGTACACGAGGCGATGTTCGAGGCGCTGAGCTTCTGGCTCGACCTCGGCATCGACGGCTTCCGCCTCGACGCCGTGCCCTACCTGTACGAGCGCGAGGGCACCAACGGGGAGAACCTGCCGGAGACGCACGAGTTCCTACGTACGGTGCGTCGCTACGTCGACGAGCACTATCCCGGTCGGGTGCTGCTCGCGGAGGCTAACCAGTGGCCGGCCGATGTCGTCGACTACTTCGGCTCGTACGAGGCCGGCGGCGACGAGTGCCACATGTGCTTCCACTTCCCCGTGATGCCGCGCATCTTCATGGGCGTGCGCCGGGAGTCTCGCTACCCCATCTCGGAGATCCTGGCGCAGACCCCGCCGATCCCGCAGAACTGCCAGTGGGGCGTGTTCCTGCGCAACCACGACGAGCTCACCTTGGAGATGGTGACCGACGAGGACCGGGACTACATGTGGGCGGAGTACGCCAAGGACCCCCGCATGAAGGCCAACATCGGCATCCGGCGGCGACTCGCGCCGCTGCTGGACAACGACGTCAACCAGATGGAGCTCTTCACGGCTCTGCTGCTCAGCCTTCCTGGCTCGCCGGTCCTGTACTACGGCGACGAGATCGGCATGGGCGACAACATCTGGCTCGGCGACCGCGACGGCGTCCGCACCCCCATGCAGTGGACGATGGACCGCAACGCGGGATTCTCCACCGCGACGCCCGGCCGGCTCAGCCTGCCGGTCGTCATGGATCCGGTGTACGGCTACCAGGCGGTCAACGTCGAGGCGCAGACGGCGAGCACGTCGTCCCTGCTGCACTGGACCCGGCGGATGATCCACATCCGACGACAGCACCCCGCCTTCGGCCTCGGCACGTTCCGCGACCTCGGCGGCTCGAACCCGTCGGTGCTGTCCTACCTGCGCGAGCTAGGCGACGACGTGATGCTGTGCGTGAACAACCTGTCCCGCGTGCCGCAGCCCGTCGAGCTCGACCTGCGCGAGTTCAAGGGCGTGCGGCCGGTCGAGACACTCGGTGGCACCGAGTTCCCGATGGTGGGCGACCTCCCCTACTTCCTCACCCTCGGCGGTCACGGCTTCTACTGGCTGCGCCTGCCTCGACTTCGGGAAGAGAGGCTTCATGACTGACTCGCTGAACAAGCGGGCCCGCGACCGGTCAGATGAGGACGAGGCCGACCTGCTGGCGTTCATGGAGGCGCAGCGCTGGTACGGCGGGAAAGGCACCAAGTCGCGGGTGCGTCAGGTCGTGCGCCTCCCCCGTACCGCAGCGTCCGAGCGCGGGCCGTGGCTAGGAGTGGACCTGGTGGAGATCGAGGCCGAGGGCGGCGCCGTGACGCTGTACCAGGTGCCCGTCTCCCTGCACACCGAGGCGGTGCCGGCGCTGGCGCACGCCTGGATCGGGCACGCCGACGACCCCGAGGCCGGGCGGGTCCACGTGTACGACGCGGCTCACGACCCCGTTGTCATCGGCCTGCTGACGCGCGGCTTCGCGGGCGAGTCGGTGCCCGGGCTCGAGCACCACACCACCGGCCCGATCGTCGTGGACGAGAGCGCCGGACCCATGATGCTGACCGGCGAGCAGTCCAACACCTCGGTCGTCATCGGCACCGACCTGCTGCTCAAGGTCTTCCGCAAGGTGGAGGTCGGGAACAACCCCGACATCGAGGTGCATGCCGCGATCGCCCGGCTGGCGGGGCGTGCCGCGACCGAGTCGGACGGCGTCGCCGACGCCGAGCGGTCCGTGCAGCAGATCGGCGGGCTGCGCGTCGAGCCCGGGGAGCAGGAGCCCACCGACAGCGAGCACGACGCCGGGCTTGGTGTCGTCGCGCCCTTGCGCGGCTGGATTCGCACCGCCGACGACGGTCCGGCACCCGGAATCGACCTCGGCATGCTGCAGGACTACCTGCGTACCGCTGTGGACGGGTGGACCTTCGCCCGCAACAGCGTGCGTGACCTGCTCAACGAGGGCGACCTGTACGCCGACGAGGTCGGTGGGGACTTCGCCGCCGAGGCCGCCCGGCTCGGGCGTACCACGGCACGACTGCACCTGGCCGTCGCCGAAGCCCTGGAGACGCAGACCTGGACCGCAGCGGACCTGGCCTCCTTGAGCACCCGGCTGCGGGCCAGGCTGGACGAAGCCGTGCAGGTCGCTCCCGTGCTCGAGAACCACCGGGCAGCGCTGCAGCACTGCTATGACGCCCTGGAGCACATCTCACCCGGCCAGCTCGTGCAGCGAGTGCACGGCGACTTCCACCTCGGCCAGGTGCTTCGCGACGTGGACGGCTGGCGCATCATCGACCTCGAGGGCGAGCCCGCGGCGCCGATCGCCGAACGCATCGCCCTGGACTCGCCGCTGCGCGACGTGGCCGGCATGCTCCGATCCCTCGACTACGCGGCCCACTCGGTATCGCAGCAGTTCGACGACAACGCCCAGATCCAGCACCGCATCGTCGAGTGGGTGGCACGCAACAGCGATGCCTTCCTGGCCGGGTATGCCGCGGAAGGGGGCACCGACCCGGTCGCCCAGCTGGTGCTGCTGCGGGCGTACCAGGTCGACAAGGCGGTGTACGAGGTGGTGTACGAGACTCGGAACCGACCCAGCTGGGTGCCCATCCCGCTGGCCGCGGTCGCCCGGCTCGCCGAGGCATCCGACACCGGACAGGAGCAGCCATGACCTCGCCCGACACGTCGGCCGCCGTCGCACCCGTCGACCTCTCGGTGTTGGAGGAGGTCGCCGGCGCGCGGCACCATGACCCGCACGCCGTACTGGGACCCCACCCGCACCAGGGATCGCTGACCATCCGGGTGCTGCGGCCGGGCGCGCGTACCGTCGCGGTCGAGTACGCCGATGGCCAGGTCGAGCTCGAGCACGAGCATGCCGGGATCTGGGTCGGAGTCCTCGAGGTCGCCGACGCGGTCGACTACCGCGTCCGGGTGTCCTACGGCGACGGGGTCGGCCACCTGCAGGACGACCCGTACCGCTTCCTGCCCACGCTCGGCGAGGTCGACCTGCACCTGATCGGCGAGGGGCGCCATGAACAGCTGTGGGACGTGCTCGGTGCGCATGTCCGGCGGTACGACGGCCCGCACGGGCCGGTCACCGGTACCTCCTTCGCGGTGTGGGCCCCCAACGCCCGCGCGGTGTCGGTGGTGGGCGACTTCAACCACTGGGAGCCGACGCCCTGCCCGATGCGGTCACTGGGTTCCAGTGGCGTGTGGGAGCTCTTCGTCCCAGACGTCGGCGAGGGCACGCTCTACAAGTACGACGTCCTCGGGCAGGACGGGCACCGGCGCACCAAGGCCGACCCGCTCGCCAGAGCGGCGCAGCACCCACCGGAGACCGCGTCGCAGGTCACCGAGAGCAGCTACTCATGGTCCGACAAGGCCTGGCTCGACGCTCGCGCGAAGACCGCCTTGCACGACGCCCCGATGAGCATCTACGAGGTGCACCTGGACTCCTGGCGTCGCGGACTCGGCTACCGCGGGCTGGTGACGGAGCTGGTCGACTACGTCGTGGCCATGGGCTTCACGCACGTCGAGCTGATGCCGGTCATGCAGCACCCGTTCGGAGGCTCCTGGGGCTATCAGGTCACCAGCTACTTCGCCACGGACTCCCGGCTCGGCAGCCCCGACGACTTCCGCGCGCTGGTCGATGCCCTGCACCAGGCCGGCGTGGGGGTGATCCTGGACTGGGTGCCCGCGCACTTCGCCACGGACCCGTGGGCCCTGGCCCGCTTCGACGGCACCCCGCTGTACGAGCACCCGGACCCCCGACGCGGTGAGCACCGCGAGTGGGGCTCCTACATCTTCGACTACGGCCGCCCGCAGGTGCGCAACTTCCTGGTCGCCAACGCGCTGTACTGGCTGGAGGAGTTCCACGTCGACGCCCTTCGCGTCGACGGCGTCGCGTCGATGCTGTACCTCGACTACGCCCGCCCCGAGGGTGAGTGGCTGCCCAACAAGTACGGCGGACGGGAGAACCTCGACGCCGTCGCCTTCCTGCAGGAGCTCAACGCCACGTGCTTCAAGCGGGTGCCCGGCATCACCACCATCGCCGAGGAGTCGACGTCGTGGCCGGGCGTCACCCGCGCCACGCATCTGGGCGGGCTCGGCTTCGGCTTCAAGTGGAACATGGGCTGGATGCACGACTCGCTGGGCTATGTGAGCCTCGAGCCGATCTACCGGCAGTACCACCACCACCAGATGACGTTCTCGATGATGTACGCCTACACCGAGAACTTCGTGCTGCCGCTCAGCCATGACGAGGTGGTGCATGGCAAGCGGTCGTTGCTCGCCAAGATGCCGGGTGACCGCTGGCAGCAGCTGGCGAACCTGCGGGCGTACTTCGCCTACATGTGGGCGCACCCTGGCAAGCCGCTGGTCTTCATGGGCGGCGAGATCGGCCAGGAGCGGGAGTGGTCGGAGGAGCGCAGCCTCGACTGGGACCTGCTCGGGGACCCCGGTCACGCCGCACTGCAGCGGCTGGTGACCGACCTCAACAGGACCTACCGCGACAACCCGGCGATGTGGGTCGGTGACTCCGACCCCGAGGGCTTCTCCTGGATCGACGCCAACGACTCCGGCAACAACGTGTTCAGCTTCGTGCGGTCCAGTCCCGGTGGCCCGGTCGTGTGCATCACCAACTTCGCGGCCATCCCGCACGACAACTACCGGATCGGCCTTCCCACGGCAGGTACCTGGGAGGAGATCCTCAACACCGACGCCGACGTCTACGGTGGGTCCGGAGTCGGCAACCTCGGTGCCGTCGAGGCCTTGGCGGAGCCGTCACACGGACGTCCGGCCTCCACGACGCTGCGGCTGCCGCCGCTCGGCACCTTGTGGTTGCGGCACCGACCTGCTGCCCGGTGAAGGCGGACGGCTCCGGCGGCGTCTGGACGTGGCGGCTGGACGAGTCCGGCGCCTCGGTGACCGTGCGGCGTACCCGTCCCGGTGTCGCCGAGCTCAGCTGGATCAGCACCGCGGGCACACCGACCGGCCAGGAGCCGGATGGAGTGCGGTCGGGGGTACGACGAGCGGTCGCACACGCCTTCTCCCAGGTGGATCTGGTACGGGTGGAGGCCCGAGTGCCGGTGGCCCATCTCGGCCGGCTGCGCACCGCCGCCCTGGCCGGACTGCGGCGGGAGGGGGTGCTGCGCGGCGGGCCGAGCGGTGCCGACGAGGTGCTGCTCGCCCGGCTGGCAGAGGATCCGGCACCGGACTCGCGGGACGGGTTCGTGGCCCTGCTCAACGCGGGGCTGCCTACCAAGCGGGTGATAGCTCACGGGGTGGCGCGCGACCCCGCCGGGCGGGTGCTGCTGTGCGAGCTGACCTACAAGCCGGAGTGGGACCTTCCCGGTGGGGTCGTCGAGCCGGGCGAGTCACCACGTGACGGCGTACGCCGCGAAGTCCGTGAGGAGCTCGGACTGGACGTCGCCGAGCCGCGGCTGCTGACGGTCAACTGGCTGCCTGCGTGGCGGGCCTGGGACGACGCCTGCGTGTTCGTGTACGACCTCGGCGTGCACGACCCCGCGCTGACGCATGCCCTGGCGCTGCAGCCGACGGAGATCGCGGCCGTGCACTGGTGCGACGATGCCGACGTCTCGCGCCATGCCGCAGCGGCGACGGGGCGGCTGCTGGCCTACCTGCGGCAGCAGCCTGTCGGCGCACCGTACCTGGAGGACGGCGCCGAGCCGCGCTGAGCAGTGCTCAGAACAGCGCAGCCGCCAGCCGTCGCCTGGCTGTCGCGACAGCCGGGTCGTCGCTGCCGACGACCTCGAACAGCGAGAGCAGGTGCGCGCGCGCCTTGTCCCGCTCGTCACCGCTGGTTCGCGCGACGGTGTCGACCATCCGGGTGAGCGCATCGTCGATGTGCCCGCCCAGCACGTCGAGGTCGGCCGCGAGCGCCTGAGCAGCCACGTCGTCCGGGCGATCAACGGCCGCCTGCCGAGCCGCCACCGGGTCGGCTCCGCGAGTGCGAGCCATCAGCTCGACCCCGGCCAGCCGCTCGACGGCCTCCTTGTCGGCCGGATTGGCCGATACCAGGGCGCGATAGGCGGCGACCGCTGCATCGAGGTCGTCGCGGGCGAGCGCGGCGTCGGCGTCGGCGAACCGCGGGTCCTCTGCCGGACCCTCCTCGGCCGGCGCGGCCGGTGCGG
>DASQMN010000179.1:0-4779 GCA_035645475.1 Nocardioidaceae bacterium
CGTCCAGCGGTGGACGGCGGCGCTGGAGGACAGCAGCCGGATCCGACTCCATTCCGGCAGCCATGTGTCGACGACACCGGCCTGGTCCAGCTCCTCCCATACCGGCACGAGCCCGGGACCGGAGGTCAGCAGACGGATCAGCCACCGTCGAGCTGGTGGTGGCCAGGGCTCAGGCAGCGGGCAGGTGCTGCCCGCCAGCCGGTCGGCGCTCGCCCGGCTCAGCAGCAAGCCCTGCTCCGCCGCCAGCGCCGCGGCACGCAGGGCCAGCAGGGAGTCCGCTTCCGGGCGGGCGGCGGCGGTGAGGACGACCTCGTCGCCCAGCCGGCCCACCCCGGCGTCGGCAGTCGGGTCAAGAGGCCGGATCTCGGGCCGCCGGCCGAGTGTCCACCGGCTCGAGCGGGCACTCTCCGCATCTGTGGTCGGCCCCAGCCGTCGCCACGTGGAGTCCAGCAGGTGCGCGGTGCGGCGCCCCGCATCTCGCAGCGCGAACGTCAACGACTGCGGCTCGCGCCCCAGCCGCTGTGCGACATCGGGTACGAGGTCCGGCAGCAGCCGGTCGCTGCGCCGACCCGACACCTCGTGCAGCACGTCGCGGACGTCCAGCACGGTGGCCCGGTAAGTCTCGGCCTCGCGGTGCGACACATCCACCAGCCAGGTGGCGACAAGCGCGCGCAGCACCACGCCGTCGCGGAGTCCTCCCCTGGAGTCCTTGAGGTCGGGGATCGCGGCGTGCGCCACCTCCCCCGCCCGCTCGGCCCGAGCGTCGCACGCGGCGCGCAGCTCTGGCAGCCGAGATGCCGAGGTGCGCCGCCACTCCGCGAGCACCCGGCTGCGTACCCGAGCGGCGAGCTGCTCGTCTCCCGCGACGTGCCGGGCGTCGAGCATCCCCAGTGCCACCCGCAGGTCGACGCCAGCCGTCGCGACCATGCCCTCGGCCTCGCGTACGGCGTGGTCGAGCGGCACGGCGTCGTCCCACAGCGGGTACCACAGTGCCTCAGCCACCCGGCTCACCCGCTCAGCGCCCGACGCATGGTCGTGCACGAGCACCACATCGACGTCGGAGGCCGGCGACATCTCTTGGCGGCCGTAGCCGCCGACAGCCACCAGCGCGAGGCCGTCGACGGCCCCGTCGCAGGCAGCCGAGAACGTGGAGCGGAGTCGGTCGTCCATCGCGTCGGCCCGCTGGCGACGTCGGCGCGCGAGATCGCCCGGGGTCGCGATCAGCAGCTCCCGGGCGATCTCGGCACGCTCAGATGGCGGCTTCGTCTCGCTCCCCCGTACGGACCCGCACCACGGAGTCGACAGGTACGACCCATACCTTGCCGTCGCCGATCTTGCCGGTGTAGGCCGACTTGACCAGCACCTCGACCAGGTCAGGGGCGTCCGCGTCGTCGACGACCAGCTCGATGCGCAGCTTCGGTACGAGCGCCACGTCGTACTCCGCGCCGCGGTAGACCTCGACATGGCCCTTCTGCCGGCCGTACCCGCTGGCCTCGGTCACCGTCATGCCCATGGCACCGAAGCTCTGCAGTGCCTCCCGGATCTCCTCCAGCTTGTGTGGCTTGATGACGGCGGTGATCAGCTTCATGCCCGCACACTCCCTTCGTGTCGTGCGTCCTGTGGAACGGCGACCCCCGTCGTCCCCGGAAGGGCCCGGCCGCCGGCGCCGGCCGGGTGCAGGTCGTATCCGGACTCTGCGTGCTCGACCAGGTCGATGCCGGTGGCCTCGTCCTCCTCGTCGAGGCGGAAGCCGATGGTCAGGTCGATGGCCTTGCCGATGATGTACGCCATGACGAAGGAGTAGGCCGCGACCGCGAGCACCGCAGCGGTCTGCTTGCCGAGCAGGGCGGGGTCCCCGCCGTAGAGCAGTCCACCGTCCAGGGACAGGAAGCCGAGCGCGATGGAGCCGAAGGCACCACCGACCAGGTGCACGCCGACCACGTCCAGCGAGTCGTCGAAGCCGAGCTTCCACTTCAGCCCGACGGCCAGGGCGCACAGGGAGCCGGCGAGCACGCCGAGCAGCAGAGCGCCCAGCGGTGAGACGAAGGCGCACGCCGGGGTGATGGCCACCAGTCCGGCCACGGCCCCCGAGGCAGCGCCGAGGCTGGTAGGACGTCCGTCGCGCAGCTGCTCCACCAGCAGCCACCCGATGATGGCGGCCGCAGCGGCGGCCTGGGTGTTGACGAAAGCCGTCGCGGCGAGGCCGTTGGCGGCCAGGGCGGACCCGGCGTTGAAGCCGAACCAGCCGAACCAGAGCAAGCCGGCACCGAGCAGCACCAGCGGCAGGTTGTGCGGGCGCATCGGGTCGCGGTTCCACCCCGTGCGCTTGCCCAGCACCAGGGCGAGGGCGAGCGCGGCGGCGCCGGCGTTGACGTGAACGGCCGTGCCGCCGGCGAAGTCCTGGACTCCCCAGCCGACGATCCACCCGGCGTCGGATTCGAGCGCTGCGTCGACGCCGAAGTCGAACACCCAGTTGGCGACCGGGAAGTAAACCAGGCTGGTCCACACCACCACGAAGACGACCCAGCCGAGGAACTTGGCGCGGTCGGCGATCGCCCCGCTGATCAGTGCCGGGGTGATGATCGCGAACATCAGCTGAAAGGCCGCGAAGCTGAGCACGGCGGCTCCGCTGAGGCCGTGCAAGCCGAAGTGGTCGAAGTTGCCGAACAGGCTGCTGCTCGACTCGCCGAAGGTGATCGAGTAGCCGTACAGGACCCACAGCACGCTGACAACGGCGATGGCCGAGAAGCTCATCATCATCATGTTGAGCACGCTCTTGGCGCGGGTCATGCCGCCGTAGAACAGGGCGAGGCCTGGGGTCATGAGCAGGACGAGCGCCGAGCTCGCCAGCACCCAGGCGGTGTCTCCGGAAGTCATCGAGGCGCGCTCCAATGCGTTGGCAGGGGTCACGGCCCGGTGACCGCACTGTCAACTCGGGTGTGCCCACTGTGGAGGTCGCGCGTTACGCGGAGGGACGCATGGACGTGACGCGCGCGTGACGTCCAGCGACCCTGTGTTACGAGTGTGTGTCGGTGCGGGGTAGTGGCGCCGGGTCACGCCGCGTCGAGCAGGGCGTCCACGAAGTCCTCGGCGTCGAACGGCGCGAGGTCGTCGGGGCCTTCGCCCAGTCCGACCAGCTTCACCGGCACTCCGAGCTCGCGTTGTACCGCCACCACGATGCCGCCCTTGGCGGTGCCGTCGAGCTTGGTGAGCACGATGCCGGTGACGTCGACGACCTGGGAGAAGACACGGGCCTGCACCATGCCGTTCTGCCCGGTCGTGGCGTCGAGCACCAGGAGCACCTCCGTCACCGGCGCCTGCTTCTCGATGACTCGCTTGACCTTGCCCAGCTCGTCCATCAGGCCTGCCTTGGTGTGCAGGCGCCCGGCGGTGTCCACGATCACGGTGTCGACCTCACGCTCGATGCCCTGGCGGACAGCCTCGAAGCCGACGCTGGCCGGGTCGCCGCCCTCAGGCCCGCGTACGGTGTCGACTCCGACCCGCTCGCCCCAGGTCTGCAGCTGGTCGGCCGCGGCGGCACGGAACGTGTCGGCGGCACCGAGCAGCACGCTGCCGCCGTCGGCGAGCAGCACCCGGGCCAGCCGCCCGACGGTGGTGGTCTTGCCGGTGCCGTTGACCCCCACGACGAGCACCACACCGGGCCTGCCCTCGCGGCGGCGGACGGACAGGGTCCGGTCCATCGTCGGGTCGACCACTGTCAACAGCTCCTCGCGCAGGACGGCACGGGCCCGTTCTGTCGTGCCGTCTCCTTCGACCTGGAGCCGGGTGCGGAGCCGATCGACGAGCTCCTGGGTGGGAGCGACACCGAGGTCAGCCGACAGCAGCGTGTCCTCGACCTCCTCCCAGTCGTCCTCACCGAGCGAGTCTCGGGAGAGCAGCGCCAGCAGGCCGCGACCGATCGCGGACTGCGAACGGGCCAGCCTTGCCCGCAGCCGGATGAGGCGGCCACGAGTGGGTGCCGGGGTCTCGTACGTCGGCTCGACCGGCGCCGGTGGGAGCTGGACGTCCTCCACCGTGCGGGTCGCGGTGTCCCGCGGCACTTCCGCGTCGTCCCCAACGCCCGGCTCGCCCGGCCGCACCAGCTCGTCGGCCCGGGGCGGGAGAGTCGCGGAGCGCCGGCCACGGCTGGCCACCAAAGCAACCAGTCCGGCGACGACCGGGAGCAGGACGAGGATGGCGAGCAGGATGGTGAGTGTTACGGGATCCACGGGGGAAGAGTCTCTCAGACGAGGTGTGGCGCTCCTCGCGCGCCGAGCGAAGGCGGCTGGCCCACGCGTGTCAGGGCTGCGAGTGGGTACGGCTTCTGCGTCCGACAATGACCGACGACGAGGGAGCTCCCATGGGAATCTTCAGCAGCCTGGCCAAGGCCGGACTGGCCAAGAAGGCCATCAATGTCGCGCGCAAGCCGCAGAACCAAGCCAAGGCCAAGGGCGCGCTGTCCTCGGCACGCGGCAAGGGCGGAGGACGCCGTGCCGCTGCCGGCCGGGGTCGTGCGGTCACCCGACGCTCCGGCGCCCCCCGCCGCTGAGCCCGACCACTGAGCCGGTCGCGAGATCTGGTCGCTGAGATCGGGCCGCCGGCGATCGGCGGTCCGGCTCAGCGCGTCAGCGGCTCCTGCACCCGCCGTAGCCTGTCAGGGTCGCGAGCGAGTGAGCGGGCTCCTCAGGCCGGCTGAGGCTCGCGCAACCTCTGGCTGATGACGGCTGACACGCCGTCGCCTCGCATCGACACCCCGTACAGCGCGTCGGCTCCCTCCAT
>DASQMN010000180.1:0-8263 GCA_035645475.1 Nocardioidaceae bacterium
GTAGTCGACATACATCTCACGCCCGGCGACCCGACAGGACCCCGCAGCCGAGTCGTCGGCGTACAGCGCCTCGACGCGCTCCGGCGCCGGCTGCTCGGCGAGGAAGTGGACGTGTACCAGCGTCGGGCGCTCGCGGGTGGCCTGCGGCCAGGGGTTGGCCGCCAGCACGTTGTGGATGTCGGCCGGTGAGCGCACCATCACCGGCACCTCTAGTCCGGTGAGCTCGGCGACGACCGAGTGCACCAGCGCCGCGACGCGTTCCGGGCTGCGGTGACGCGACCGGGTCACCACGTTGCCGCTGGCGACGTAGGTCTGGACCGAGTCGAACCCCGCCTGGCTGAGCGCCTCTCGCAGGGCGGCCATCGGCACCTTGTTGCGTGCGCCGAGATTGACGGCACGCAGCAGGCTCACCCAGGTCGGCACAGCGGGCGACGATACTGCGCCGTCCGGAAGGTCGGCCTCGCCCAGACGTCAGCCGGCGCCAACGGCCCGGTAGACCTCGAGCGTGCGCTCGGCGACGGTGTCCCAGCTGAACTCGCTGACCGCCCGGGTCCTTCCCGCGCGCCCCATCGCGGCGGCTCGGTCGGGATCGGCAGTGGCCTCGGCGAGCGCTGCAGCCAGGTCGGCCTCGAACGTGCCCGCGTCGAGCGGTGTGCCGGTGCCGTCGGAGGCCTGTTCGATCGGCACGAGCAGCCCGGTCTCGCCGTGCTGCACCACCTCGGGGATGCCGCCGGTGGCGGTGGCCACGACGGCCGTCTCGCATGCCATGGCCTCCAGGTTGACGATCCCCAGCGGCTCGTACACCGACGGGCACGCGAACACGGTCGCGGCGCTCAGCAGCGCCGCGACGTCCGCCCGCGGCAGCATCTCGCCGATCCACACCACTCCCCCGCGCGCCTGTCGCAGGTCGGCCACCAGCGCGTCGACCTCTGCCCCGATCTCCGGGGTGTCCGGGGCACCGGCACAGAACACGAGCTGCACCTCGGGCGGCAGCCCGCGAGCAGCACGCAGCAGGTGTGGCAGACCCTTCTGGCGCGTGACCCTGCCCACGAAGACGACGCTGGGACGATCAGGATCGACCCCGAGCTCGCGAACCCGGTCGGGCGAGTGGACGGGCGCCCACTCACTGGTGTCGATGCCGTTGTGCACGACGTGCACCCGCTCGGGATCCACGCGTGGGTAGCAACGCAGCACGTCGTCCTTCATGGCATGGCTGACACCGATGACGGCTGCTGCACCTTCGATGGCCGTGCGCTCAGCCCATGAGCTCACGGTGTAGCCGCCGCCGAGCTGTTCGGCCTTCCACGGGCGCAGCGGCTCCAGGCTGTGAGCTGTGTATACGTGCGGCATCCGGTGCAGCATGGACGCGATCTGGCCGGCGAGCGCGACGTACCAGGTGTGGGAGTGGACGACGTTCGCGCCGGCACAGTCGGCCGCCATGGACAGGTCCACTCCGAGCGACCGAAGGGCGGAGTTGGCGTCCTCGAGCTCGGCGGGGACGGCGTACCCGATCGACGACTCCTCCTCGCGGGCGCCGCCGAAGCAGCGGACGAACACCTCCAGATCCTCACGTCGCCGCAGCGCCCGGACCAGCTCGGCGACGTGGACCCCGGCGCCGCCGTACACGTCAGGCGGGTACTCGCGGGACAGCACGTCCAGACGCATCTGCGCAGCCATGGCTGCACCCTAGTGACGCGTGACACACCCGGCGTGGTCGGCCGTCCGCGGCTCCCTTAGGGTCGCGGCGTGTCTGTGCGAACACGTGGTCCGAAGGTCCTGGCAGTGGTGCTGGCAGGTGGTGAGGGCAAGCGGCTGATGCCTCTCACCGCTGACCGCGCGAAGCCGGCGGTGCCGTACGGCGGCATCTACCGGCTCATCGACTTCGCCCTGTCGAACGTGGTCAACTCCGAGTACCGCAAGGTCGTCGTGCTGACGCAGTACAAGTCGCACAGCCTCGACCGGCACGTGACGTCGACCTGGCGGTTGTCGGCCATGCTCGGGAACTACGTCGCGCCCGTCCCAGCGCAGCAGCGCGTCGGCAAGCGCTGGTACGCCGGCAGCGCGGACGCCATCTTCCAGAGCCTCAACCTTGTGAGCGACGAACAGCCGGACATCATCGTGGTGGTCGGGGCCGACCACGTGTACCGGATGGACTTCTCCCAGATGGTGGCCGCGCACGTGGAGTCCGGCGCGGCGGCGACCGTGGCCGCGATCCGGCAGCCGATCCAGCTTGCCGACCAGTTCGGGGTCATCGACGTGGATCCCACCGAGACCGGACGGATCCGCGAGTTCCTGGAGAAGCCGACCTCGCCGGAGGGCCTGCCGGACGCGCCGCAGCAGGTGCTGGCATCCATGGGCAACTACGTGTTCGACCGGGCCGCGCTGGTGGAGGCCGTGACGGCCGATGCAGACGATGACGACAGCGCCCACGACATGGGCGGCGACATCGTGCCGGCGTTCGTGGCCAAGGGACAGGCCGGCGTGTACGACTTCCGTGACAACGAGGTGCCCGGAACGTCGGCTCGTGACCGCGACTACTGGCGCGACGTGGGAACGCTGTCGTCGTACCACGAGGCGCATATCGATCTCGTCTCGGCGCTCCCCGTCTTCAACCTCTACAACGCCGACTGGCCGATCTACACCTCGTACGAGCCGCTCGCGCCGGCCAAGATGGTGCACGGGGCGGGCAAGATGGCGCCGCAGGCCGACGAGGCGCTGTTGTCGCCCGGCGTGGTGGTGAGCGGGGGCTCGGTGAGGCGCTCTGTCCTCTCACCCAACGTGATGGTGCAGTCCGGTGCTGAGGTCACCGACTCGGTGCTCCTGGACGACGTGGTGGTCGGGACGGGCGCCGTCGTGCATCGCGCCATCCTCGACAAGAACGTGGTGGTGCCTCCCGGAGTCGAGATCGGAGTCGACCCCAAGAAGGACGCTGCCCGGGGGCTCATCGTCCGCGACGGTCTTACCGTGCTCGGCAAAGGAGAGACCGTTCCGTCCGGCTGACCCCGAAGGCGTGGCCGCGCCGCGGCATGTCACTGCGGAGGAGCTGGCCGCGCTGGGCGCCTTCTTCCTGCAACGTGCAGACGACACTAGGTTGCATCCGTGAGTGGCCGTCGCCATTCGCGTGGCTGCCCCGTCGATGCCTGGCGTCGATGTCTGCCGCCGAAGTCTGCTGGTCGGATCGGAGTGCGGCGATGAACCGTCCTTCGATCGCTGATCGATACGCCGCGGCGGTCGTGTGGCTGCGGTGGTGGGTCATCGCGTTCTGGCTGCTCAGCGCGACCGCCTGCGTGGTGCTGCTGCCCACCTTGTCCGGCGCCTCAGGCTCCGACAGCCTGCGTGGCCTGCTGCCGGACGACGCCCCGGCAGTGCAGAAGGAGCTGCGGTCGATCGAGATCTTCGGGTTCCCTCTACTCGGACGCACGGCGCTGGTGCAGCGAGATCCCAGCGGGCTGTCCGTGAAGACCCAAGAGAAGATCGTGAGCACGGCCATCACGCTCAACCGCGGCCGGTACGACGACGTTCCAAGGATCCGTGGCGCTCTCCCGATCGCCAACACGCTGGGGCTGTTCCCTTCGTCGTCCGAGCGGGGAACGACGGCCGTGACCTACTTCTTCGTGGAACCGGGGCCGAGCTTCAACAAGCAGGCGCGAGCAGCGGAGGCGTACGCACAGCGCTTCTTCGATGCTGACGACGACGTGGTCGGGGTCACCGGGTCGGTTCCGGCGCGTGCGGCACAGGGTCGGATCATCCGCGAGGAGCTACACACGGTGGAGGTGGCAACCCTTGCTGCCATCGTGGTCATCGTCGGGGTGTACTTCCGCTCCATCGTGGCGCCCATCGTCACGCTGGCGACCACCGCGGTCGCCTACCTGGTGACCCTGCGCGTGTCCGGCTACGTCGCGTCGGTCATCGGCGTCTCGAGTCCCAGCGAGCTCGAACCTGTGGTGATCGCCCTGCTCCTGGGCGTCGTCACCGACTACGTGGTGTTCTACTGCGCCGCACTGAGACCCCGCCTGGTGGCGGGGATGAGCGCGCACGGCGCCGCCCGCGCCGCTACCGCACAGTTCACGCCGATCATCGCAGCCGCCGGCCTGGCGGTCGCCGCCGGCACCGGCGCTCTCCTCGTCGCCGAGTCGACGTTCTTCCGGGCACTGGGGCCTGCTCTGGTCTTCACCGTTCTCACCGCACTCACCGTGGCCGTGACGCTGGTGCCCGCACTGATGGCAGTGCTCGGCCGGGTCGTCTTCTGGCCGAGCCGACTGGCGCCTGCTGCCGTCGACCTCCCCACCGAGGAAGGCGACGTCGCACCGCCGCCGAGGTCCCGGTCGCTGATCGGCCGACTGACCGAGAGCCGGACGGCCGCCGCCGTCACGCTCGCCGTGACCACGGCCGCCCTCGTCGTCGTCGCGCTGCCGCTGCGAGGGATCGAGCTGGGGGTCTCGTTCATCGGTGCACTGCCGGCCGACAACGACGTCGCGCGCGCGGCCGCAGCCGCGGAGGACGGGTTCGCGCCCGGCATCCTGTCGCCCACCGAAGTGCTCGTGGAAGGTCCGGGCCTGGACCGGCGAACTGACGAGCTTGCCCAGCTCGGTCGCCGCCTGGCTGCGACACCGGGAGTCGCGGGTGTCCTCGGCCCGGGCGACCAAGCCGGCCGCCTGGAGCTGGGTGTGCTGCTCGACGAAGGTGGTGGAGCCGCTCGCTACCTGGTCGTTCTGGACTCCGAGGCGCTCGGCGCCTCGGCGATCGGAACGGTCGACGACCTGCAGCGACAGCTGCCGACTCTGCTCGACCAGAGTCGCCTCGGCGACGCCTCCGCCGGGCTCATCGGCGACTCCGCGACCGGGGCCTACATCGTGGAGCTCACCAGGGGCGACCTGTTGCGAACTGCCATCGCCGCGCTCCTCGCCAACCTGCTCATGCTCGTCATCTTCCTTCGGGCGCTGGTGGCACCGTTGATGCTGCTCGGCGCCACTGCGTTGTCGGTGGCCGCCACGTTGGGGGCGACGACGTGGGTCTTCGACCTGGTCGACCCCGAGGCTGGGCTTGTCTTCTACGTGCCGTTCGCTGCGGCGGTGCTCCTGCTGGCATTCGGCTCGGACTACAACATCTTCGGAGTCGGTCACGTCTGGGACGAGGCGAGGCGACGGCCGCTTCGAGAGGCGATCGCCGTTGCCATGCCTGCGACGACCCGCCCGATCACGGCAGCCGGCCTGGCGCTGGCGGCCAGCTTCGGCATGCTGGCGCTCGTTCCTCTCGATCCTTTCCGGCAGCTGGCGTTCGCCATGGGCGTCGGTATCGCACTCGACGTCCTTGTCGTACGCACGCTGCTGATGCCCGCGCTTCTCATCACCGTCGGACCCGCCAGCGCATGGCCCAGCGCTCGCCTGCATCGAAGCGAGGAGGCAGCGGCTCCCGCGCAGGCCCAGCCGGAGCAGGCCCAGCCAGAGCAGGCCCAGCCAGAGCATGCCCAGCTGGGGCAGACCCGGCCGGGCTGATGGCACAGTGGCCGCATGGGTGGCCCCACGCACAGCTCGAAGGTCGCTGCTGCGCTGGCCGCAGAGGAGCGTGCCGCGAGCCGGGAGCATGACGTCGGCCCGACGCTGCTCGAAGGCTGCCTGAGGACTGTCTTTGATGCGGTCGCGACCGAACGCCGACTCACCGGGCAGGAGAAGCGCCGCCTTCAGACTCGAGGCAGCGACGCCGTCGCGAGCGGCATCAGCGTCTCGGCGCTCGTCGACATCTACATGACCGCATGCCGCCGGCTCTGGCCGCGCCTGCCGGAGCTCCTGGCCGAGGTGCGAGGTCGTGAGGTCCGCGCCGCCGAGCTCGTTCGGGCCGGCGAGGCCATGTGGCGCGCCGCCGACGAGGCCCTGGCCATGCTGGCATCGGGCTACCAGGATGCACAGCGCCACCGGGTCCGCGTCGAAGAGACGGCCCGGCGAGAGCTGGTCGACGACCTGCTCGGGAACCGGACCGATGTGGGATCGCTGGTCGAGCGGGCCGAGCCGTACGGGTTGGTGCTCACCGGGTCCCACGTCGTAGCCGTCGCACAGGACGACGAGGCCATCACCGCTGCCGGAGTACTCACAGGCTGGGTCGAGGAGGCAGTGCGAGCCCGCACGGCGCAGCCCACTGCGCTCGCGCTGGCGAAGGACGGCCGCCTCGTGTGCATCGTGAGCTCGACATCGCAGCGCTGTCGTGCCGATCAGCAGCGCCTGGTGCAGTCCCTGGCCGAGGTCACCGGCTCGGCGGCGGGTGAGCTGGCCCGCGGCGGACGCTGGCGGGTCGGTGTCGGTCGTTCGCATCAAGGTCCGCGTGGCATCTACCGGTCGTACCAGGACGCCCTTGAATCATTGGACGTTGCGTCCAAGCTGGGACTCCAGGACCGGATCGCCGACTCCGAGCAGCTCCTGGTGTATCGGGTCCTGCAGCGGGACCAGGCGGCGATGGTGGATCTCCTCTCCTGCGTCCTGGAGCCGCTGCGGCAAGCTCGTGGAGGCCCCGCGCCACTGCTGGACACGCTGAGCACCTACTTCGATGCCGGTGGAAACACCGCAGAAACCGCCCGCCGGCTGCATCTCAGCGTGCGGGCGGTCGGCTATCGGCTGGAGCGCATCCATGAGCTCACCGGCTACTCGGTGAGTGACCCCGCGGCGCAGCTGCCGCTGCATGTCGCGGTCGCCGGGGCACGACTGCTGAACTGGCCGCAGCAGGCACTGTCGCTCGAGCCGGACTGACATGCACTTCGCCGCTTCCGGCAATCTGGCGCTCCGCAACGCAGCGTCATTCGGGAATGGGAGGGCTGTCGGGAGGCGCTTAGCGTGCCGGTATGCGCACCCCACAGCTGGCTGAGTCCGGTCCTAGTCCCCTGCGTCTGCAGCCGATGCGCCCGGTTCGTGTGCCAGGGCCGCAGCTGCCGGGTCGAATCGACGCTTCTGCTGACGACCCGACCGGTGCCGGCAGCGCGAACGTGACCATCACGGTCGAACGGTCCGCGACCGGATGCCTGCTCAGGGTCGCAGGAGACCTCGACGGCAGCACGCGCTCCCTGCTTGAGGCCATCCTGGAGCACATCCGGGACGACACCTGCGATGGTCGGATCGAGCTCGACCTGAGTGATGTGTCCTTCGCCGACTCACAAGGTCTGCTCCCTGCTCTCGCCTCGAACACCTCGATCAGAACAGCCTCGCCGGCGGTCAGGAGCACGCTGCGGTTCCTGGAGCGTGAGGAGGCGATGTCACCGTGACCATCCGTGAGCAGGCCCGCCGCGCTCTGGTGTGGCTGTACGGCGGGGTCGCCCTGCTGGGTTTCCTGGCGGAACCGACGCAGGCGAACGTGTTCGCCGTGGCCGGCTACGTCGTCGTCGTGACGGGTCTCATCGCGTTCCTGCACTGGGTCATCACCGACCGAGTCATGTCCGGGGACCGACTCACCACGGTTGCACTGGCAGCCGCTGGACTGCCGATGGTTCTGTCCGCCATCTTCACGGCCCTGGGGCCGGCTGGCCTGGCTGTCGGCCTCCTCCTCTTCGCCCTCGGGGTCACCGCCGGGACGGATCCGCTGGCCGCTTACCTGACAAGCGAGGCGAGCGCGGCCGACGCGGCCAAGGCGAGTGCAGCGGACGAACCCGCGTCCACGCGCGCCACAGCGGACAGCCCGACCCAGCATCCTGCGCTCGAAGACATGTCCACGTCGGAGTTGACGACGCGGTGGGGGGCATGTGGCAGTGACCTGGACGGCGTGCGGCTCCGGGCGGACATCCTGGACGAGCTGGAGCGCCGAGACCCTGCCGGGGTCGCCCGCTGGATCCGAGACGGTGACGCTGCCAGTCCGGCCGGCTACGTGCGCGACGACGGCCTCAACGCCTGATCGGCTCTTCGTAGCTGCCCGTCCGTCAGCCGGTCGACGCGATCCAGCAGTGGTCGGGCTCCCAGCCGCGCGGCGATGGCGCGCGCCTCGCCGACGATCGGGCTGTCAGCAACCGAGTGATCTCCGGCCATCAGGAACTCTGCTTGGTCGAGCAGTCCGACGGCGAGGTGGTACGGGGAGCCGAGATCGCGAAGCGCCCCCACCGCGACGGTGAACGCCGACGACGTCCTCGGGTCCGCTGTGACGGCGAGCAACCGCGCACGGATGCGCTGCTGCTCGGCCCGTAGCACCGGCGGGATGTGCCCAGGTGGGTGCTCGTCGAGCCAGTCGAGCAGCAGGGCGACTTCTGAGAGATCCTGAAGCGTCAAGGCGGATTCAGCAGCGATTGGCCAAC
>DASQMN010000181.1:0-2624 GCA_035645475.1 Nocardioidaceae bacterium
CAGAACCGCGTCCTCGGCAGTCAGGGCCTCGTCGTCAGCGAGCAGGGCCTGGGCTGCATGGGCATGAGCTTCGCGTACGGCCAAGGCGACGACGACGAGTCGGTCGCCACCATCCACCGAGCCCTCGAGCTGGGTATCACCTTCTTCGACACCGCCGACATGTACGGCCCGTGGACGAATGAGGAGCTGCTGCGCAGGGCGCTGAAGAACCGACGCGAGCAGGCCGTCATCGCCACGAAGTTCGGGAACGAGATCGACGCCGACGGCAGACCTGTGGGTCGGGTCAACGGACGCCCGGACTACCTGCGCAAGGCGCTGGACCTGTCGCTGCAGCGGCTCGGCGTGGACACGATCGACCTGTACTACCAGCACCGCGTCGACCCGGACGTCCCGGCCGAGGAGACCTTCGGCGCGCTGGGTGAGGCGGTCGCGGCAGGCAAGGTGCGCTTCCTCGGCATCTCGGAAGCGGCTCCGGACACGATCCGGCGCGCACACGCGACCGCACCACTGTCGGCCGTGCAGACCGAGTACTCGCTGTTCAGCCGCGATGTCGAGGACGACGGCGTGCTCGAGACCGTACGCGAGCTCGGTATCGGCTTCGTGGCGTACAGCCCGCTGGGTCGCGGGTTCCTGTCCGGCCTCATCCGCAGCGTCGACGACCTCGCCGAGGACGACTGGCGGCGCAACAACCCGCGCTGGCAGGGCGAGAACTTCGACGCGAACCTCGCCGTCGTCGACAAGGTGCGCGAGCTGGCTGTTGACAAGGGCGTCGAGGCGTCGCAGCTGGCACTCGCCTGGGTGCTGGCGCAGGGCGACGACATCGTGGCGATTCCCGGCACCAAGCGCCGCTCCTACCTGGAGGTGAACGCCGCGGCGTCGAACATCGCGTTGTCACCCGACGAGCTCAGCGCCATCGACGACGTGGCCCCGGCCGGCTTCGCGGCGGGCACCCGGTACCCGGAGGCGGCGATGGCGGCCGTGCACCGCTGAGCCGAAGGCGTCGAACACCGCTGAGCCGGAGGCGACGATCACGCCGAGCCGGAGGGTCACGACTCAGCCGTGCAGGCGGATGGCGGTACGCATGGCCGCCCTGGCCCGGCGGCGGTCGCCGGCGTCGTCATAGGCCAGCCCGAGCCGGAACCAAGCGCCCCAGTCCTGCTCGTCCGCCTCGACGTCGGCCTGGCGGGTCGCGAACAGCGCGTCGGCCGCGGCGCGCTCCGGTCTTCCGGAAGGTCGCAGAGGCAGCTCTTCCGTCGGCCACCGGCCGTCAGCCTCGAGCTCCTCGGCGAGCCGCTGCGTTGCCGCACCGAAACGAAGCTCGGCCACCACCACCCACGCACCGATCAGCGGCAGCACCAGCAGCCCGACGCCCAGCGCGACCCCGGCCGGCCCCCCGTCCCGGATCGCGGAGAAGCCCTTCCACGCGATGAACGCCAGGTACGCGGCGACCACGGTGACCAGCAGGGCCACCGTCAGCTTGGTGCGCACGCGGTCAGTCGAGGCCGAGCACTGCGTCGAGCCCGACGGTCAGCCCCGACTTGGCACGGACACCACGTACGGCGGCTAGTACGCCCGGCATGAACGACGCGCGGTCGATCGAGTCGTGTCGCAGCGTGAGCGTCTCGCCGACCGCGCCGAACAGCACCTCCTGATGCGCAACGAGCCCTCGCAGCCGCACACCGTGAACGCGAATGCCCTCCACCTCCGCCCCGCGAGCACCGGGCACCTCGTCGCTGGTGGCATCGGGCACCGCGTCCATATCCGCATCGGCGCGCGCGGCGGCGATGAGCTCGGCCGTACGACGCGCCGTGCCCGAGGGGGCGTCTGCCTTGTCGGGATGGTGCAGCTCGATGATCTCGACCGACTCGTAGAACGGCGCGGCCTGGGCTGCGAAGCGCATCATCAGCACCGCGCCGACCGAGAAGTTGGGAACCACCAGCACCGCCACGTCCGGCGTCTCGACCAGCCACCGCCGCACCTGGGTGAGCCGCTCCTCGTCGAATCCGGACGTGCCCACGACCGTTGACACGCCGTGCTCGATGCACCAGCGCAGGTTGTCCATCACCACGTCCGGTCGGGTGAAGTCCACCGCCACATCCGAGCCGGCCACCGGCTGCCGGTCGTCGTCGAGGTCGACCGCCGCGACGAGGTCGAGGTCATCGGCTGCCTCGATGGCCGCGCACGTCGTGGCACCCATGCGTCCGCGGGCGCCGAGCACCGCCACTCTCAGCATGGCCGCGATCGTCTCATGCGAGGGCTCAGCCAGCGCGCTCGCCGAGTACCTAGCGGCGTATGTTCGGCAGCCGGGAGATGAACGATCGCTTGATCGGCGCCACCCTCGCGACCAGAGCTCCAGCGGGAGCGGGCCTCGCCCGGACCGGAGTCGGGGGTCCCTCATTCGCCGACTTCTTGGCGGCGGCAGCTGTGGCGTCGGCGAGCTCGTCGAGGTACCGCAGGGCCTGGGCGACCACCGCCACCGTGGGCACCGCCAGAAAGGCGCCGACGATGCCGAACAGGGTGCTCCCGGCGGTGACGGCCAGGATGACCAGCCCTGGGTGCAGGCTGACGCTTCGACCCTGCAGCCTGGCTGACAGCACGTTGCCCTCGAGCTGCTGCACCAGCAG
>DASQMN010000182.1:0-1559 GCA_035645475.1 Nocardioidaceae bacterium
CGCACGCCGGGACTCCTCGACCAGATGCTGGAAAGCCTCGTCCGCCGAGCATCGACGGCTTCCCATCACGATGCCCTTCGCCTGGTCGATGACTGGACGCGTCTCCAGAGCCGTCGCGAGCTGGCGCACCAGGGCGCGACAGGAGTCGTGGTCGTGCGCGTTCAGCACCGTCGCCTCCGCCGCCGCGGCGAATGTTGCCGCCACCTGGAGGTCTTCCTCGGTGAAGGCACTGGCCTGGGAGCTGTAGATGTTGAGCGCCGCCGCAGTGCGCGACCCGTCCGGTACGCAGAGGGGCACCGACAGAGCGCTCAGTACCCCGCAGGAGTTGGCCACCTGCCGGAAGTCGGACCACCGAGTCTCCCTGGTCAGGTCCGCTGCATAGACGAGCTTGCCGTCGGCCATTGCGTCCCAGGCCGGCCCGCTACTGGTCTTGTACTGCACTTCGTCGATCCCGACAGCGGCCTGGTCGGTGTACGCCGCGGTGTGCACACGATCGGCTACCAGCAACGTGGCCGACACCGCCGGATCGCCGGGCATTCCCAGCTTTGCCAGGGCTGCCACCTCGTGCAGCACCGTCTGCACGGAATGGTTCTTGAGCCGCATCCGCGCCACTTGGTCTTGGGTGCTGGTGTCCGGCCGCGCACCCAGCTCACTGTTGGTCATACGGCGATGCCCCCCTGCGCACGAAGCCATCCCGAAAGGGCTCAGAGCGGGAGAGTACTTGTTCGGCCCTGCGCTTGGCGACGGTTCATCTCGGCGATGCACCGGGCGAACGCTGGCAGCACGCGGAACGGGAGACTAGGGGCATGAGCATGCTGAGACCTCCCAGCACCTCGTCGTACTCCATCACCATGCGCTTGCACACGACTCCGGATCATGGCGTGATCGGAGCCGTCGCCACGGCTCTGGCGTCGGCCGGCGGGATCGTGACTGCGATCGATGTGGCCGAGTCGACCAATGCCCGACTGGTGGTGGACGTCACGTGCTCGGCACGTGACGCATCCCATGCGAAGGAGCTCGAAGCGGCTGTGGATGCCGTCGCCGGGGTCGAGGTGTACAGGGTCAGCGACCGGACCTTCCTGCTGCACATCGGCGGAAAGATCGAAGTGACCTCGAAGGTGCCGTTGAGAAACCGCGATGACCTCTCGATGGCCTACACCCCAGGCGTGGGTCGGGTGAGCATGGCCCTGTACGAGCATCCCGCCGACGTGCCGCGACTGACCGTGAAGGGCAACTCCGTCGCGGTGGTCACCGACGGATCTGCCGTGCTCGGGCTCGGCAACATCGGTCCGGAGGCCGCATTGCCCGTGATGGAGGGCAAGGCGGCTCTGTTCAAGCGCTTCGCCGACATCGATGCGTGGCCCATCTGTCTGGGTAGCCAGGACACCGATGAGATCGTGCGTGCAGTGGAGCTGATCGCGCCCGGCTTCGGGGGCATCAACCTGGAGGACATCGCTGCCCCGCGATGCTTCGAGATCGAGCGGCGGTTGCGCGAGACGCTCGACATCCCGGTGTTCCACGACGATCAACACGGCACCGCCATCGTCGTGCTGGCCGCG
>DASQMN010000183.1:0-7477 GCA_035645475.1 Nocardioidaceae bacterium
GCCCGCAGTGGCCACCCAGTCGGCGGACGCTGGCCTGGCACCTGCGGCGAGGAGGGCGAACGCCGCGAGGATGATGCGCGACGGGCGCTCCCACACGGTGAGCACGCCGACCTCCCGCAACCCGGCCGCGGCGGCCGTCGCTCGCGCGCTCTCCTGCAACAGGGTCAGGGCTCCGGCGCCCACGCACAGTCCCGGTGGAGCGCCGAGGACCCACAAGGCGCCGAGCAGGAGCAGGTCAGTGCACCGGTCCACGAAGGAGTCGAGCACGTGCCCCCACGGGCTGGAAGTGTCGAGCAGCGAGGCGACGGCACCGTCGAGTCCGTCCAGCAGGCCGCAGAGCACCGCCAGCAGGGCGGCCAGCAGCGGCCAACGCCCGCCCACGGTGGCGGTCGCGGCGACGGCCGCACCGGTGAGCAGGCTCGCCGCGGTCAGCAGATCGGCCGGCACCCGCCATCGTGCCAGCGGTGACGCGAGCACGTACACGAGCTTCAGCCAGCCGAACACCCAGGGCGAGGCCCGTGGGTCGAACCCGCCGTGTGCCGCGGACCATCGAGCGAGGTAGGTGTCGCGGTCCACAGCACTCCCGGTCGCACCGCGGGCCAGGCACTGCAGCAGGCTCGGTCAGCCGATGCCGCGGACCCGTGTGAGGATCCAAGCATGACCCGCAGACGAGTGCTCGCAATCATCCAAGCCGGTGGAGCGGGAGGACGTATGCAGGTACTCACGTCGAATCGGGCGAAGCCGGCGCTTCCGTTCGCGGGCAGCTACCAACTGCTCGACTTCCCGTTGTCCAACCTCGCCAACAGCGGCATCAGCGATGTGTGGCTCTCGGTGCAGTACCTGTCCGCGACGCTGGAGGAGCAGGTCGCCAACGGCAGGCCGTGGGACCTCGACCGCAACCATGGCGGGCTGCGCCTGCTGATGCCACAGGAGGGCACCGGCACAGCCGAGGAGGAGGGCTTCGCCCGCGGCAACGCCGACGTGCTGTACCGGATACGCGAGCAGATCAAGAGCGCCGATCCTGAGGTCGTCCTGGTGCTGAGCTCCGACCACGTCTACCGCTTCGACTACAACGAGGCGATCGAGGCCCACCTGCGTGAGGGTGCCGAGTGCACCATCGTCACCACCGAGGTCGCCCAGGAGCAGGCCAGCCAGCACGCGACGGTCGAGGTCGACTCGAAGCGGGCCGTCACGGGCTTCGAGTACAAGCCCGAGTCACCGTCGACGTCGACGGTTGCCACCGAGATCTTCGTCTACGACCCCGCCACCCTGATCGAGGTGCTCGAGGATCTGCACGCCGAGCATTCGGGAGAGGCCGAGCACGGCGACACCGGACTCGGCGACTTCGGCGAGACACTGGTGCCGCGCTTCGTCGAGCGCAAGCGCACCTACGCCCACCCCCTGCCCGGGTACTGGCGCGATCTCGGCCAGCCGCACCTGTACCTCGCGGCGCACCGCGACGTGCTGACCGACGACCTGGGCCTCTTCAACGAGGACGGGTGGCCCATCCACACCCGCCAGCCGCAGCGCGTCGCCGCGCGGGTACTGGCCGGCGGCTTGGTCGAGGACAGCTTGCTCAGCCCCGGCGTGCGGGTCCACGGAACGGTGCGGCGCAGCGTGCTCGGCCCCGGCGTCCTCGTCGAGGAGGGAGCGATCGTCAGTGACAGCGTCATCTACGCGGACGTGACCGTCGGCGCGGGTGCCACCGTCGACTGGAGCATCGTCGATGTGCGCTCGCACATCGGTGCGGGGGCACAGGTCGGGTCACCGGACGCCAAAGGCGTCGCCGACTCCGCACAGGTGACGCTGGTGGGTCAGGACGTGACGGTCAGCGACAAGGCTGTGGTGGAGCTGGGTGCACGGCTCGAGACTCGCAGCGAGGTCTGACCGTCGGCTGGCGAGCACCGGCCCTTCACCGCCGAGGCGACAGCCGCAGGCGCAGGATGCTGTGCGCCGGTAGCCCGACACCGAACCTGCGGACGCTGGGCAGCTGGCGTCGGTCTCGAGTCATCGCCACCGCGTTCGGATGATCCGCCGTGTTGATGCTTGAGATCCTTCGGCTTGTGACCCGCCACGTCGTGGCCAGGCTGCGCCCGCTGAAGTTCGGGTTCCGCACGGACACCTGCATCGCGTCGTCCGGATCCCGGTTGATCAGCAGCACGTTCAGCGAGCCCTCGCGGTCCTTGGTGGCCGACACCCCCAGCGTCGGGTAGCTGCGTCTGGTGCCGGCGACCCGCTGCCGGGGAGACTCGGCCGAGAAGCCGACCGCGCGGCCGCCGCCGGAGATCATCGTGCTGACCGCTTGCAGACCTCGGGCGCTCGCGGAGATCACGAAGTCCGGCCGCTCACCCAGCCACCCGCGCAGGCCGTTGGCTGTCAGCGCTCCGCCTTCGGCGAAGGCGACGGAGGCGTTCATGAACATGGCGAGCGAGGACATCTGGAAGATCCCGTCAGTCATGCTGGCGTGCCACTGCCGGTAGTTGGGCTGAGCAACGGTGGACAGCGCTCCGTACTCGGTGACCACCAGGTGCGATCGCCCGCTTGTCGCTGTCCGCAGCCTCGACCGCACGTTATGTAGTTTGAACGACGACTCCTGCAAGCCGAGCATGTTGTCGTCGTGGGCCTGGCGCGGGTCGTTCCACACCGTGTTCATGAAGTTGTACGGGTGCCCTGCCACGCAGTCGTAGCGTCGGTGCTGCTGGGACATAGCATCGATGAAGTTGACGTGGCCCCACTCGCTGCATACGTCGATGGAGCGGTCGACCCGGTGCATGGCGCGCGCGAAGTCGACGTAGCCCTTGTGGACCCCCGTGTAGTCCGCCCTGATCGGGGCGCCCTTGCTCGGTGCTCGCCCGCCCAGCGCCACACCGCTGCCGGTGGTTCCGCCGCCGAAGTGAATGTGACCGGAGTCGTCGTCGATGGTGTACACCCGGGCCCCCCGCTCCGCTTTCTCCAGGTCGGCAACCTCGCGCCAGCGCCGGCCGTTCACCGTGATCAGTTGGCTGTCAGCAGCGACCGGGGGGTAGAGCACCTCGAAGCGTTGCCCCACCTCACCGGTCCCGCTGCTCGCGCTCGGTGAGCGCTCGCATCGAGAACCCACGAGCTGGTTCTCGTAGCTTGCCCGACCGCCCTGGATGTACTGCTGGAGGGCCTTGGACCCGTCCGCAGACATCCAGAACCGTTCGTGCTTCAAGTAGGGCTCGTTGCCGATCGTCCAGTGATCGATGTCGTACGGGCGGGTCGGTTCGCCGAGTCGGCGCTGGTTGCGTTGGCGCAGTCGAGCCATGTCGACGCCGTCGCCGTCGGGGTCTTGACCGACCCGAGCGTTCATGTACTCCACCCAGGCCGCAGCGTCGCGTGGCGTCTCGGTGGCGAAGGGCACGGTGATGTGAGTGTCGGCGCCGATCCGGCGAGCTGTCAGCATGTGCTCGTCGATCCCGTAGTCGGCGTGCAGGGCTTCTTGACCCCACTTGCCGTTGACCTGGCAGCCCCGCTCCGCGGGGTGGCCGATGGCCTGCTTCCAGTCGAACAGGTTCGCCACAGAGCCACCCGGATACCGAAGCAACGAGATGCCCGCCTGCTTGGCGTTGGCCACAGCTGTCGCGTCGGGTGTCTCGGTCCGCGCGTCCCATATGCCAAAGCCGTGCTTGGGGTAGCGGTGGTTGGATCCGGCGAGCAGTGGCGAGATCCGGCCCCGCAGATCGCGGGTGTTGATGCGTACGACCGCTCGAGGCGCGGCGGCGACACTCGAAGCGTCGGCGCGCGAGCCGCCATCCTGCTCGAGGCGGTGGGCGTCGGCGGTGACCGGCGCCACTGTTGTGGCGGCGAGAGAAAGCCCCACGATGCTCGCCCAGGCGGCTGACAGAAGGTGCATGCGAGTGTCCTGTTCTGCGGTGGCCTGCCGGCGTCGTGGCCGAGCCTGGAAGGGTGCTTGTCGACGCGCGAGTGCGTCGACGGACTCGTCAGCCCCGAGCCGGTGAGTCAGCTGCGGCCGCGGGTCTGGACGGCGGCGGTGAGGTAGTCCATGCGACCTCGTCGCACGTCCATCGCCACCTGGAGACGGGCTGCCAGGTCGTCGCCGACGTCGGCCATCTGCTTCAGCGTCACTCGCTCACCGGCGAGCGGCTCGCCGGTGACCCGGCTGACCTCGGCCAGGTCGTAGGCGGTGTAGATGAGCAGCCGGTCGTCCTCAGACCATGACGCCGCGGCAAGCAGCAGCCCCGGCCAGTCGATGGTGCGTTCGGAGAAGCTCACGAAGGGGTCGGTGCGCTCCGCGACCGCGGGCGCCCCGAGCAGCACCACGGCGACCGCCCACTCCCGGTCGGTGGTCACCCAGCCGGGCACCTCGTCCCAGGACTGCGCGCGTCGCTCCGAACCGAGGGCTTCAGCGGCAGGGGCGGTTCTCCGCCGATCGCCCCCCGTGCTCGTACGCCGGTCGTGCACCGTGCCCTCGCGGCGGCCACGCACCAGCGCGGTCCAGACCGCCGCGAACAGCGCGGCGAGGAGCGTCCATGCCCCGACAACCATGCACACGATCTGCACGACGTTCCAGAAACTCTGCATCCCGATCCTCGCTCAACGGCGTGCTGGATGCGCACCGTCACCATGGCGGGACACACAGCAACAGCATGCCTGATGCTGGCGCCCGGCGCAGGCCTTTCCTGCACGCCTGTGACCGTCAGGCGATGCTCGCGGATCGGGCGGCCAGCGCCGGTGTCGGTTGTAGCCAGCGGCGCCCTCCCAGCACGACCACCGTGGCGATCAACCCCGCACCCGCCGGCACGAGGAAGGCGGTGGAGGCGTCTGCGGCGTCGACCACCGCACCGGACAGAGCCGAGCCGGCCGACACCCCGACACCCAGGGCAGTGGCGACCCAGGACAGCCCTTCGGTGAGCCGATCCGGTGCCACGAGGTCCTGCACCAGCTGGTTGCCACTGATCAGCATCGGCGCAATGGCGAACCCCGCGAGGAACACCACTCCTGACAGGACCACGATGCGGTCCACGAAGGCCAGCGGAGTGACGCCAGCCGCCAGCAGCAGAACGGCGAGCACGAACCGGGGACCGGATCCTGAGCGCCAGTGCACCGAGCCGTAGGCCACCCCGGCGAGCAGGCTGCCCAGCGCGAAGGCCGCGAGGACCCAGCCGGCCGATCCCGGAGCCCCGCGTTCGTCGGTGAACGCGACGGTCACCACCTCGACCGAGCCGAAGATGCCACCGACACAGACGAAGGTGAGAACCAGCACCACCATCCCCGGGGCGCGCAGGACTCCGCTGCCGACCGAGGGTCGAGCTCCGGAGACCGGAGGTTCGGTCCTGCGCTGTGAGAGCAGCGCGGCGCCTCCACCGCCGACAGCGGCGGCCGCTGCCAGCAGCCCGAGGGCCGGTGAGAAGCGCACGGCGAGAACGGTGACCAGCAGCGGCCCGGCGATGAACACCACCTCGTCGAGCACCGACTCGAGCGAGTACGCGGTGTGCAGGCGGGCGTTGCGTCTCGGATCGTTGGCCAGCGCCCACGACCAGCGGGCACGGACGAGGCTGCCGAGGGACCCGACGGTGCTGCCGCTTGCGGCGGCGGCCACGAACAGCGTCCAGGCTGGAGCGGACAGGCCGGTCAGCGCCACGAGCGACAGCAGGGCCAGCACGTGCGCCGTGATCGCCGGGCGCATGGTGCGCGCCTGCCCGAGACGGTCGACGGCACGGGCCAGCAGCGGTGTGGTGACGGACTGGGCAACTCCGTAGGTCGCTGCCACCGCCCCGGCGATGCCGTACGAGCCGGTGGCGTCCTCCACGAGCAGCACGATGCCGATTCCGAGCATCGACATCGGCAGCCGGGCGATGACTCCCGTGCTCGCGAAGAAGGCCGCTCCCGGCACGGAGAGGACGTCACGGTACGGGCGCAGCACGGCGACAGGCTCTCACTCCGGGCAAACGGCGCGGGCACCTCCCGGCCTTCAGCTCGCGGGCTCGAACCTCTCCAGCAGGGCACGCATGTCTTCGAGCTCGAACACCTCGGCGACCGCGTACGCCGACTGCCGCCCCAGCCAAGGGTCTGCGCCCGCGTCGAGCAGAGCCTGCACCACCGGCTCGGCGCGACGGAACACCGCCGCCCCGATGGCGGTCTGCCCGCGGTCGTTGACGCGAGCAGTGTCCGCTCCCCGGCCCAGCAGGGCCTGCACTGTGTGGAGGTGCACGTGATACGCGGCCAGGATCAGCAGAGTGTCACCGTCAGCAGTGCTCAAGTTGACGGGCACGCCTGCGTCGATCAGTCGCGTGAGCTCCGCAGTCTCGCCTTCGCGCGCCAGCTCCACGACGTCGAGAAGAAAGCGCAGCTCCTCATCGTTCAGCTCGACAGGCATCGGACCAGCCTAGACACCGCTGGAATGCCGCACTCACCCGCGCATTCCGCGCCCTGCGGCGCGCCAATTCCCTTAATGGCAGAGGCGTGGATCACAGCAGCCAATGGCCGTTCCAATCGGCGCATCAGCGGTGCTGTCGCTAATATTGATAGGTATCCGCGCCTCGCGGGTCCATTGACCATGCCGGAATGCCTGCTTCAGCAGTCGCACCGTGCGGGTGGGTCACCACCCCTGAAAGGAACCACTCATGGCTACCAGTCGCGGAAATTACTCCAGCGCCTCACTCGACAACAAACCGTTGCGCACTGCTGCTGCCGCAGTGGGCGCCGTCTTCCTGCTCGTCGGAATTCTCGGCTTCATCCCCGGCATCACGACGGGGCTGTACGACGACTTCGAGCTGTTCGGTCACGAAGGCGACGCCAAGCTGCTCGGTATCTTCGAGATCTCGGCGCTGCACAACATCGTGCATCTCCTCTTCGGCGTCGCAGGCTTGGCCATGGCCAAGACCGCCGGCGGCGCGAAGACGTTTCTGCTCGGCGGGGGTGCCATCTACCTCGTCCTGTGGATCTACGGGCTCGTGATCGACAAGTCGAGCGCCGCCAACTTCGTGCCGCTCAACACCGCGGACGACTGGCTGCACCTGGCGCTCGGCCTCGGCATGCTCGCCCTGGGCCTGCTGCTGTCGCGGACGAACTCGACGCAGACCTCCACCGCTCGCTGAGAGGCTTCACCGGAGCGGTCACGTCGCGCTCTGGGCGTAGGAAGGCCGGGTCACCTTGATGGTGACCCGGCCTTCGTCATGTACATCGACATCCCCCGAGCCCGATGCACACACGCCTGAGGTGGTCCCGGCGCGGATGCCACCAGCCGTGTGCTCGACCAGCGGCATCCTTGGCCCTCCGTACCCGAATACGGCGGCAGCCCACCCTCCGAACGGTGACTGATCGGCGGGGGTAACGTCACAGCATGGACGACACCGCCACGACACCCGAGCCCGACGAGCGCGCAGCAGCCGGCAACCCGGACGTACAGGACGACCCAGACGACGAGCTGGACCAGGACGCCGAACCACCCTCCTCCGGCGTCTGAGGCCTCGCCGTGGGTCCAGCTCGTCGTCTG
>DASQMN010000184.1:0-14328 GCA_035645475.1 Nocardioidaceae bacterium
CCAGCGGGTGGTCGAGACCCGGCTGATACGGCTGCTGCTCAACAGCGGCGCCATCGTGGTCTGTGCAGGTGGTGGCGGTGTGCCGGTCATCCGCAACGAGGACGGACGGCTGCAGGGTGTGGAGGCAGTCGTCGACAAGGATCTCACCAGCTCGATGCTGGCCGAGGCGCTCGATGCCGACGCGCTGCTGGTCCTGACTGACGTTCCGCACGTGATGCGCGACTTCGGTACGCCCCAGGCCGCTCCGATCCATCGGGCGACACCTGCCGCTCTGCAGCGGGAGGAGTTCCCGGACGGATCGATGCGCCCGAAGGTCGACGCGGTGTGCCGGTTCGTCGAGGTCACCGGCGACATGGCCGCCATCGGACGGCTGGAGGACGCGGTCGCGGTACTCGAGGGCGATGCCGGGACGATCGTGACCCCGGCGGGTGACTACGGGGGCCCGTCGGACCTTCGGCCGCGGCACGGCTGAGGCTGGCACCCGACCAGCCACGGTCGACATGAAACGCAGTCTGCGCCCTAGCGCGGAGCCATCCGCACGGCACCGTCCAGGCGGATCGTGTCGCCGTTGAGCATCGGGTTGGTGATGATGTGCTCGACCAGTGCGGCGAACTCCTCCGGCTGCCCGAGCCTGCTCGGGTGCGGCACCTGCTTTCCGAGCGAGTCGCGCGCATCCTGCGGCAGCGACGCCAACAGCGGCGTCTCGAACAGGCCCGGCGCGATGGTCATCACCCGCACCTGGCTCTGGGCGAGCTCACGCGCGATAGGCAGCGTCATGCCGACGATGCCCGCCTTGGACGCCGAGTAGGCAGCCTGCCCGATCTGCCCGTCGAACGCCGCGATGGACGCGGTGCTGATCATGACGCCGCGCTCCTCACCGTCGAGCGCCACCGTGCGGATGCGTTCTGCCGCGAGCCGCATGAGGTTGAACATGCCCACCAGGTTCACCTCGATCACGCGCCGGAAGGCGTCGAGCGGGAAGACACCCGTGCGTCCTAGGACCTTGGCGGCCGAGCCGACCCCTGCACAGCCGACACAGAGCCGCAGCGGTGCGGGCAGGTCGCCGGCCCGGTCCAGTGCCGCGGAGACCGTCTCGCTGTCGGTGACATCCCCCGCGGAGAAGACCACTCTGTCGCCGAGACGATCAGCGACGGCTGCCCCGGCCGAGCCGGGCAGATCGAGGATGACGACATGTCCACCGGCGTCGGCCAGGCGCTGCACCGTCGCCAGTCCCAGTCCGGACGCGCCGCCTGACACCAGCGCAGCGTTGCCTTCGATTCGCACAACCGGCTCCTTTCGCTCGACGACCAGCCGCGGCAACGGTACGGACCCCGGCCGAGCTGCACCGGCAGGGCCCGACCATGGCCGAGCCCCGCCGGCGGCCGACGAGCGAGAGGCGTCCAGCCGCGACAACCGATGCCGGTAGCGTCAGCGGCATGTCGACCCCGCCTGCGCCGCGACGGGTGGCGGTCGCAGCTCCCAACGAGTCGGCGTGCGCCGCCGCGGTGCGGGTGGCCGCCGAGGGCGGCAACGCAGTCGACGCGGCGCTGGCGGCCATGCTGGTGACGACGGCGAGCGAGCCTGGTCTGGTCTCGATGGCCGGCGCCGCCTACGTCACCATCTCGCCGGGCGACGGCTCGCCGCCGGTCACCATCGACGGCGGCGTGGAGATGCCGGGACGCGGGCTTCCTCCGGAGCGCTTCGGGCACGGGCTCCGCGCAGTCAACACCGCGTACGCCGGTGGGGTCACCATGACGGTGGGGCACGGGTCGGTGGCCACCCCCGGCTGCCTGCGAGCGCTCGACCTGGCCTCACGCACCCAGGGCAGCATCCCGTGGCGGGAGGTGGTGGCGCCCGCGACCGAGGTCGCACGGAACGGCTTCCCGCACGGGCAGGCGTCCCACACCTATCTGGAGTTCGTGCACGACGACATCTTCGGCTGGCAGCCGGAGAGCCACGCGGCGCTGCACACCGCCGACGGACGCCTCATCGGACGAGGCGAGAGCGTCCTGGTTCCGCACCTGGCCGATTCGCTGGAGCTGCTCGCCGTTCAGGGCGCCGACGCCTTCTACACCGGTGAGCTCGCTGAGCTCGTGGTGACCGAGGTCGAGCGTGGCGGCGGCATCCTCACGGCCGCCGATCTGGCGGCGTACGAGGCGGTGGTACGCCCGGCGCTGCGGACGCGGCTCGGTGACTGGCAGCTCGCGACCAACCCGGCGCCCGCTGTGGGCGGTGTGGTGCTGGCAGCCGTGCTGACACTGCTGGGTGGTCGCATGACGGCCACCGCGGCCGAGGCTGGTCGACAGGCGTGGTCAGCCCAGGATTTGCACCGGCTCGTCGCGGTCCAGCATGCCGTGCTGCGCCACCGTGCCGACGTGGTCGACGTGGCCGCCGACCGGCAGGTGGCGGCCCAAGCAGTCATGGACACCGTGCATCGTGACGAGCTGTCGCTGCGACGGTCTCCCAGCACCGTCCACGTGTCGGTGGTGGGCGACGACGGGTCGGCGTGCGCCATCACCGTGTCCGCGGGGTACAACTCCGGTGTGCTGGTCCCGGGCACCGGCATCTGGCTCAACAACTGCCTCGGTGAGGAGGAGCTCACCCCGCGTGGAGCACACGGCGAGCCACCGGGCGCCCGGTTGCTCAGTGCGATGGCACCCACGGTGGGACGCCGGGACGACGGGGCCGTGCTGGCCATCGGGTCACCGGGGTCCGACCGCATCCCCACCTCCATCGCACAGGTTCTCGCGCTGCACCTGGAGGCCGGTGTCCCGCTGGAAGAGGCGGTCCGTCATCCCCGGGTGCACGTGCGGCTGAACTCCCCGGTCGGGGACCGGGCCGACCACGAGGAGGACCTCACCCTGCCAGGCGGCCTGGAGCTGCCGACACACGCGATGCCCCGGCACTCGATGTACTTCGGTGGAGTCGCGGCGGCCATGTCGACACCGGAGCGCGGCCTGCACGCCGCCGGAGATCCGCGACGAGCGGGCGCGGTGGCCGTCTCCTAGTCCGTCCGTTCCGGACGGCAACCGTTCGGTCAGTTGTCACGCGATGTCGACCCGCTGGCAGCACACCGAGCGCCAGATTGACGGCCATGCGCCTCTTTTCGCACTGTCGCCCCGTGCCGTCGCTCTTGCGGCGGTCACCGCCTGCGTAACCACTTTCATCAGCGCGTCCAGCGCTTCCGCTGCGGTCACAGCACCGCTGTCTCCGGCCACCGAGGGCCAGGTCGACGTCCCGCTGGTGATCGCGCAC
The DNA here is from genome assembly GCA_035645475.1 of Nocardioidaceae bacterium. Lineage (GTDB taxonomy): Bacteria > Actinomycetota > Actinomycetes > Propionibacteriales > Nocardioidaceae > DASQMN01. The sequence goes on from DASQMN010000184.1 coordinate 3,256, forward strand.
CGCGGCGCCTCCGGCTACCGACCTGAGCACACCCTCGCTGCGTATCGACTCGCGGTACGGATGAACTCCGACTACATCGAGCCCGACCTGGTGTCCACCAAGGACGGTGTGCTGGTGGCCCGGCACGAGAACGAGATCAGCGGCACGACCGACGTCGACGAACGACCCGAGTTCGCCGACCGGGCAACGACCAAGACCATCGACGGCGCGCCGGTGACCGGCTGGTTCACCGAGGACTTCACCTACGCCGAGCTGCAGACGCTGCGTGCCGAGGAGCGTCTGCCCGAGCTGCGGCCGGGAAGCGCCCGCCGCGACGGCCGGTACAAGATCCCGACGTTCTCGTCCGTGCTGCGGCTGGCGGAACGGCTCAGCGCGCGGGAGGGCCGCACCATCGGCGTCATACCCGAGATCAAGCACTCGACGTACTTCACCGACATCGGCCTGCCCATGGAGCGCACGCTCGTCCGCGTGCTCGACCGGTTCGATCTCGAGACGGAGTCCGCGCCGGTGATCGTGCAGAGCTTCGAGGTGAGCAACCTGGAGCGCCTTGACACGCTCACCGACGTCCGGCTGGTGCAGCTGCTCAACAGCTCCGGTGCGCCGTACGACCTCGCGGCCGGCGGTGATGACCGCACCTATGCAGACCTGGCCACTCCCGGCGGACTCGACTTCATCTCCACGTACGCGGACCTGATCGGTCCGAACAAGGACATGGTCATCCCCCGGGACGCGCAGGGGTTCCTGACCCAGCGGACGCCGCTGGTGCGCAACGCGCACGCCGAGAACCTGCAGGTGATCCCCTTCACCTTCCGTGCCGAGAACGCCTTCCTGCCCTCGGAGTACGACAGCAGCGCTGACCCGGCCCAGCACGGCGACCTGTTCGAGGAGCAGGTCCGCTTCCTGCGGGCCGGCATCGACGGCTTCTTCACCGACTTCCCCGACATCGGGTACGCCGCGCGCAACAGCTACGTGCGCGAGCGCGACAGCTGACCCTTTCGTCCTGGCCGACGTCATGGCCGCGACGCGGGTAGCGTCGCGGCCATGACGACCACGCAGCTCAGCCGCGAGACCAGCAGCGACGGTGAGTTCAAGCGGCAGGGCAACCGCTTCACCGACCGCGTCACAGCCGACGGATCGTCCGGCTGGCCGGTCGAGGCTGGCCGGTACCGGCTGGTGTGGTGCGCAGCGTGCCCGTGGTCGCACCGGTCCTTCATCGTGCGCAGGCTGCTCGGGCTCGAGGATGTCATCTCCGTGGCCAGCGTCGACCCGATCCGCGACGAGCGGGGGTGGCGCTTCAGCTTGGACGACGGCGGACGCGACCCGGTGCTCGGCATCGAGTTCCTCTCCCAGGCCTACCTTCGCACCGACCCGACGTACGGCAGCCGGGTCACCGTGCCGGCCCTGATCGATGTGCCCTCGGGCCAGGTGGTGAGCAACGACTACTCGCAGATCCCCCTCGATCTGTCCACCGAGTGGACCGAACACCACGCTCCTGACGCGCCGCAGCTCTACCCCGAGCACCTGCGCGCCGACATCGACGCGGTCAACGCCGCCGTCTACCAAGACGTCAACAACGGCGTCTACCGGTGTGGGTTCGCCACCAGCCAGGGCGCCTACGAGGAGGCCTACGACGCCCTGTTCTCCCGGCTGGACGAGCTCGAGCGGCGGCTGAGCCAGTCGCGCTACCTCGTCGGCGAGCAGCTCACCGAAGCCGATGTGCGGCTGTTCACCACACTCGTGCGCTTCGATGCCGTCTATCACGGCCACTTCAAGACCAACCGCAACAAGCTCACCGAGATGCCGGCGCTGTGGGCGTACGCCAGGGACCTCTTCCAGACCCCCGGCATCGGGGACACGGTCGACTTCGACCAGATCAAGCGGCACTACTACGTGACGCACGGCCAGATCAACCCGACCGGCGTCGTGCCGAAGGGGCCGGAGCTCTCCGGCTGGCAGGAGCCGCACGGCCGCGGCTGAGCAGGCGCCGGCCAGCTCGGCTCAGCCTCAGCTCGGTGACCCGACCCGAGCCCGGTGGCCGACCTCATCCGCTGAGTCGGTCGGGTCGGGTGCCACCAGGTGCCCACCGTGCCCGTGCCAGCTCGACCACAGCGCGGCGTACGAACCGTCCGAGGCCACCAGCTCGTCGTGGCTGCCGATCTCCGCGATGACGCCGTCCTCCACGACGGCGACGCGATCGGCGTCGTGGGCGGTGTGCAGCCGGTGCGCGATAGCGACGACGGTGCGGCCCGCCAGCACGGCGCCCAGCGAACGCTCGAGATGGCGAGCGGCGCGCGGGTCGATCAGCGACGTCGCCTCGTCGAGCACCAGCGTGTGCGGGTCGGCCAGCACCAGTCGGGCCAGAGCGACCTGCTGCGCCTGCGCGGGTGTCAGGGCCAACCCGCCGGACCCGACGCGCGTGTCGAGCCCGTCCGGCAGTCGCTCGAGCCAGTCCAGCGCGTCGACGGCATCCAGGGCGCAGCGCAGCGTGTCGTCGTCGGCCTTCTCGTCGACGGCGAGCGCCAGGTTGTCGCGAATGGTGCCGACGAAGACGTGATGCTCCTGAGTGACCAGCGCAACGTGCCCGCGGAGGTCGTCCAGCGGCAGCTCGACCAGGCCGACTCCGCCGACCGTGACGGCGCCGGTACGGGGCCCGTGGATGCCGGCGAGCAGCCGGCCTAGTGTCGACTTGCCGGCGCCCGACGGGCCGACGACGGCGAGCCGCTCACCGGGACGCAGGGCGAGGTCGACGCCATGCAGGACGTCGTTCGCGCCGTACGAGAAGCGGACGTCCTCGGCCTCGATCTCCTCGTGCACCGGCTCGGCTCCCGTGGTGACCCGGTCGTCGGGTACCTGCGCCACCCCTAGCAGCCGCGCCAGCGACGCCCCGCCGACCTGCAGCTCGTCCAGCCAGCTGATGAGCCGGTCCACCGGGTCGACGAGAGCCTGGACATACAGCGTGGCTGTGGTGACGTCGCCAAGCGACACCGAGCCGCGGCTGTGCAGCCAGCCACCGATCAGCAGCGTGGTCACCGTCGGGATGAGGTAGCCGACCTCCATGGTCGGGAACCAGAACGTACGAAGCCGCAGGGTGTAGCGCTCGGCCGCGTAGGACTCGGCGATGTCGGCGTCCATCACTTTGCGACGGTGGTCAACGAGCCGCAGCGCGTCGACGGTGCGCGCCCCCTCGACGGTCTCAGCGAGGGTGGCGTTGATGGCGGCGTACGACGCGTTCTCGCGGAGGTACCCGGCCTTCGCGCGCCGCAGGTACCAGCGGGTTCCCAGCGCCACCACGGGAACTCCCAGCAGCAGCGGAACCGCCGTCCACAGCCCGACGAACAGCGTGGCCGCGACGGTGAGCACCGTGGTGACGATGGCGATGACGGTCTCCGGCACGGCGTAGCGCACCGACCACCCCAGCGCCTCCACGTCTCGTGAGGTGCGCGTCAGCAGGTCGCCGGTGCCGGCGCGCTCCACGGTGCTGACCGGCAGGGCCAGCGTGTTGTCGACGAAGTCCTCGCGCAGGTCGGCCAGCACCGTCTCACCGAGCACGAACGAGCGGTACCGGGCGAACCGGGTCAGCACCGTCTGCAGGAGCAGGAACACCGCGATGGCCGCCGCCACGATGTCGACCCGGGTGGTCGTCGTACCCTGCTCGACCGCCTGCACGAGCGACCCGAGCAGGGGCGGCCCGGCCAGGCCGGCCAGGGCAGCCGCGGCGTGCAGGAACACGGTGATGCGCAGCGCCTTGGGATGGCGGCGGGCCAGCTCGCGGGCATAGCGGCGTACGTCGGCGGAGTCGGCGATGGGGAGGAGGACGCGGCTGCTCATTCCTCCTCCTCTCGGGTCACGGTGGCTCGGTAGGCCGGCACCGTCTCGAGCAGGTCGCGGTGCGGACCGGCCGCCACGATGCGGTCGCCCTGCAGGAACGCGACGTCGTCCACCCGGTCGAGCAGCAGCGGGCTCGCCGAGACGACGACGGTGGTTCGCCCCGCGCGAGCGTCCATCAGCCGGTCCGCGACCCGTGCCTCGGTGTGCGCGTCGACGGCAGACGTCGGCTCCACAAGCACGAGGACAGGTGGGTCTGCCAGCAGGGCACGGGTGAGCACCAGCCGCTGCCGCTGACCGCCGGAGAAGGAGCGTCCGCGCTCCTCCACCATCTCGTCGAGCCCGTCCGGCAGGGCTTCAAGCACGTCGCGGGCCGACGCGGTGTGCAGCGCGCTCGCCAGAGCAGGCTCACTGACCAGCCGTCCGCCGGTGAGCTCGTCACGCAGCCGGCCGGAGAACAAGGTCGCCGTCGTGTCGCTGACGATGACACGACGGCGCAGCACCTCGCGAGGCAGCCGGCTCATCGGCACGCCGCCGAGCGTCGCGTCGCTGGGCACGACGTACCCGAGCCGGTCCGCCAGCGCTGCCGACTGTGCCGGCTCCTCGCCAACGAGGGCGGTGAGCCGACCGGGCCGGGCGACGAAGCCGCTGACGGGGTCTCGCAGCGTGTCGTCGGAAGGCTCGGGAGCGGGGTCGACGGGGTCGACTACCTCAGGCTGCAGCCGCAGCACCGCCAGCACCCGGTCGGCAGCGACCCGTGCGCGGATTAGCTTGTTGGCGTACTCGGTCGCCGTACGCAGCGGCAGCATCAGGAACACGGCGTAGCCGTAGAAGGCCACGAGCTCCCCGGCCGAGATCTGGCCGGCCACAGCGAAGCGAGCGCCCAGCCACACCACCAGCACGACGAAGATCCCGGGCAGCAGCACCTGGAGCGCGTCGAGGCTGGACTGCAATGCTCCCACCCGTACGCCGGCGTGCCGCACGCGCTGCGACTCCGCGGCGTAGCGACGGGAGAAGACCTGCTCGCCACCGATACCGCGCAGCACCCGCAGCCCGCCGACGATGTCGGAGGCCAAGGTGTTCAGCTCACCCTGCATCTCGCGGGCGACGGTGTTGCGCTGCTGCAGCGGCTTGAGCAGCGGGCCGATCGCGACCGCCAGCAACGGCACTCCGATCAGGACCAGCAGTCCCAGCGTGGTGGACGTGCTCAGCAGCAGCGCGGCGACCACCAGGAACGCGACCAGTGACCCCGCCGCGCGCCCGAGGGCATCGACGCTGTTGCCGATGTGCGCGATGTCGTTGGCGCCGACGCTGACCACCTCACCGGTGGAGATCCGCCGCGACAGCGTCGAGCCGAGCCGAGCCGAGTGTGCGCTGACCAGCTGAACGGTGCGGTACGCCGCGTCCAGCCACATCGACACGCTGTAGCGGTGCCGCACGATGCCGGCGACCGCCTGGGTGAGCCCGGCTACCAGCAGCAGGCTGGTCCAGAAGAGCAGGCGGCCGTTGTCGTCGACGCTGACGCCCTCGTCGATGGCACGCCCGATCAGCGCCGGCATCACCGCCTGTGCCACCATCCAGACCACACCGGCCGCGATGGCGGCGAGCACAGTGCCGCGCTGTGAGGTGACGATCCACCACAGGTACCGCCACGGTGACCGCACGTCGGGGCGGCCCGGATCGGCCAGCGGCAGCTGTCTCATGTCCGTGCGATCGTACGGACCGCCAAGCGGCCCGGCGATCGAATTAGGGCCGCCCCAGTCGTTCACCGACTGCTCACGTCTGGGACGCGGCGATCAGGGAGTCGCGTCGCCTGACGGTGGTCTGCTCACCACATGACCGCTTCGGTCCATCGACCGGTGTCCACGATCGCCACGTCCAGGCCGACGTCAAGGTTGACGGCCCGGCTGCCACCGCCACGGCTGTCCGCTGTCCGCACCGCCGTGGACCGGCCGATGGTGATCGCGCACCGAGGCGCCAGCGGCTACCGGCCCGAGCACACGATGGCTGCCTACGAGCTCGCGCTGGCGTTGGGCGCCGATGCGCTCGAGGTCGACGTCGTGCCCACCAGGGACGGTGTGCTGGTCTGCCGGCACGAACCCGACCTCGGGGTGTCCACCGACATCGCCGACCATCCGCACCTGGCTGAGCGGCGGCGTACTCGAGACGGCGTCGCCGGCTGGTTCGTCGACGACTTCACCTCTGCCGAGCTGCAGCAGCTGCGCTGCCGCGAGACCCTGCCCCGGCTGCGTGCGGACAACACCAGGTACGACGACTGGTTCCCGGTGCCCACGCTCGCGCAGGTGCTGGATCTCGTGGAGGCTGAGAGCCAGGCCCGCGGTGAGGTGGTGGGCCTCTTCGTGGAGACCAAGGAGCCGACCGCCTTCGCCGCGCGTGGCCTGCCGGTGGAGCCGCTGGTGACAGCAGAGCTGGCCGGACGGCACCTGGACCGGCCCAACGGCCCTGTCGTCGTGCAGTCCTTCGATGCCGCCCACCTGCGCAAGCTGGCTGCGGCCACGAGCCTGCCGCTCGTTCAGCTCGTCGGCGTCAGCCAGGCCCAGGCCCCGATGCTGACCGCCGCCGGCGTACGCGAGATATCGACCTACGCCGACGGTGTCGGCCTGCGCAAGGACCTGGTGCTTCCCCGCGACGCAACCGGTCGGCTCGCCGGCGGCAAGCAGGGGGCGCAGCTCGTCGACCGAGCGCACTCGGCTGGGCTGCGCGTGTCCGTGTGGACGCTGCGCGACGAGAACGCCTACCTCCCCCTCGACCTGCGCACGGGTTCCCGCGCCGGCACGAAGGGTGACGCGCACACCGAGGTGCGCCTGGCAACGGCTGCCGGAGTGGACGCGGTGATCACCGATCACGTGGACACCTCGCTGGAGGCGCTCGCCGCCGCCGGGTCCGGAGGGTAGCGTCGGCGCCGACAGCCTTCCCACGGCAGAACGGACGCCCGATGGACAGCGCCAGCAGGACCGATGCCCGCGGGGCAACGACGAAGCCGCCGGACCCGCACGTGGTGGTGCTGTTCGGCGCGACCGGTGACCTGGCTCGCCGCAAGCTGCTCCCCGGACTGCTGCACCTCGACCAGGCCGACCTGCTGCCGGACAGCTGCCGCATCGTCGGCACCTCGCTGGAAGACCTCAGCGACGAGGAGTTCGTCACCCTGGCGCACGACGCCCACACCAAGTTCAGCAATCATCCGGTCACCGACGACGAGTGGACCGCATTCGCCAGCCGGCTCAGCTACGTCTGCCAGTCCAAGGGGCCGAAGGCGCTGGCGGCGGCCGTCAAGGAGGCCGAGAAGGACGTCGAGGGGGAGCCACCGGCTCGCCTGCACTACCTGAGCGTGCCGCCGAAGGCAGCGCTTCCCGTGGTCAAGACGATCGCCGACGCCGGCCTCGTCGAGGGGTCCCGGATCATCATGGAGAAGCCCTTCGGCACCGACCTGGCGAGTGCGGTCGGCCTCAACGCGGCGCTGCACGAGGTGTTCGCCGAGGAACAGATCTTCCGGATCGACCACTTCCTCGGCAAGGAGGCGGCCCAGAACATCTTGGCGTTCCGCTTCGCCAACGGGTTGTTCGAGCCGATCTGGAACCGCAACCACATCGAGCACGTCCAGATCGACGTGCCGGAGGAGCTCGGCCTGGAGAACCGTGCCGCCTTCTACGAGTCGACCGGCGCCTACAAGGACATGGTGGTGACGCACCTGTTCCAGATCTTGGCGTTCATGGCGATGGAACCGCCGACGGCACTGGCTCCGGACGCCATCGGCGAGGAGAAGAACAAGGTCTTCCGCTCCATGCTGCCGATCGACCCGCGCGTCGTCGTACGGGGGCAGTACAACGGCTACCGCCACGAACCCGGGGTCGCATCTGACTCCGAGACCGACACTTTCGTCGCCCTTCGGTGCGAGATCGACAACTGGCGCTGGGCCGGGGTGCCCTTCTACCTGCGCACGGGCAAGCGCATGGCCGAGGGCGCGCGCATCATCTCGATCGCCTTCCGGGAGCCGCCGAAGAGCATGTTCCCGCCAGGTTCCGGCGTGGGCGCGCACGGCCCGGACCACCTGACCTTCGACCTCGCAGAGGCCTCCAAGCTGTCGTTGTCGTTCTACGGCAAGCGGCCGGGCACCGGCATGAAGCTGGACAAGCTCAGCCTGCAGTTCGCGTTGGACGAGACCGGCACCGAACACGCTGCGCTCGAGGCGTACGAGCGCCTCATCCATGACGCCATGCGCGGGGACCACACACTGTTCAACACCGCCGAGGGCATCGAGCGGCTGTGGGAGCTGTCCAAGCCCCTGCTGGACGACCCTCCCCCGGTCCGGCGCTACCAGCCAGGGTCGTGGGGACCCAACGCGATCCACCAGCTGATCGCTCCGCAGGCGTGGCGGCTCCCGTTCGAGCGCACCTGGCGCAGCGGGCGGCAGGAGTCGTCCGGGGCTGCGCGCGACTCCGACGACTGAGGATCAGCCCAGGCGGACGACGAAGTAGGCCTCTGCCACCCGGCCCGCGGGCAGGCCGTGCTGGAGCGCGTGGTGCTCGAAGCTGCCGCGCAGCTGGGCGGGGAGCTGGGCGGGTTCGGGATGCTGGCTCACGTGCGACAGGATGGCCGCCATCTTGGCGTCCCACACCGAGGTCACGTCGACCGCATGGGTGGTCGTCGGATGCGCCGACAGCCACAGGTCCGGCACTGCCCAGGCATGGAGGCCCTGCCCGTGCAGGTGCGGGAACGCGTACGGGTTGCGGGCCGCCGGATAGACCGCTTGCACGGTCGCCTCACCGGCGGCGAGGTGGTCGGGATGGCTGCGGGGCAGGGATGCCCAGTCGCGCTCGGGACTCTGCGAAACGACCCGCTGTGGGCGTACGTCGCGCACCACCGCGGTGATCTCCTCGACCAGCTCGCTGGTCACCGTGAGCGCTCCGTCGACCAGGCCGAGGAAGCGTACGTCTTGCACCCCGACCGCAGCCGCGGCCGCGCGCTGCTCGGCCCGGCGGATGGTGGGGATCTCCGCTCTGTCGATGCCGTCGTCGAACCCGCCTGCCTGCCCGTCGGTGCAGACCAGGTACGTCACCGCGATGCCCGCCTGGCACCACAGAGCAGCGGTACCGGCCGTACCGAAGTCGACGTCGTCGGGATGGGCGGTGACGAACAGCGCTCGCTCCACCTGGTCGTCGGGAAGAGGGCTGGCCACGCCGTGAGCCTAGTCAGGGGCTCGAGTCGGACACGTGGGAAGGCATGGGGCGACCGGGGCCGTCTGTCGGTGCGCGACCGTAGGCTGAACAGGTCATGAGCCTTCCTTTCCCGGTGCCCGATCTGGCACCCGCTGCCGAGCCGGACTCGGCGGCGACGCGCGCGCCGGCGAGCCGGCCCAAGCTCAGCCGCGAGCAGCTCTTGTCCGATCTCAACGACCGCCAGCGCGACGCGGTGGTGCACGAGGGCACGCCGCTGCTGGTGGTCGCCGGCGCCGGCTCCGGCAAGACCCGAGTGCTGACCCGGCGCATCGCCTGGCTGATCGCCCAGCGCGGCGCGCACCCCGGTTCCATCCTGGCCATCACCTTCACCAACAAGGCGGCGGCCCAGATGCGTGCCCGGGTGACCGAGCTGGTCGGTGGCCGGGCGAAGCTGATGTGGGTGTCGACGTTCCACTCCGCGTGCGTCCGCATCCTGCGCTCGGAGGCGAAGCGGCTCGGCTGGACCTCAACCTTCTCCATCTACGACCAGGTCGACTCACGCCGGCTGATGACCCTGGTGTGCCGCGACCTCGAGCTCGACCCCAAGCGCTACGCGCCCCGGGCGGTGCTCAACTGGGTCTCCGACGCCAAGAACGAGCTGCTCGACTCCGATGCGGCCGCGGCGCGGGCCGAGAACAGCTTCGAGCGCACCTACGCCTCGTGCTATGAGCTCTATCAGCGGCGGCTGCGCGAGGCCAACGCGATGGACTTCGACGACCTGCTGATGGCGACCGTCGGCTTGTTCCGTGCCTTCCCCGAGGTGCGTGAGACGTTTCGCCGGCGCTTCCGCCATGTGCTCGTGGACGAGTACCAAGACACCAACCACGCCCAGTACGCGCTGGTGCGTGAGCTGTGTGCACCACTGGAGTCACCGGATGACACCACCCCGGTGACCGGGCCCGCCGAGCTCATGGTGGTCGGCGACTCCGACCAGTCGATCTACGCCTTCCGCGGTTCCAGCATCCGCAACATCCTGGAGTTCGAGACCGACTTCCCGCACGCCCAGACGGTGCTGCTCGAGCAGAACTACCGGTCGACGCAGACCATCCTCGATGCGGCCAACGCGGTGATCTCGCGCAACGCCGGTCGCCCGGCCAAGAGCTTGTGGTCCGAGGCCGGGGCGGGGGCGCAGCTGGTGGGCTACGTCGCCGACGACGAGCACGCCGAGGCGCAGTTCGTCGCCGAGGAGGTCGACCGGCTCGGTGACGAGCACGGCGTCCGTCCCGCCGACGTCGCGGTGTTCTACCGCACCAACGCGCAGTCCCGGGTGTTCGAGGAGGTGTTCATCCGCGTCGGGCTGCCGTACAAGGTGGTCGGCGGCGTGCGCTTCTACGAGCGCAAGGAGGTCAAGGACGCGCTTGCGTACCTGCGCGTGCTCGTCAACCCGCACGACACGGTCTCCCTGCGTCGGATCGTCAACGAACCCAAGCGCGGCATCGGAGACCGTGCGCAAGCCTGCCTGGCGCAGCTGGCCGACCGTGAGCGCATGTCGTTCTGGGAGGCGATGCGCCGCTCCGACGAGGTGCCGGCGCTGGCGACCCGCTCGCGCAATGCGGTCAACGGCTTCGTCGACCTTCTCACCGATCTGCAGCGCATGGTCGCCGGTGGAGACAGCGCTGACGCCGTGCTCGAGGCCGCGCTGACTCGCAGCGGCTACCTGGCCGAGCTCGAGCGATCCACCGATCCGCAGGACGAGACGCGGGTGGAGAACCTCGCCGAGCTCGTGGCCGTGGCGCGTGAGTTCGTCGACGAGGCTGCGCTGCTCCCGGACACCGACGACACCGGCGACTCCGGCGACTCCGGCGACTCCGGCGACGATGCTGCCGGGGCGGAGGAGCTCGCCGGGGCACCGGACGCGGGCAGCCTCGGCGCATTCCTGGAGCGTGTCGCTCTGGTCGCCGAAGCCGACCAGATCCCGGACGCCGCCGACGACCAGGGCGTCGTCACCTTGATGACGCTGCACACCGCCAAGGGCCTGGAGTTCCCTGTCGTCTTCCTGTCCGGTCTGGAG
>DASQMN010000185.1:0-1695 GCA_035645475.1 Nocardioidaceae bacterium
CCGGCTCGTTCACCGCAGCCGCTGAACGACTGCAAGACAGGGCAACCCGCGGCCACATCGCCTCGGCTTCCAGGTCGATTAGCGTGGCGTCGTGGCACAGCACCCGGTAGCCGCGCGTCGGCAGCATCGGCTCAGGGTCGATCAGCACGCCGCGCGCCTGTTGCCAGGAGCGCGAGGCGATCAGTCGGTTGGCTGGCGTGCGCGGTGGAGAGCAGAGTCGGCCCGCGCGATGAGGTCGTCGGCCGTTTCGTCGGTTCGCAGCACCGTGATCCCAGAGGTGATCGACGCATGTCTTCGGTGCAACTCTTGCCACCCCGGTGTCGCTGCTCATCCCTCCGCCGTCTTACTCAGCGGTCAGCTCGCCGTTGCCGCTACACGAGAACGCTTGCCTTGGCCACGCCACCTCGACATCGCCTCGCGTCTCGGACCAGCCTCACGTTAGGGACGCCTACCCAGTAGGCAGCGCCCGGCTCGGCGCAGACACCGCCTCGGGGAAATGTGTGCCGTCGATCTGCACGTCGCTGAACAGGACCCGGTGGTCGGTGATCTTCAGCTCGCGCGCGGTCTCGTCCTCGATGTAGTTGCTGAACCCGAGCGGGTTCGAGCCGAAGATCCAGCTCACTGATACTGGACGCTGCGCGTCGCACTCACCGTCGATGTTGGTGCCACCGCGCGCGGCTTTCATCGGTGCCTCGCCGGTCATCCGACAGAAGTAGTACGCGCGCTCGTTCATGTCCCCCAGGAGGACCACCGGCAGACCTGTGCGGCTCAGCTCGTTCATGAGGTCGATCTCGATGTTGGTGGCCTCGACGCGATACGGATCGGAGTCGGGGTGTTTGCGGTTGGTCGCCGGGTTGTGGACGTTGACGAAGTACGTCAGAAGTCCCGTCTCCTTATGCCTCAGCAGCACGATCGGCTGCCTCCGCAAGTTCCCGTTGAAGTAGGGGATCTGGAATGTCCGCTTTTCGACCAGCTCCCACATGCCGGCGATCCAGGCGATGGAGTTGACGCTGTCCCTGCGTTCCAGCTCAGACCCCGGGTAGATGTCGTACTGGCCGTCGGTGACCTCGAGAAACGTGTTCAGCTGATCTCTTTGCAGCTCGTTGAACCCCACCAGGTCAGTGCCGTACGAGGCCAGCAGATCGACACCCCGGGAGATCCTCTTGGTCCCCGACTCGTACTCGGTGCTGTCGACGGTGTGGCTGCTCCCCAACACGTTGTACGAGCTGACGGTGAAGTCGGCCTGCGGGGGAGGTACCGGTCGCCGCACCTCGCCGCGTTTCAGGTCGGCTCGGCGCGACATGCCGTAGCTTGCCGGACCCGACGTGGACGCTCCGCTGGCAGTCGTTGTCATCACCACCTTCGTCACCGACCACGTCACCGGCTGCGCTCAGAGCCGGCGCGAAGTGCTTCCTGCTCACGGACACCGACCCGGACCGGCTCATCCAGGCTATCCGCGTCGCCGCCGAGGGCGACGCCTCGATCGCACCCCAGCGTCACCGCCCGCCTGCTCGCCCGCCTCGCCGACTCCACGCCTGCCACCCCCCAGACAACCGATCGTCCCCCTGACCGAGCGCGAGGAAAGCCTCGCGGTCACCGTCGCGCAGGGCAAGGCCAACGCTGATATCGCCGCGGAACCACACATCAGCCTGCGCACCGTCAAGTTCCACATCGCCAGCCTGATGAAGCAAGCTC
>DASQMN010000186.1:0-4325 GCA_035645475.1 Nocardioidaceae bacterium
CGCGGTGCGCGACTCACCGAGATCCCCCGTCCGAGGGGCCACAGTATCAAGTTCGTCACTGCTGCACTGCATTCCGTCACCATCGCAGGACTGCTGGACCCGGCGCCTGCCGCTGGACGCCGCAGCGGGCGGCGCGCAGGATGACGGGATGGACGCCATCACCGCCGTGCCCGTGCCGGTCAACGAGACCGTGCTCGACTACGCCCCCGGCAGCGCCGAGCGGGTCGAGCTGGAGGGCAGGCTCGCGCAGCTCGCCTCGGAGCGGCTCGACCTGACGCACACGATCGGCGGGCGCCAGGTCCACGGTGACGGCAAGCCCGTGGACGTCGTCCAGCCGCACGCCCGGCGCTCGGTGCTCGGGACGCTGCGCAACGCCACCACCGACGACGCACGGGCCGCGGTCGACGCCGCGCTCGCCGCCGGCCCGGCGTGGCGGGACCTGCCCTACGACGAGCGGGCGGCGATCTTCCTCACCGCGGCGGAGCTGCTCAGCGGCCCGTGGCGGCAGACCCTGAACGCGGCCACCATGCTCGGGCAGAGCAAGACCGCGTACCAGGCGGAGATCGATGCCGCCTGCGAGCTGATCGACTTCTGGCGGTTCAACGTGCACTTCGGCCGCCAGCTGCTCGAGGAGCAGCCCGCGGCCAACTCACCCGGCATCTGGAACCGGCTCGACCACCGCCCGCTCGAAGGATTCGTCTACGCCGTCACGCCCTTCAATTTCACTGCCATCGGGGGCAACCTGCCCACCGCCCCGGCCCTGATGGGCAACACGGTGGTGTGGAAGCCGGCGCCGACCCAGACGCTCGCCGCGCACCACACGATGCGCCTGCTGGAGGCTGCCGGGCTGCCTCCCGGCGTCATCAACCTCGTCACCGGCGACGGGCTCGCGGTCTCCGACGTCACGCTCGCCGATCCCGACCTCGCCGGCATCCACTTCACCGGTTCGACACCGACCTTCCAGCACCTGTGGCAACAGGTGGGCGAGCGCATCGCGTCGTATCGCACGTACCCGCGACTGGTGGGCGAGACCGGCGGCAAGGACTTCATCCTCGCCCACGCCAGCGCGGACCCCGACGTCCTGCGTACGGCCATGATCCGTGGGGCGTTCGAGTACCAGGGCCAGAAGTGCTCGGCTGCCTCCCGCGCGTACGTCCCGCGCAGCCTGTGGGGCAAGATCCGCGACGACCTGGTGTCGATCACCGACTCCTTGGGAGTCGGCGACGTGAACGACTTCTCCCACTTCATGGGCGCGGTCATCGACGCTCGTGCCTTCGACAAGCACCGTGCGGCCATCGACCGCGCTCACGCCAGCGACTCGCTCGACGTACTTGCCGGCGGGCGCTACGACGACTCCGAGGGCTGGTTCGTCCGCCCGACCGTGGTGGTCAGTGACGACGTCAGCGACGAGATGTTCTCCACCGAGTACTTCGGCCCGATCCTGTCCGTGCACATCTACGACGACGCCGACTACGACCGGGTCGTCACCCAGATGGAGTCGGTCGCCGCTTATGCGCTTACCGGGGCGGTCATCGCCAGCGACCGGCACGCCATCGTCGAGGCGCAGGAGAAGCTGCGCTACGCCGCCGGCAACTTCTACGTCAACGACAAGCCCACCGGCGCCGTCGTCGGGCAGCAGCCGTTCGGCGGGGGCAGGGCCTCGGGCACCAACGACAAAGCCGGCGCGATGCAGAACCTGATGCGCTGGACGTCCACGCGGGCGGTCAAGGAGACGTTCAACCCGCCCACCTCGCACGAGTACCCCTACATGGGCTGAATCCGGCGCGTGGGCTAGCCGGCGGCGAGGTGCGCTCGCCCGATCTCGCCCTCCTTGCGGATGAAGGCCCGGAAGGCCTTGACCACCTCAGGCTCGATCCGCTTGCCGAGGAAGGGCACCCGCACCGTGACGTCCCCGGAGAAGACCTCGGTGGAGCCCGTCGCGGTGGGGCTCAGTCGTGCGCTTCCCTGCATGCCAGCCGGCTGGCCGGCGATGGTGACCTCGAGGTCAGCTGTCCGCGCGCCGTCCGCGGCGGGGGGCCCCCAGCGCTCGACCTGCACGATCGTGATGGTTTCCCCGGTCATCTTGCGGACCATGTCGGGCACCATCGCCGGCATAGTCCGGCTGGTGGTCACAGTGACGCTGTCGCCGGACGGCTCGATGCTCACCTCGTACTGCCTGGCATGGATCGACTCCGACACCCGCTCGCGCCAGCCGCGGTCGCACAGCATGGCGAACACGGCGGCGGGGTCGGCGTCGTAGGTGAGCGTCTCAGTCATCTGCATCGGCCCATTGTGGCCGCTGGACCGACGCGCTCGCTCGGAGGGAGGCGTCCGCACGCCTTCGGCCGGGGACGGGGTTAGGGTCGACGGGAGCCGCACAACGGCGTGCGGCACCGGTGCGGGGCGCCGGAACGCAGCGCGGAGGGGTGCGAAGGCACGTGTCGACTACCGCGGACGAGCGAGCGACGACGCATCGAGACGAGCCCGAAGCGCCGGATCCGGCAGCTCTGCTCGCCGACTACCTGCGGCACGTCGACGACGAGGACGTCGCGGGTCGGTCGGACAGCGACCTACGCGGCATGGTCAGCAGCCATCTGCGGCTGGCTGCGCTGCGGCCACAGGGGAGGGCTGTGGTCTCGGTCGGTACGCCGTCAGCCGAGGCCGACGGCTGGGAGGCGCAGGGCCGCACCGTCATCGAGATCGTCACCGACGACATGCCGTTCCTGGTCGACTCGGTGACTGCGGCGTTGTCCAGCGTGGGCCTGGTGATCGACCTGGTCGTGCATCCCATAGTCGAGGTGCAGCGCGACCTCACCGGTGCCCTGCGCAGCGTCACCGCCAGCGACCCGCTGGCAGCCCAGCGGTCCGGGCAGGTCGACGACGCCTCGGTTCGTGAGTCCTGGATGCACATTGAGGTCGAGCGCATCAGCGACCCGACTCGACGCGAGGAGGTGCGCAGCCAGCTGCTCGACGTGCTCGACGACGTGCGAGCAGCAGTGGAGGACTGGCCGCGGATGCGGCAGCGCGCTCTTGACATCATCGAGGAGCTGCGCACCGCACCACCGAGCTTCACACCGGCTCCTGGGGGCGGGTCGACTGGTGCGCTGAGCGCCGTCGACGAGCTGCGTGAGGGCATCGACCTGCTGCAGTGGCTGACCGAGGACCACTTCACCTTCCTCGGTTACCGCGAGTACGCGTTGGAGGAGCGCTTCCCGCAGCAAGGCAGCGAGCCCGACCTCGCGCTGCGCGCCCTGCCGGGCACCGGGTACGGGTTGTTGCGCTACGACCAGGCCGGCAGCGGCTCGGGCCGGCTCCCCCCGGCGGTGCACGCGAAGGCCCGCGAACCGCGGCTGATGATCCTGACGAAGGCGAACTCCCGCTCAACCGTCCACCGCCCGGCCTACCTCGACTACATCAGCGTCAAGGTCTTCGACGACCGCGGAACGGTAGTGGGCGAGCGACGGTTTCTGGGGCTGTTCACCTCGACCGCGTACACCGAGAGCATCGCGCACATCCCGATGCTGCACCGCAAGTCGTTGAAGGTCCTCGAGCGGCTGGGCTACAGCCCCGACAGCCACTCGGGCAAGGCGCTGCTGGACATCTGTGAGACCTACCCCCGCGACGAGCTGTTCCAGACCTCGGTGGAGGCTCTGGCGCAGACAGCGTCGGCCGTGCTGCACCTGCAGGAACGACGCCGGGTGCGGCTGTTCGTGCGGCCCGACGACTACGGGCGTTTCCTGTCCTGCCTCGTCTACCTGCCTCGCGACCGCTACACCACTCCGGTGCGCCTGCGCATGCAGGCGATCCTGGCCAGCGCGGTCGGCGGCGCAGCGAGCGTCGACTACACCGCGCGGGTCACCGAGTCGGTGTTGGCCCGGCTGCACTTCGTGGTCCGGCCCCCGAGGAGCGCCAGTACCCAGACGGCACCCCAGGGGCTGACCGAGCTCGACGTGGCCGCGCTGGAGCGCCGCCTCGCTGATGCGGCCCAGTCCTGGGTCGACGGACTGGTGCGAGCCGCCGCTGAGGCGCTCGACGAGCAGGAGGCCGCCCGACTTCTGGCGACGTTCGGCGAGTCCTTCCCCGAGGCGTACAAGGAGGACTTCGGACCTCGGACCGCCATCACCGACCTCGCACTGCTGCAGCAGGTCGACCCTGAGATCGGCATAGGGCTGACGCTGTGGTCGCCCGGGGATGCCGCGGCGGGTGAGTTTCGCGCCAAGGTCTACCGCTTCGGTTCCCCGGTCTCGCTGTCGCACCTGCTGCCGATCTTCACCGCCCTCGGGTTCGATGTCATCGACGAGCGGCCCTACGGCCTGAGCACCGCC
>DASQMN010000187.1:0-8926 GCA_035645475.1 Nocardioidaceae bacterium
CAGGCTGCCGACGGCCAGGAGCTCGTCGATGCGGTACTTGGCGGAGCGGAGGTCGACGTCGCCCTAGTCGACATCCGGATGCCCAGGATGGACGGGCTAGCCGCCACCCGGGCGCTCACCGGGGTCCCCGGCGCCCCCGCCGTGGTGATCGTGACCACGTTCGGCGAGGAGGAGTACGTACTGGAAGCATTGGTCGCTGGCGCCTCGGGCTTCCTGCTCAAGCGCTGCAGCGGAGCAGAGCTTGTCGCGGCGGTCCGCGCCGTGGCGGCGGGTGACGCCATCCTGTCGCCGGAGGTCACCCGGACCGTGATCGAACGCATGCGCGCCCGCCGGAACGACGTCGCCCCCCGACTTGACAGTCTGCGGTTGACCACCCGGGAAGTCTCGGTCCTCACCCTGGTCGGTCAGGGCTGCACCAACAAAGAAATCGCCGCCGCGCTGTTCCTGTCAGAAAGCACGATCAAGACTCACGTAGGCAGCATCCTGTCAAAGACCGGCAGCAGGGACAGGGTCCTGCTGGCCTTGCTGGCGAACCGGCTCGGCCTCAAGCCGGCAGATGCGAGCGACTAGTACCCCCGGTAACGCCCCCACTCCCAGATGCCGACGATGTGCAGGTGGTCGACCGTGAATTCGCGGCGACGTCGGTGGGCGGTGGCCACTATCAGGTGCAGACGCTGGTCAGTGAGACCGATGGGGCTGGCGCCCAGGCACCGTACAAAGCCGCCCCATTCGCTGAAGCAAGACAACAACGCAACGTGTGGGTGCGCGAGTCAATAGCCCTTCGGCGGCTTGAGGGATCGACGACACCCGCAGCAGCACACGGCGAGTGGGCATAAGGGGCCTCCCCTGGCCACAACAGTGGTCATGGGACGGACGGCAACTGGCAGCCCGGGAGGGCCACCAGCCACCGCCAACACTGGGCGGCCGAAGTTCAAGTCTGACCCAGGGCACCACCCAGTGCGACCGGCACTGGAGCCTCTGTCAGCCCGCCGTCAGGACTGCGGGCTGGTGTTGTCCGTGCCGCCGAGCTTGGCCAGGAAGTCGTGGCACTGCTGTGCCCGCGCGGAGTCCTGCTCCATCACGGTGCGGAAGAACTGCGCGATCTCGTTCTGTCCGGCGTTCTCGGCGTCGCGGACGTACTGGCCGTAGTCGTGCCCCGCCTTCAGCGAGTGGTACTGCACTGAGATGAGGTCGAAGGTGACGTCGTCGAAGCCGGTCTCTCCGGTAGCCATGGTGAGCCTCCTGTTCGCAGGGTGGGCACTCGATGTGCCCTACGAGCGCGATACCCGCTCAGCCGGAGGCGACACGTGCCTGGCTACCGATTCACTCGCCCACCCCGGAGCGCCGGTTCGGTGTCCTCGGACCGCTGCCTTTCCGCTGAGTACGCCGGGGCGACCTCGTGCAAGGCGTGACCCATGACGTGGATGCGAAGCGCGTTGGTGGACCCTGCGATGCCAGGAGGCGACCCTGCGACGATGACCACCTCGTCGCCTTCGGGGATCCGGCCCAGCTGCAGCAGCGTCTTGTCGACCTGCATCACCATCTCGTCGGTGTGCTCGACGGACTGGACCAGGAACGTCTCCACCCCCCAGGACAGCGCCAGCTGCGAGCGCACGGCCTGCATCGGGGTGAACGCCAGCACCGGTACCGGCGATCGGTACCGGGCCATCCGCCGTGCGCTGTCGCCGGAGATCGTGAACGAGACCAGGTAGGTCGCGCTGATGGCCTCAGCGATCTCCGCAGCAGCCTTGCAGACGATGCCGCCCCGGGTGCGCGGCTGCCAGTTGATGGCGGTCATCTGGTGCAGTCCGTGCTCCTCGGTGGAACCGATGATCCGGGCCATGGTCGTGACCGAGTCAACGGGGTACTGCCCGACGCTCGTCTCACCGGACAGCATCACCGCGTCGGCACCGTCCAGGACCGCGTTGGCCACGTCGGAGGCCTCCGCACGAGTGGGTCGAGGCGCAGAGATCATCGACTCCAGCATCTGGGTCGCCACGATCACCGGCTTGGCGTTGCGGCGGGCCCGGTCGACGATGCGCTTCTGCACGAGGGGCACCTCCTCGAGCGGGAGCTCCACCCCGAGGTCGCCGCGGGCGACCATCAACGCGTCGAAGGCATCGATGACCTCGTCGAGGTGCTCGACCGCCTGCGGCTTCTCGATCTTGGCGATGACAGGCACGAAGATGCCCTCCTCCTCCATCACCGCCCGTACGCCGAGCACGTCGTCACCGCTGCGTACGAAGGACAGGGCCACCCAGTCGACACCGATGCGCAGCGCCCAGCGCAGGTCGGCTATGTCCTTCTCCGACATCGCGGGCACGCTGACTGCGACGCCCGGCAGGTTGATCCCCTTGTTGTTGCTCACCGGGCCGGCCACCTCGACCAGCGTGTGCACGTCCGGGCCGTCGACGCGGGTGACGCGCAGCCGCACTCGGCCGTCGTCGATCAGCACCTGGTCACCGGCGGCCACATCACCCGGCAGACCCGCGTAGGTGGTGGAGCAGCAGGTCTCGTCTCCGACCACGTCGCGGGTGGTGATCGTGAAGCTGGCCCCGACCACCAGCTCGTGCGGGCCGTTGGCGAACGTACCGAGCCGGATCTTCGGTCCCTGCAGATCGGCCAGGATGCCGATGGCCCGGCCGGTGGCGTCAGAGGCCGCCCGCACGTGCCGATACACCTGCTCGTGGTCGGCATAGGAGCCGTGGCTCATGTTCAGCCGGGCGACATCCATGCCGGCTTCCACCAGCTCCCGCACTCGCTGGGTCGAGGCCGTCGCAGGCCCCATGGTGCAGACGATCTTGGCTCTTCGCACGTACCTCAGCGTAGGGGCAGGCGTCCTTCCCCCCCGCGCGGCTCAGCACGCGGACCGGTCACGCAGGTACGGTCCGGGCATGGCCTGGACCGACGCACCCGCCACGCCTCGGCTCAGCTGGTCGCAGCGTCGGTTCCTGCTCGTCCTGGCGCTGCCGGCCTTCGGGCTGTCTCTGGCCTACACCTTGGTGACGACGTACGGCCCGGTGCTCCTGCAAGACGTGTCGGGGCCGACCGGCACCGGGCTGCTGATCGGCAGTGAGGGTGTGCTGGCGCTGACGCTGCCGTTGCTGATCGGCTCCTGGTCGGACCGGCTCAACACCCGCCTCGGTGGTCGACTGCCGTTCGTGCTGGCCGGCGGCGCGCTGGCCGTAGTCGCTCTGGTGCTGCTGCCCCTCGGCTCGCGGTCGTTGGTCTGGTTCGCGATCTGTCTCACCGCGTTCTTCACGGCGTACCTGCTCTTCTATGTGCCCTACTACGCGCTGTACCCCGACCTGGTGCCGCGGGAGATGCTCGGCCGCTCCCAGGGCTTCCAGGGCGCGCTCCGCTCCTTCGCCCTGCTCCTCGCGATGGCCTTCGGCGGAGTGCTGCTGGCCATCTGGGAGCCGTTGCCGTTCCTGGTCGGCGCGGTGGTCCTCGCCGGTGTCACGCTCGGCTTGTACGCGCTCGTCCGTAGCCGGCTGCCCCGCGGTCCGGACCGAGAGGGCCTGCAGGGCATGCGGCACAGCTTCCGCGTCCTGCGTACCGACTCCGCGCTGCGCTCCTGGCTGGTGGCCAGCGCCTGCTGGGAGGCGGCGATCGGGGCGCTGCGGACGTTCGTGGTGCTCTACCTGACCATCGGCCTCGGGCTCACGTTGACCGCGACGTCAGCCGCACTGGCCCTCGTCGGCCTGGGAGCGTTGCTGGCAGCACCCCTCGCTGGCGCCCTGGCCGACCGGTACGGGCCGCGACCGGTCATCCGGCTGGCGATCTGGGTGTTCGCCATCGGGCTGCTGCCGACACAGTTCACCACCAACACGAACTACGTCGCTGCGATCGTGCCGGTGGCCTTCGCCGCCGTGGTGCTGATGACCCTGCCGTACACCCTGCTCGTGGAGCTGCTGCCTCGTCACCAGCACGGCCTGGGCGCCGGCATCTTCCAGCTCAGCCGCGGACTGGGCATCGTGATCGGCCCGGTGCTGGCCGGGTTGATGACCGACCTGACCTCGTCGGTGTCGGTACTGACGTACTCCGACACCGACGGGTACTCGGCCGTCTTCGCGGTTTCAGCGGTCCTCCTGCTGCTGAGCCTGCCGTTCATCCCCGAGCTGAGAGCGGACACGGCTCAAGCGAGCTGAGCTCGCCGGTCGCGAGCCTCAGCTGCCGAGCAGGCCACCCAGGCCACCGCTGCTGCCGCCCGCGAACTTCGCGATCAGGTCCTGCGGGTCGATGCCGAGCGACGACAGCAGTCCCGCGTCGCGGTCGGTGTCGACCTGCGCCGGCAGCTGGTTGTCGGCCTGCGCGGCCTTGGCGGTGTCGCCGTTGGACTGCAGCATCTCGATGATCTGGGACTTGTCGAACTGCATTCGGGGTCCTCCTTCGGTGCCGACCGCGGCGCGGCCGGTCTACGAGATGTCCTACCCCCGAGCGCGCGCAGGTAAGCGCACCCGGCCGTTCGCATGTCGAAGCGTTGACGTCGCCAGGTTCAGCGGCCCGCATCGAGGGCGCACGGACCGGTCAGGCTCGAGCAGAGCGCTCAGACGGCCAGCGGGCGGGCGGTCGGAGGTATCGGCGCCGGCAGCGTCGTCGACCCGGACAGGTGCGCGTCGACTCCGGCCGCGCACGCGCGTCCCTCGGCGATCGCCCACACGATCAGCGACTGCCCGCGCCCGGCGTCGCCCGCGACGAAGACCCCCGGGACGCTACTGGCGTACGAGCGGTCGCGAGCCACGTTGCCGCGCTCGTCGAGCGTGACCCCGAGCTCGGCGACCAGCGTGTCGGCCGCCGGACCGGTGAAGCCCATCGCCAGCAGGACCAGCTGCGCCGGTAAGTCCCGTTCACTGCCCTCGACCGGAGCGAACCTCCCGTCGACCATCTCGACCTCGACCAGCTGTAGCGCCGACACGTTGCCGTCGTCGTCACCGAGGAACCGCTGGGTCGAGATGGCGTAGACCCGTTCGCCGGCTTCCTCGTGTGCCGAGGACACCCGGTAGAGCATCGGGTACGTCGGCCACGGCTGGCTGCTCGGCCGCTCCTCGCCGGGGCGCGGCATGATCTCGAGCTGGGTGACCGAGCGCGCGCCCTGGCGGATCGACGTGCCGAGGCAGTCGGCCCCGGTGTCGCCCCCGCCGATGATGACCACGTCCTTGCCCGCGGCGTCGATTTGGTCGCTCACCGGCTCGCCGAGCGCCGCTCGGTTGGCCGGGGGCAGGAACTCCATCGCCTGGTGGATGCCGGCGAGGTCGCGGCCGGGCACGCTCAGGTCCCGCCACGCCGTGGCCCCGATGGCCACGACCAGCGCGTCGTACCGCTCGGTCAGCGATCGCCACGTGACGTCAGCACCGATCTCGACGCCGCACCGGAAGACAGTCCCCTCCTGACGCATCTGCTCGATGCGCCGGTCGACCTGCATCTTCTCCATCTTGAACTCGGGGATGCCGTACCGAAGCAGGCCGCCGGGGGCGTCGGAACGCTCGTACACGGCGACGGTGTGCCCGGCGCGGGTGAGCTGCTGCGCCGCGGCCAGACCGGCCGGGCCGGAGCCGACCACGGCCACGGTGGAGCCGGTGAGCCACTCCGGTGGCTGCGGATGCACGGTGCCCTGCTCCCAGGCACGGTCGATGATCGACACCTCGACGTTCTTGATCGTGACCGCCTCGCGGTTGATCGCCACCACGCAGGCGCTCTCGCACGGCGCCGGGCACAGCCGGCCGGTGAACTCCGGGAAGTTGTTAGTGGCGTGCAGCCGATCGCTGGCGGTCTCCCAGTCCCCGCGCCAGACCAGGTCGTTCCACTCCGGGATCAGGTTGCCGAGCGGGCACCCCTGATGACAGAACGGGATGCCACAGTCCATGCACCGGCCCGCCTGCTCGCTGATGATCGGCAGCAGCGCCCGGCCGATCCCGCCGGGATAGACCTCTTTCCAGTCACGCACGCGCTCCTCGACCGGTCGACGCTGGGCATGACGCGCCGGGGTGGTCAGGAAGCCCTTCGGGTCAGCCACGGGTCGCCGCCTCCATCATCGCCTGCGTCGTCGCACCCTCGTCCAGGCCGGCGGCCTCAGCTTCCCGCTGGGCTACCAGAACCTTGCGGTAGTCGGTCGGCAGCACCGCGGTGAACCGCGCGGCAGCGTTCGGCCACTGCTGCAGCAGCGTCGCGGCGACCGGCGACCCGGTCTCCTCGCCATGGCGCACCAGCAGCGCGCTGACCTGGTCGACCGCCGCCTCGTCCAGCGCAGCGAGCTCCACCATGGCCGGGTTCACCAGCTGCTCGTCCAGATCCAGCACGTACGCGACGCCGCCGCTCATGCCGGCGGCGAAGTTGCGTCCGGTCGACCCGAGGACCAGCGCCACGCCGCCGGTCATGTACTCGCAGCCGTGGTCGCCCACCCCCTCCACCACGGCGGTCGCTCCGGAGTTGCGCACGCAGAACCGCTCCCCCACCTGTCCGCGCAGGAAGAGCTCACCGGAGGTGGCGCCGTAGGCGATCACGTTGCCTGCCAGGATCTGCTGCTCCGCGGCGAAGCTCGCGCCGCGGTCGGGCCGCACCACCACACGACCCCCGCACAGCCCCTTGGCCACATAGTCGTTGGCGTCGCCCTCGAGCCGGAGGGTTATGCCTGGCGGCAGGAAGGCACCGAAGGACTGCCCGGCCGAGCCGAGGAAGGTCAGGTCGATGGTGCCGTCCGGAAGTCCTGCCCCCCGGTAACGCTTGGTCAGCTCGTGGCCGAGCATCGTGCCGACCGTGCGGTTCACGTTCCGAATCTCCAGCTGGGCGCGCACCGGCTCACCGCGCTCGAGCGCGTCTCCCGCCAGCGCGATCAGCTCGTGGTCGAGGGCACGGTCCAGTCCATGGTCCTGTCCTCGCGTGCGGGTGCGCGGTCCCTCTCCGTCGGGCACGTGCAGCACGGGAGTGAGGTCGAGGCCTGCCGCCTTCCAGTGCTCGACCGCGCGAGCGGTGTCCAGCACCTCGGCGTGGCCGACCGCCTCCTCCAGCGTGCGGAATCCCAACGACGCGAGCAGCTCCCGCACCTCCTCGGCGATGAACTCGAAGAAGTTGACGACGAACTCCGGTGCACCGGAGAACTTCGCTCGCAGCTCAGGGTTCTGCGTTGCGACCCCGACCGGGCAGGTGTCGAGGTGACAGACCCGCATCATGATGCAGCCGGCCACCACCAGCGGAGCGGTGGCGAAGCCGAACTCCTCCGCGCCGAGCAGGGCCGCCACGACGACGTCGCGACCGGTCTTCATCTGGCCGTCGGTCTGCACCACGATCCGGTCGCGCAGGCCGTTGAGCATCAGCGTCTGCTGGGTCTCGGCCAGGCCGAGCTCCCACGGTCCGCCGGCGTGCTTGAGCGACGTCAGGGGTGAGGCACCGGTGCCGCCGTCGTGTCCGGAGATGAGCACCACGTCGGCGTGCGCCTTCGACACCCCCGCGGCGACCGTGCCGACGCCGACCTCGGATACCAGCTTGACGTGCACCCGGGCCGCAGGGTTGGCGTTCTTCAGGTCGTGGATGAGCTGCTTGAGGTCCTCGATGGAGTAGATGTCATGGTGCGGCGGTGGGGAGATGAGCCCGACGCCGGGAGTGGAGTGCCGGGTGCGAGCGATCCAGGGGTACACCTTGTGCCCGGGCAGCTGACCGCCCTCGCCCGGCTTGGCGCCCTGCGCCATCTTGATCTGGATGTCGTCGGCTGCGGTGAGGTACTCCGATGTCACCCCGAACCGCCCCGATGCGACCTGCTTGATCGCGCTGCGAAGCTGCGGGTCGTGCAGCCGCTCGGAGTCCTCCCCGCCCTCGCCGGTGTTGGACTTGCCGCCGAGGCGGTTCATGGCGATGGCGAGCGTCTCGTGCGCCTCGGCGCTGATCGAGCCGTACGACATGGCACCGGTCGAGAACCGTCGCACGATGGACGACACCGGCTCGACCTCGTCGATGTCGACCGGCGCACGCAGATCGCGGAAGCGGAACAGTCCGCGCAGCGTCATCAGCCGGTCGGCGGTGTCGTCGACGGCCGCGGTGTACTTTTTGAAGATGTCGTAGCGGCCGGTGCGGGTGGCGTGCTGCAGGCGAAACACCGTCTCCGGGTCGAACAGATGGGGCTGCCCGTCGCGGCGCCACTGGTACTCACCGCCGCCGTCGAGCTGGCGGTGCCCGGCCGGGATGCCGTTGGTCGGGTACGCCCGCGCGTGCCGGGAGGCGACCTCGCGGGCGATGACGTCGATACCGACCCCGCCGAGCTTGGACGAGGTGCCGGTGAAGTAGCGGTCGACCAGCTCCTGGGACAGCCCCAGCGCCTCGAAGACCTGCGCCCCGGTGTAGGAGGCGACCGTGGAGATGCCCATCTTGCTCATCACCTTGAGCACGCCCTTGCCGAGCGCGTACACCAAGTTGCGCACGGCTTTCTCGGGCTCGATGTCGCGCAGCAGCACGCCACGCAGCGCGAGGTCCTCCGCGGACTCCATCGCGAGGTAGGGGTTGACCGCGGCGGCGCCGTAGCCGACGAGCAGCGCGACGTGGTGCACCTCGCGGACGTCGCCGGCCTCCAAGATGAGGCCGACCTGGGTGCGGGTCTTCTCGCGCACCAGGTGGTGGTGCACGGCCGCTGTCAGCAGCAGCGACGGGATGGGCGCGAGATCCGGTGTCGCGTGCCGGTCGGAGAGGACGACGACGCGAGCGCCGCCGGCGATGCCGGCCGACACGTCGGCGCAGATCTCATCCAGTCGCGCCGACAGCGCCGCTCCGCCGCCGGCCACCTCGTACAAGCCCTTGACCGTGCACGAGGCCAGGCCGGGCAGGTCACCGTCCCGGTTGGCGTGCACCAGCTTCGCCAGCTCGTCGTTGTCGATGACCGGGAACGACAAGGTGATGTGGCGACAGGAGGCGGGTCCTGGCGCCAGCAGGTTGCCCTCCG
>DASQMN010000188.1:0-21128 GCA_035645475.1 Nocardioidaceae bacterium
CTTGTCGTCATCGGTGCCATGAAGTGCGGTACCAGCGCACTGCACCGCTACCTGGCCGCGCACCCGCAGGTGCAGATGAGCGAGCCGAAGGAGCTCAACTTCTTCTTTGGACCGGAGCGTGGGACCGGCTCCGCCGGGTCCCAGTCAGAGTCCTGGCACGTCGGCCACTGGCACCGAGGCCCCGCCTGGTACGCCAGGCACTTCGACTCCTCCATGGCCGTACGCGGGGAGAGCTCACCCGGCTACACCTCGCCCGACCACTTCGAGGTGGCGGCCCGGATGGCGTCCGTCGTGCCGGACGTCAGATTGCTATGCCTCGTGCGCGACCCGCTGGAACGGGCCTTGTCGCAGTTCGCCCACCACCGCCGTGAGGGCGCCGAGCGGCTGCCGGTAGCCCAGGCGCTGCTGGACCCGGACAGCCAGTACGTCACCCGCAGCCGCTACGCCGACCGACTCGAGCCCTTCCTCGAGCACTTCCCCGCCACCGCGTTGCTCGTCGTAGTGCAGGAGCGTCTGCTCACGGATCGGCGCGGACAGATGAGAGCCGTGCTCGGCCATGTCGGAGCTGACCCCGACTGGGACAGCGACGCTCTCGACTCACGCATCCATGTCGGGGACTCAGCCCCCGCGGTCAGCGACGAGGTGCGCGCTGAGTTCGAGGAGCGGGTGGCCGACGACGTCAGCCGGGTGTGCGACCTCGTCGGCGACGACCCGCCGGAGTGGTCCTGCTGAGCTAACCGGCCCGAGCCAGTGGCAGGCGTGCATGCGCGCCCGCGCGAACCAGGTCGGCGGCTCGCTCGGCGATCATGATCGTGGGGGCGTTGGTGTTGCCGCGGACGAGAGTCGGCATCACCGACGCGTCCACCACCCGCAGACCGTCGAGGCCGTGCACACGAAGCTGTGAGTCGACGACCGCGAGGTCATCGGTGCCCATGCGGCAGCTCGACGCGGGGTGGTAGAGCGACTCGATGCTGTCGCGGGCCGCTTCGCGGAGGTCGTCGTCGGTGCGCGCCTCCGGACCGGGTAGCCACTCACCGGTCGCGCTGCTTGCGAGTGCTCGCCCTCGTGCCACCTCGCGAGCGATCCTGGTGCCGGCCACCAGTGCGTCCAGATCCTCCTCGTCCGAGAGATAGCCGCCGTCGATCGCCGGAGCCCAGGTGGGGTCAGCCGACCTCAGGCGCACCGACCCGGTCGAGGCGACCCGCACCAAGGTGACGCCGATCGTCCACGCGTCATCGTCGGGGTCGTACAGCGACTGCGCCCAGAACTTCACCGGCGCGAAGTGGAACTGCAGGTCGACCTCAGGCAGGTGGGGACGCGAGCGGAGGAAGACGCCGCCCTCGCCGATGTTGGACGTGAGCATGCCCCGCCGGCGGGTGTAGTAGGTGACGACCTGGGCGAGTGACTCCGCGTCTCTGAGCGAGCTGCCCCTCGCGGTGCAGATCACCGGCATGACCGGGTGGTCCTGCAGACCGTGCCCCACGCCGGGAAGGTCGTGGACGACATCCACCCCGACGTCACGCAGGTGCGGAGCCGGCCCGATACCGGACAGCATCAGCAGCTGGGGGCTGTTGATGGCCCCGCCGCTGAGGAGCACCTCACCTTCGACCCTGGCTCGGCGTACCGAGCCGGCGGAGCGGTACTCCACCCCGACGGCGCGGCGCCCTTCGACCAGCACCCGGGTGCTGAGCGCGTTCGTGCGCACCGTCAGGTTGGGCCGGCCGAGTGCCGGGCGCAGGAAGGCCGAGGCTGCCGACCAGCGCCGGCCGCGCCGCTGGGTGACCTGGTACAGCCCGGACCCCTCCTGCGATGCCCCGTTGAAGTCGGGGTTGGGTGAGTACCCGGCGGCGGCGGCGTCGCTCAGAAAGTCAGCGGTCCACGGGTGCGGCGAGCGCTGTTCCTCCACCCGCAGCGGACCGCCGGCACTGTGGTACTCCGACGGTCCACGCTCGTTGTCCTCCGACCGCTTGAACAGCGGCAACACCTCGGCGTACGACCAGGCGCGCTCGCCGGTGAGGTCGGCCCACTCGTCGTAGTCGGCGCGCGAGCCACGGATGTAGATCATGGCGTTCATGGAGCTGCTGCCGCCCAGTGACTTGCCCCTCGGCCAGTACAGACGCCGCCCGGCGGCGTGCTTCTGCTCGTCGGTGGAGTAACCCCAGTCCATGCGGGTGCGGAACTGTTTGGAGAAGGCCGCCGGGATGCTGATCTCGTCGACCCTGTCGTCGCCGCCCGCCTCGAGCAGCAGCACGCGGACGTCGGGGTCCTCGGTCAGCCGGGCGGCCAGGACGCACCCGGCCGAACCCGCGCCCACCACGACGTGGTCGTAGCCCTCCGCCTCAGCCACTGCACCTCCTCAGGCCTGTGCCAGCACTCTTCCACGATGACCAGCGCACGACGCCCGCCGTAGTGTCGATGTCATGACACTCGCCCCGGACACGCCGCTCCCGATCGAGGATGCCTCGCTCGGGGAGGTGGACACGTTCGAGTCGCTGAACCCGGCCAACGGCCAGCCCCTGGCGAGATATCCCCGTCAGGGACCAGCGGAGGTCACGGCCACCGTCACTAGGGCGCACGAGGCGGCGGCCTGGTGGCGCGACCAGGGCTTCGAGGGCCGGCGCAACAGCCTGCGGGCGTGGAAGGGCGTCATCGCCAGGCGGATCCACGAGCTGGCCGACCTGGTGCACCAGGAGAACGGCAAGCCGCATCAGGACGCCGCGCTCGAGGCCATCCTCGCGGTCGACCACATCGAGTGGGCTGCCAGGAACGCGGGTTCGATGCTTGGTGCGAAGCGGGTACCGACGGGGTTCCTGGCCGCCAACCAGAACGCGTGGGTGGAGTACCAGCCGCTCGGTGTCGTCGGCGTCATCGGTCCCTGGAACTATCCCGTCTTCACCCCGATGGGCTCCCTGGCGTACGCGCTGGCCGCGGGCAACGCGGTGGTGTTCAAGCCGAGCGAGCTCACCACCGGAGTCGGCAAGTGGCTGGAGTACGCGTGGCAGATGGCCGTCCCCCAGCGGCCGGACGTGCTGCAGGTGGTCACCGGGCTCGGCGAGACCGGCGCTGCCCTGTGCCGCTCGGGGGTGGACAAGATCGCCTTCACCGGATCCACGGCCACGGGCAAGAAGGTGATGGCGGCCTGCGCCGAGAACCTGGTGCCGGTGCTGATGGAGTGCGGCGGCAAGGACGCGATGATCGTCGACGACGACGCGGACCTCGCGGCGGCTGCTGACGCGGCCATCTGGGCGGGCATGAGCAACGCGGGGCAGACCTGCATCGGCATCGAGCGTGTCTATGCGACCGAGCGGGTCTACGACGACTTCCTCACCGAGCTCACCCGCCAGCTGCAACGGGTGCGACCCGGCTCTGACGTCGAAGCCTCGTACGGGCCCATCACCATGCCTGGCCAGGTCGATGTCATTCGGCGCCACATCGACGACGCCCTGAACTCCGGTGGACACGCCCTGACCGGAGCCGTGCTCGATGGCCCCTACGTGGAGCCGACCGTGCTCACCGACGTGCCGGAGAGCAGCGCTGCGGTCCGCGAGGAGACCTTCGGTCCGACGCTGACGGTCACTCGGGTGCGCGACGCGGAGGAGGCACTGAGCCGCACGAACGCCACGAGGTACGGCCTCGCGGGCGCCGTCTTCACCGGCTCGAAGGAGCGGGGCATGGACCTGGCGAGGCGGATGCGCTCCGGCATGACCAGCGTCAACTCCGTCATCACGTTCGCGGCGGTGCCCGCCTTGCCGTTCGGCGGCGTCGGTGACTCCGGCTTCGGTCGGATCCATGGCGAGGACGGACTCAAGGAGTTCACCCGCGCCAAGTCGATCACCGTGCAGCGATTCGCGCTGCCGACACCGCTGATGACGTTCGCGCGCAACGTCACCCTGGTCGACTCGCTCGCCAAGGTGACCGGCCTGCGGCACGGACGTCGATGACGCGATGTGCTTCGACCGTGACCGTCCGCGTGCTTAGGTGCCGCGCGGCAGGGGTACAACGACAGAGCCGCGCCAGGGGGCGTGAGTGGAGCCGAGGGAGAGCCGCGTGATCAGCAGCCAGCAGGTCGACCAGGTCATGGGCAGCACCGCCTACGACACCGACGGGAACAAGGTCGGCAAGGTCGGCCAGATCTATCTCGACGACAAGACCGGTGAGCCGGCCTGGGCGACGATCGACACCGGGCTGTTCGGAACCACCGAGAGCTTCGTGCCGGTCGACGACGCTGAGCTGAGCAGCTCAGGACTCGTGGTCCAGCACAGCAAGGATCGGATCTCCAACGCACCCAAGGTCTCCGAGTCGGGCCATCTGTCGCCGGAGGACGAGGCCGTGCTCTACGAGTATTACGGCCTCAACTACACCCTGACCGACACCTCACCGGGTGAGCCGGCGCAGACGGCCGACACGGTCGGCACGGTCAGCACCGCCGGCGAAGGCGCCATGACGCGCTCGGAGGAACGGCTCGAGGTCGTCGGCACCGAGCGGGTCGTCACCGGCAAGGCCCGTCTGCGCAAGTACGTGGTGACCGAGGACGTGACGATCACCGTCCCAGTGCGCAAGGAGAAGGTGGTGCTCGAGACCGTCGAGGGCGGCACCCCGGGGTCCCTGCCGGTCAGCGACGACGAGGCGGCCGCCTACGACGCCGCGGCCGCCGGGGGAGCCGTCGAGGTGATCGTCCACGAGGAGGTGCCGGTCGTGCACACCGAGGTGCGCGCCACCGAGCGAGTACGCCTGACCACCGAGGACGTGGTCGAGGAGCAGGTGATCAGCGAGCAGGTGCGCAAGGAGCGCATCATCGCCGAAGGTGACGGAGTCGACGGCCGGGAGAACACGGGCACCGCTCGGTAGTTCCGGCCTGGCAGACAGCGTCATGCGCAACGTCCTGCGCTGGGTCAAGCGCGAGCCCTCCGCGGTGCTGCTGCTGGTGCAGCTGCTCAGCGTCCTCGCGTTCCCGTTCCTGGAGGAGACCCACGCCGGGCGTGCCGCCTTCAGTGCCCTCGCGATCCTGGTGCTGACGCTCGCCGTACGCGCCGTCAACAACTCGCCCGCCTGGCTGTGGGTGAGCATCGTGCTGGCCGTGCCCGCGGCACTGCTCCTGGTCGTCCAGGCCATCACCGGCGAGACGATGATCCCGGAGCTGACTGAGCTGCTGCTCGCTGCGCTGTACTTCTACACCGCGGGGGCCCTGCTCACGTACATGCTCCGCGACCGATCCATCACGCGCGACGAGCTGTACGCCGTGGGAGCCACGTTCACCTTGGTCGCGTGGGCGTTCGCCCACCTCTTCACCTGGTGCCAGGCCGTCTTCCCGGGCAGCTTCACCGCCGCGTTGCAGCCCGAGGCGCAGCGAACCTGGATGGAGCTGCTGTTCCTCAGCTTCACCACGTTGAGCAGCACCGGGTTGAGCGACGTGGTGCCGGTGCTCCCCTTCGCCCGGGCGCTGGTGATGATGGAGCAGGTCGCCGGTGTGGGGTACATCGCGATGGTGGTGTCCCGGCTGGTCACGCTGCAGGCCGCACGGGACGCCCCGTCGCCGGGCCACACTGACGCTCATGACCGCCTCGACTGAGTCCTCT
Source organism: Nocardioidaceae bacterium (assembly GCA_035645475.1). Lineage (GTDB taxonomy): Bacteria > Actinomycetota > Actinomycetes > Propionibacteriales > Nocardioidaceae > DASQMN01. The sequence continues at coordinate 5,577 of DASQMN010000188.1, forward strand.
GCCCCAGGTTCCACCGCCCGCACCCGCGTCCGCCGCCTGCCCGAGCTGGCGGCTCAGGATCGAGCCACGTTGCACGCGGTGCTGGACGACGCCCTGGTCGCCACGGTCGCGGTGGTGGACGATGGCCAGCCGTACGCACTGCCGGTCGCGTGCGCACGGGACGGCGAGCGGTTGCTGCTGCACGGGTCGACCGGCTCGCGGCTGTTCCGGCTGCTCGCGGCGGGGGTACCCGCCTGCGTCACGGTGACGCTGGTCGACGGGCTGGTGCTGGCGCGGTCGGCCTTCGAGTCGAGCATGAACTACCGCAGCGTGATGGTGCTCGGCTCGAGTGCTGTGGTCGACGAGGCGGACAAGCAGGCGGCGATGCGGCGGCTCACCGAGCACCTGATGCCGGGGCGCTGGGCACAGCTGCGGCCACCCACGCGCAAGGAGCTGGCGGCCACCACGGTGGTCGCGATGCCGCTGGCTGAGTGCTCGGTGAAGGTCAGCAGCGGCGACCCGCAGGACCCGGACGAGGACCTCGATGCCCCGGTGTGGGCCGGCGTGGTCCCGGTCGAGCACTCCTGGGGGGAGCCGCTGGCCTCGGCCGACCTGCGCTTCGACGCTGAACCGCCTGCCTACGTGCGCGGCTGGCGACACGGCCGTACCTGACACCTCCGCTACCCGAGGGGCAGTGCCCGGGCCAGCGGGACGCCGGGGCGGTAGGCCAGATGCACGTAGGACGGAGCATCGAGCACCGTCAGGTCGGCGCGGCCGCCCACCCGCACCTGCCCGATGTCGTCGCGCTGCAGCGCAAGGGCTCCGCCGCGTGTCGCGGCGAGCACCGCCTCCGCCGGGGTCATCCCCATCTCCCGCACGGCGAGCGCGATGCAGAAGGGCATCGAGGAGGTGTAGCTGGTGCCGGGATTGCAGTCGGTGGCCAGAGCGATGCGCACGCCCGCGTCGAGCAGTCGCCGGGCGTCCGGGTAGGGGTGTCCGGTCGAGAACTCCACACCGGGCAGCAGAGTGGCGACAGTGTCGCCCGCTGCGAGGGCGTCCACGTCGGAACCGGTCAGGTAGGTGCAGTGGTCCACGCTGGCTGCGCCGAGCTCGACGGCGAGCGCGACGCCCGGACCGGCCGACAGCTGGTTGGCGTGCACCCGCAGCCCCATTCCGGCCCGTCGTCCCGCCTCGAGTACCGTCCGTGCGCTGTCGCCGTCGAAGGCGTGTTGTGACGCAGGCTCACAGAAGACGTCGACCCATCGTGCGTACGGCGCGCACGCGGTGAGCATCTCCCCGGTCACCAGGTCGACGTAGTCGTCGCGGTGGCCGGTGTACTCCGGCGGCACCACATGGGCACCCAGGAAGGTCGTCTCTGCCGTCACCTCGCCGGCAAGCCGCAGCGCGCGCAGCTCGTCTCGGACCGTGAGCCCGTAGCCGCTCTTCACCTCCACGGTCGTGGTGCCTTGCGCCCGCATCTCGGCCAGCCGGGCAGCCAGTCGCTCGCGCAGGACGTCATCGGAGGCCGCCCGGGTCGCGTGCACCGTCGACGCGATGCCGCCGCCGTCGTAGGCGGTGCCGGCCATCCGGGCCTCGAACTCGGTGGAGCGGTCGCCCGCGAAGACCAGGTGGGCATGGGAGTCGACGAAGCCCGGCAGCACCGTGCCGCCCTCCACGTCGACCCGCCGGTCGGCTGGTGGTGCTGTCGCAGCGCGTCCCACCCACTCGACCACCCCGGCGCCGACCACCACGGCGGCGTCCGCCAGCAGGCCCAGCGGGCCGGAGTCGTGCGCCGGGTCTGCGGTGACCAGCTCCGCGATGCCGGTGACGAGCGTGCTCACGCCTGTGCCCACAGCGGCTCGATCGCCGCCGTCAGCAGCTCTCCCACGTCGCCCAGCACGTGGCGACCCTCGCGTACGACGACACGGCCGTCGACGACCAGGGTGTGCACGTCGCCGGCGCCGGCTGCCGTCACGATCTGGTCCGGGTGGCAGCCGGCGGTGCGGGGGGTGTCGCGACGCACGGCCACCAGGTCCGCTCGCATCCCGACCGCGATGGCACCCGCGTCCGGCCAGCCGAGCAGGTCGTGCCGGGTCAGCGCTGCCGTCAGCTCGGCGGGAGTGAAGCGGCCGCGCTCGCCGCTGGAGAGGCGCTCGTACGACTCGACCGCGCGCGCCTCGGCCATCAGGTCCGAGTGAACCTGCTGGTCGCTGCCCAGGCACAGCGGCGACCCGGCGCGCGTCAGCCTGCGGAACGGGCCGATGCCGTCCGCGAGGTCGGCCTCGGTGCTGGGGCACGCGCAGATCGCGGTCGCGGTCCGACCGAGCAGGGCGATGTCGTCGGCGTCGACATGGCTGGCGTGCACCGCTGTCGTGTTCGGGCCCAGCACCCCGTGCTCGGCCAGCAGCATCGTGGGGGTGCAACCGTGGAACGCCAGGCATGCCGCGTTCTCCGCCGGCTGCTCGGACAGGTGGACGTGCAGCGGGCGTCCCTTCGCGACGGCGACCACCTCACCGAGCTGGTCGGCGGGCACCGCCCGTACTGAGTGGATGGCCGCACCGTGGTGCACCGAGTCGGTGTCCTCGAGCTCGCTGACCCGCTCCGCCCAAGCCGACGCGCTGCCGTCGGAGAACCGCTGCTGCACCGCATCGGCCGGCAGGTAGCCGTGCGGGGCCAGGCCCCCGGCGAGGTAGCAGGTGTCGAGCAGGGTCAGCCTGATGCCCGCCTCCCGGGCAGCCTGCTCCAGCGCGTGCCCCATCACGTTGGGCTCGTCATAGCGTCGCCCGCCCGGTGCATGGTGCAGGTAGGAGAACTCAGCGACACAGGTGACGCCGCTGAGCGCAAGCTCCGCGTACGTCGCCCGAGCCAGCGCGAGGCAGGTGTCCGGGTCGAGCGTGGCCGCCAAGGCGTACATCTGCTGCCGCCAGGACCAGAAGTCGCCGCCCTGGGCGTGGGTGCGTCCGCGCAGAGCACGGTGGAAGGCGTGCGCGTGGGCATCGGCAAGACCTGGCAGCACCACCCCGGCCAGCCGCTCGTCGTCAGGCGCAGGATCGACACCTGCCTCGACCGATCTGATCCGCCCGTCGCGTACCTCGACCCGTACGCCGGCGGCGGTGTCCGACCCGAGCCAGGCGTGCTCGCACCAGTACGTCATGACAGTGCCGACACGACAGCTGCCAGCGCGTCCACCCCGGCGGAGCAGTCGGCCGGGTCGGCGTGCTCGTCGGGAGAGTGCGAGACGCCGGTGGGGTTGCGAACGAAGAGCATGGCCGTCCGAATCCCGTCCGCAGCCAGGACGCCGGCGTCATGCCCGGCTCCGGTCGCGAGGACGGGCGCCGGGGTTCCGGAGGATCCCAGCAGCCCAGCCAGGCGGTTCCGCAGTGCCGGGTCGAAGGGCGTGGCGTCGGTCCACGACTCCTCGACCGCGTCGGTCTGGCACGCCGCGGCGACGTCGGCCACGACCACGCGCACGTCGTCGGCGCGGGCGCCTCGGACGTCCAGCCACGCTGTGACGGACGACGCGATCGCGTTGACCGCCCCGGGGTGCACCTGCACCTTGCCGATGGTGGCGAGCGCGTCGTGCGCCGCTGCCGCACTGCGAGCGGTGGTTACGGCCGACGCCAGCCGCAGCATCGGGTCGTTCCGGTCGACGAGCCGGGTGGTGCCTGCGTGGTCAGCCCGTCCGGCCAGGTCGAGGCGCCAGCGCCCGTGCGGCCAGATCGCGCTGGCGACCCCCACCGGAGCGTCCAGCTCCACCAGGCCGCGACCCTGCTCGATGTGCAGCTCGACGAAGGTGCCGATCCGGCGCAGCGCCTCGTCGTCTCGGCCCAGCTGCCCCACATCCACCCCGGCGGCTCCCGCGGCCTCCGCCATCGTGTCGCCGTCGACGTCGGTCAGCCGTCGGGCGGTGTCCGGGTCGAGCATCCCGGTGAGCAGTCTCGACCCGGTGCAGGCAACGCCGAAGCGGGCACCCTCCTCGTCGGCGAAGCAGGCGATGCCGATCGGGCGCCTCGGCTGCTCCGCTCGCTCCCGCAGCAGGTCCAGCGCCGCGAAGGCGCTCACCACGCCGAGCGGCCCGTCGTACGCACCGCCGTCGGGCACCGAGTCCAGATGGCTCCCCAGCACCACACCCGGCGTGACGTCGGGGTCGCCGGACCAGGCCCACAGGTTGCCGGCCCGGTCGCTCACCACGTCGAGTGACCGGCGCTGCGCCTCGGCGGTGAACCACTCCCGCAGCGTGGCGTCGGCATGCGTCCAGGCGAAGCGGCGATAGCCACCCGAGAGCGGGTCCAGCCCGACCGGGGCGAGGTCGGCCAGCATCGCCTCCAGGGTCACGCCTGCTCCCGCATCGGCACGCGCACGCCCCGCGCGGCGGCCACCTCGTCGGCGCGGGGATAGCCCGCGTCGACGTGGCGGAGCACGCCCATGCCGGGGTCGTTGGTGAGCACCCGCTCGAGCCGTCGGGCCGCCGTCGCGGTGCCGTCGGCGACGCTCACCTGCCCGGAGTGCAGCGACCGGCCGACGCCCACTCCTCCGCCGGAGTGGATCGACACCCAGGTCGCGCCGGACGCGGTGTTGACCAGGGCGTTGAGCAGCGGCCAGTCGGCGATCGCGTCGGAGCCGTCGGCCATCGCCTCGGTCTCGCGGTACGGCGAGGCGACCGATCCGCAGTCGAGGTGGTCGCGGCCGATCGCGAGCGGGGCCGACAGCTCGCCGGCGGCGACCATGTCGTTGAACCGCAGCCCTGCTCGGGCGCGCTCGCCGTACCCCAGCCAGCAGATCCGCGCTGGGAGTCCCTGGAAGGCCACCCGGTCGCCGGCGGCGCGAATCCAGCGGTGCAGGTGGTCGTCGTCGGGGAACAGGTCGAGGACGGCGCGGTCCGTGGCCGCGATGTCGGCCGGGTCGCCGGACAGCGCCGCCCAGCGGAACGGTCCCTTGCCCTCGCAGAACAGCGGTCGGATGTAGGCAGGAACGAAGCCTGGGAAGTCGAACGCCCGCGGGTAGCCGCCCTGCCGGGCCTCGTCGCGGATCGAGTTGCCGTAGTCGAACACCTCGGCCCCGGCGTCCAGGAAGCCGACCATCGCCTCGACGTGGCGTGCCATCGACTCGCGTGCCCGGTCGGTGAACTCCTCCGGCTTGGCCTCGGCGTAGTCGCGCCAGTCGGCGACGTCGACGCCCTCGGGCAGGTACGACAGCGGGTCGTGCGCGGAGGTCTGGTCGGTGACGACGTCGATCCCGATGTTGCGGCGCAACAGCTCGGGGAACACGGTCGCGGCGTTGCCGACCACTCCGACGCTGAGCGCTCTGCGTCCGCTGCGGGCGCCCAGACAGCGGCGAACGGCCTCGTCCAGGTCGTCGGCCACCTCGTCGAGATAGCCGTGGGTCACCCGGCGGTCCAGCCGGTCCCGGTCCACGTCGACGACCAGGCACACGCCACCGTTCAGCGTGACGGCGAGGGGCTGCGCACCGCCCATGCCGCCGCATCCGGCGGTCAGGGTGACCGTGCCGGCCAGCGTGCCGCCGTACCGCTTCGCCGCCACCGCGGCGAAGGTCTCGTAGGTGCCCTGCAGGATGCCCTGGGTGCCGATGTAGATCCAGGAGCCGGCGGTCATCTGCCCGTACATCGTCAGCCCGAGCCGCTCGAGGCGACGGAACTCCGGCCAGCTGTCCCAGTCGCTGACCAGGTTGGAGTTCGCGAGCAGGACGCGAGGTGCCTCCTCGTGCGTGCGCAGCACGCCCACGGGCCGACCGGACTGCACGAGCATCGTCTCGTCGTCGGCGAGCGTGGTGAGAGTGCGCACCATCGCGTCGAAGCTGGGCCAGTCTCGCGCGGCCCGGCCGGTGCCGCCGTACACGACGAGGTCGTCCGGACGCTCTGCGACCTCGGGGTCCAGGTTGTTCATCAGCATCCGTAGCGGTGCCTCGGTCTGCCAGCTGCGGGCGGTCAGTGTGCTGCCTCGGGGGGCGCGCACCGGTCGTGCTCCGTGCATGACGTCTCCTCTGCTCGGTTCAGGCCTCAGGCCAGCGGCCCGGTGATCGTCTCGGCAGCGGCGAGCACCGCGCCCGTGCTGACCGCGTCGACCACTGCCGTGATCTGTGGTGACAGTGGCCGGTCGGGGCCCGGCTCGGGCACGCCGGCGGCTCGTACGGCATCGCGGACGGCACCTGTAGCCGGGGACGGCTCCAGCGGCGCGTGCAGGTCCAGCGCCCGGGCTGCGGTGAGCACCTCGATGGCGAGCACCTGAGTCAGCCCCTGGACGGCACGGCGCAGCTTCCGCGCGGCCGCCCAGCCCATGGAGACGTGGTCCTCCTGCATCGCGCTGGACGGGATGGAGTCGACGCTGGCCGGCACGGCCAGTCGCTTGAGCTCGCTCACGATCCCGGCGGCGGTGTACTGCGCGATCATGAGTCCGGAGTCGACCCCGGGGTCGTCGGCCAGGAACGGTGGCAGAGCGGTGCTGCGGTTCGCGTCGAGCATGCGGTCGGTGCGCCGCTCACTCATGCTGGCGACGTCGGCGACCGCTATGGCGAGGAAGTCGAGCACGTAGCCGAGTGGCGCACCGTGGAAGTTGCCGTTGGACTCCACCCGCCCGTCCGCAGTGACGACCGGATTGTCGATGGCGCTGGCGAGCTCACGAGCAGCGACGGTGTCCGCGTGCGCCAGGGTGTCGCGGGCGGCGCCGTGCACCTGCGGTGAGCAGCGCAGCGAGTACGCGTCCTGGACGCGGGTGCAGGCGGGGCTGCGATGGCTCGCCATGACTTCGCTGTCGGTGAGCAGTGCGCGCAGGTTGGCGGCCGCGTCGGTCTGTCCGGGGTGCGGTCGGAGCACCTGCAGGTCGGCGGCGAAGGCGGCGTCAGTGCCGAGCAGCGCTTCGACGCTCATCGCCGCGGCGATGTCTGCGGTACGCAGGAGCATCCGCAGGTCGTACGCCGACAGCACCAGCATGCCGAGCATGCCGTCCGTGCCGTTGATCAGCGCGAGCCCTTCCTTCTCCGCCAGCTGTACCGGCGTCAGCCCCACCCGGGCCAGGGCCTCGGCCGCCGGACGGCGATGCCCGTCGGCGTCGTGCACGTCGCCCTCGCCGAGCAGAGCCAGCGCGACATGCGCCAGCGGCGCGAGATCACCCGAGCAGCCGAGCGAGCCGTGCTCGTGGACGACGGGAGTGATGCCGGCCGAGAGCAGGTTCGCGTACGCCTGCGCCGTCTCGACCCGTACTCCGGTACGCCCGGTGGCGAGCGTGGACAGACGCAGCAGCATGAGAGCGCGAACGACGTCACGCTCGACCTCGGGTCCGGAGCCGGCGGCATGGGAGCGGATCAGGCTGCGCTGCAGCTTGGCTCGCGCCGCGACGGGGATGTGCCGGGTCGCCAGTGCGCCGAAGCCGGTGGAGACGCCGTAGTGCGGCCGATCGTCGCCGGCGAGCGCCTCGACGACCCACCGGCTGGTGCGTATCGCGTCCGCCGCCGTGTCGGTGAGCTCCACGGCGGCACCGTGCCTGGCGACCGCCACGACGTCGCCAGGGCTCAGCGCATCGACTCCCACCGCCACGGTGCGGGTTCGCTCGAGTGTCATGCCTCCATGGCAGCGCTTCCGCCCGCGAATCGGTAGCCCGTCGCGTGCGAGAGTGTCTGGTATGCCAGACACCTACGGGCATGGGCGCGGTCGGAGTCGGGTGCCGGCGGCCGAACAGGTGCTCGCGGTTCTGCGTCACCTCGCCAGTCAGGCAAGCCCGGTGTCGGCCGCGGCAGTCGCTCGTGACCTGGGCCTGCCGCGCTCGACGACGTACGCGTTGCTGACGGTTCTCACCGGTCAGGGTTTCGTGGTGCATCTGCCCGAGGAGCGGCGGTACGGTCTCGGCGTCAGCGCCTTCGAGATCGGCACGGCGTACGTCTCGCAGGAGCCGCTGGCTCGACTGGCCCGGCCCGTCCTGGCGCGACTGGTCGACGCCGCAGGGCACTCGGCGCACCTGGCGGTACTGCACGGGCGCGAGGTCCTCTACGTCGTGGAGGACCGTGCCCCCGGTCGGCCACCGCTGGTGACCGACGTGGGCGTACGGCTGCCGGCTCAGCTCACCGCGAGCGGCCGGGCCATGCTGGCCGGCCTGCCGACTGCGCAGGTGCGCGCCCTGTTCCCTGACACCGCTGCGTTCGTCGACCGGCACGGAGTCGGACCGGCGTCGCTCACCGCGCTGCGCCGCCTGCTCGGTGACGTGCGACGCCAGGGTTACGCCAGTGAGGACGGCGAGGTCACCCCCGGGTTCGCATCGGTCGCCGCAGCCGCTCACGACCACACCGGTCGGCCGGTGGCCGGGGTCGCCGTGACCTTCGTGGCGGACGAGGTCGATGAGCACGGTCGGGAGGCGCTCGCCCGCATGGTGAGCGCAGCGGCCACCGAGCTGACCCGGCGGGTGGGCGGAGTCGGCACGCTCCTGCTCCACCGAACACTCCCTTGCTCTTAGATACCCCCAGGGGGTACTGTCTGTCTGGCATCCGACTCATACGAGAGGAAGAGGTCCATGACGACTGACACTCTGTCGCTCAACGGCCGCGAGCTCACCCGCACGGCCGTGTCGGCGACGCTGCACTGCCTGACCGGCTGTGCGATCGGTGAGGTGCTGGGCCTGGTGCTCGCCACCTGGTGGGGCTGGTCCGACGGTCCGAGCATCGCCTTGGCGGTGGGGCTGGCGTTCTTCTTCGGCTACCTGCTCACCATCGCCCCGGTTCTGCGCTCCGGACTGTCGCTGCGCGCAGCCGTCGGTGTGGCGCTGGCCGCAGACACCCTGTCGATCGCGGTAATGGAGCTGGTGGACAACGCGATCCTGCTCGCCGTACCGGGTGCGATGGACGCCGGACTCGCCGACCCGCTCTTCTGGGGTGCGCTGGCCTTCGCGCTGGCCGTCGCCTTCGTCGTCACCGTGCCGGTCAACCGGGCGCTGATCGCCCGGGGCAAGGGGCACGCGGTCGTCCACGCGCACCACCACTGAGCCATTCAGCTGTCAGCGAAGGCGTGCGTACAGCGGAGACTCCAGCAGCCGGGGCAGCAGGTATGCCGCAGCCTGACTGAGGTCGAGCTCGTCAAGGCGGGCCGGGTCGACGAAGACGATCTGCCTGCCCTCGCCGACGACGATGTCGGCGTCGGTGAGGTCGGCTGCCCCGACCCAGACCCGGTGGTGACCGCGTTCGGCTGGGCTGGCCACCGGAGGCACACCGTCGAACCACGGCTCCAGCCCGGAGTGCCAGGCCAGACCGGTCTCCTCGGCGAGCTCGCGGTAGACGGCCGACTCGAAGTCCTCGCCCGGGTCGACGTGTCCGCCGACGAGTCCCCACTTGTCGGGGGCCACCGGCGCATGCTCGTCGCGTTCCTGCAGCAGCAGCCACCCGCGGAGGTCGACGAGTACGACGACGGCCAGTCGGGCCGGCTCCTGCGTCACCGGTCGAACCGAGCGGCCGGCTCCTCGTCGACCGCGCAGGCGATGCGTACGCGGAACTTCTCCGGCAGCGGTGGCAGGGCGTCCAGCCGGAACCAGCCCACCGCGGTCGACTCGTCATCGCCGACGCCCGCTTCCCCCGAGACGTAGCGGCAGCGGAAGGTGTGGTCGAGGTAGAGAGCGCGATCCCCGTTGGGGTGCACCAGCTCGGGTTCGGCGTGCACCCGAGCCAGTCGCTCGGCCACGGCGACGACCCGGGTCTCTTCGAGCACCTCACGCTCAGCGGCGGCCGCCGGCTGTTCGCCGGGGTCGACGATGCCGGTGATCGGTGTCCACGAGCCGTTGTCGGTACGCCGGCCGAGTAGCACCTCGTTGCCGCGCAGAACCACGGCGGTCACACCGGGTAGCCACAGCGGGGCGTGCCCGACATGGCGCCGCAGCTGCAGCACGAAGTCCGGAGCGGGCACAGCGCCGACCGTACCGGCCACTCCACTGCTGATCGGGTTTCCGCCGCGGTTGGTTGACGAGGCGTCAGGCGGGAGCCTGCAGGGCCTCATCAGCCGGTACCCCGCCCTGCGCGAGCAGCACCCATCCGCCCGCCGTCTGCTGAACGAGCTCTCGCCACGGGGCCGGGCGCGCGAAGTAGTAGCCCTGTGCGTCGTCGCACCCGCTGGTCCGCAGCCAGTCCGCGGTGGCGGCCGACTCCACTCCTTCGGCTGTCACCCGCAGGCCCAGCCCATGCGCCAGGCCGATGAGAGAGCGGACAACCTCCTCGTCCTGGTGGCTTCGCCCGACGTCCTGCACGAAGCCGCGGTCGATCTTGAGCTCGGTGAGGGGCAGGGAGCGCAGGTGGGCCAGGCTGGCGTATCCGACTCCGAAGTCGTCCAGTGCGATACCGACGCCGTGGGCGGACAGACGCTCCAGCGTGGTGGTCGCTGCGTCGAGGTCGATGGCCAGCGCGGTCTCGGTGACCTCGACCCGCAGTCGTGTCGATGACAGCTGGTGGCGGCGCAAGGCCTCGACCACCGTGTCGGCGAAGCCGGGGGAGTCCAGGTTGCGCGCCGAGACGTTCACCGCCACGTCCCAGTCCTGCCCGCCGGCGATCCACTGGGCACAGTCGGCCAGGGCGGTGTCCACCACCCACTGCGTGAGCGGCTCGATCAGCCCGGTCTGCTCGACAGCGTCCAGGAACTCTCCCGGGGCGAGAAGCCCACGGCTCGGGTGCTGCCAGCGAAGAAGCGCCTCGACTCCGCGCACATGACCGGTCCGCAGGTCGATCTGCGGCTGGTAGTGCAAGCGCAGCTCGGCGTTGTCCAGCGCTCGTCGCATCGCTGCCTGGGTGCTGAGCTGGTACGAGGGCACGACCAGGCGTCCGTCGGCGAAGATCACCAGGGAGTCGGTGCCCCGCTTGGCCTGCGCCATAGCGTGGTCGGCGCACTTGAGCAGCGACTCGGTGTCCAGGGCATGGCGGGGGAACAGGGCTACCCCGAAGCTGGCCTCGACCGTCCAGGTGGTGTCACCCCACTGCCACTCCGCCGTCAGGTCGCGACACGCTCGTCCCACCAGTTCGTGGGCAGCCTGCGGGTCGGCGACGCCGGACAGCAGCAGGCCGAACTCGTCGCCGCCGAGCCTTGCCACCACGTCGTCGGTCCGTAGTGCATACGTCAGACGGCGCGCGGCCTCGACGAGCAGCGCGTCACCTGCTTCGTGGCCCAGCGTGTCGTTGATGCCCTTGAAGCGGTCGATGTCGACGATCACCAGCGCCATGGGCTCCCGGCTCCACGTCAGGTCCTCCAGTCGCTGGCGGAAGGAGGTGCGGTTGGGCAGGCCGGTCAGGTCGTCGTGCAGTGCCTCGTGGTGGTGCTGGACTATCTCCTGCCGCAGCCGTCGCAGGCTCGACCAGGCGAGGACGAGAAGAAGGCCGAAGAAGCAGACAGAACCGGCGAGGATGCCCCAGTAGCGGCTTGAAGGCACCGATGGCACCGACTCGGCCACCGTGGCTCTGGGCATCTGCAGCTCGAGGACGGCGACGGCGGCTCCGTTGACGTCGGCCCCGACCGGCACGAGCACGTTGATGGCGCTGGACTGGTTGTCGATGTCGATCACGGTGGACGTCGATGTCCCGGCCGCTGCGACCGAGACCCTGCCCTGATCGACCGGGAGTACAGCCATCCGCCCGTCATCGGAGAACAGCACCATCCCGCTGGGGCTGAGAACCCGGACACCCACGAGCGGGCGCTGGTAGAAGTCGATGGAGGTGATCGAGCGCAGGCGCCTTCGGTCCTCGGCGCTGAGCCCGTCCTGCGGCCTGGTGTCCTTGATCGCCGGCGAGAAGACACCCTCGCCGAGGTCTTCGCCGTACGCGCGGGCGCGCGCCAGCAGCTGTTCGTTGTACTCGTGCTGATCGTGGCTGTAGGCACCGGCCACCAGGACGAACGGAGACAGACACAGCAGCCCGAACAAGGCGAGCAGCTGGGAGCCGCGTGCCCAGGCAGGAAACCGCATGCCCTGGAATCGGCAGCTCCCGCGCCGACCTGAGACTCGGGGAGCGTCACCGTCGCCTAGCGGTCGAGCAGCGGCCTGTTCGGATCCCACGTCGTACCGTCGCGCTCGTCACGCCGACGACGAGCGAGCGCGCTGAGCGCCTCGAGGACCACCCGGTTGGCCAGGGCGGCGGTGATGTCCGCGGAGTCGTACGGCGGGCTCACCTCGACCACGTCCACGCCCACGACCGGCAGCTCGAGGCAGATGCGCCGTACCGCGTCGAGCAGCTCACGCGCACTGAGCCCACCTGGTTCCGGTGTGCCGGTGCCCGGTGCGTGCGCCGGGTCGCAGACGTCGATGTCGACCGAGAGGAAGACGCCGTCGCAGTCGTCGGTGGCGATCCCGAATGCCTCGGTGAGGCAGTCGGCGAGTCCCCGCACGCCGATCTCGGTCATCTCGTACGAGCGCATCGACTGCTCGGCCATCCACGCCAGCGTCTCCGGCGGCGGCCAGTAGCCGCGTAGCCCCACCTGGAGGAACCGATCGCCCCGCAGGGCGCCGGACTCGATGAGTCGCCGCATCGGCTGGCCATGACCCCACAGCGACCCGAACTCGATGTCGCCGGTGTCGGCGTGCGCGTCGAAGTGGATCATCGACACCCGTCCGTGCCCGAGCACGTTGGCCACTCCCTTGGCGTCGGCGAACGCGATGGAGTGGTCCCCGCCGAGAACCAGCGGAAGCGCACCCGCACGGGTTACGCGTTCGACGGCGGCCTCCAGTGCCCCGAGCGCCCGCTCGATGTCGCCGGGCGGCATCTCTACGTCACCTGCGTCCAGCACGCGCAGGTCGACGAGGCCGTCGGTACGCAGCGCGAGACTCGGCCGGGACCCGTCGTGCGGCAGGTAGTCGGTCATCCGGATCGCCTGCGGCCCGAAGCGGGTACCGGGTCGATGTGACGTTCCTGCATCGAAGGGGGCGCCCACCACCACGACGTCGGCGCCGGCGTACGACCCGGGGTCGTCCAAGTCGCACGGCGGCACGCCGAGGAAGGTGATGTCGGGTCCGAACTGCGCTCCGTACCGGCTCATCGCGTCAGCGTCCCACGCCGCGCTCGTCCACCGGCCACACTGTCGCGATGGACTCACCCGGCAGCACGCGGCACCGCTCACGGGCAGCGATCGCCACGGGCGTGATCTTCGTGCTCACCGTCGGGCAGCTGCTGGTCGCGACGGTGGCCGGGGACAACCTCGAGCAGTTCGCCGGCAAGGGCTTCGGTGCCCGGCTCATCGCCTACCCGCTGTTGATGCTGGTGGTGCCGGCGCTGTGGCTCCTTCGCCGGAGACAGACCACAGAGGGCGTCGGCGACGTCCCGTGGACCGCCTTCGCGCTCGTCATGTCGCCCTTCCTCGTCGATGTCACCGGCAACACGCTTAACCTCTACGACTCGCTGGTCTGGTGGGACGACGCCAACCACTTCGTCAACTGGGCACTTCTCTGCGGCGGGTTGGGACTACTGCTGTCGCGCGTCGAGTGGTCCCCGCGCTGGGCCCTGGTCGTCGCGGTGGTGGGCCTCGGGTCGGTGCTCGCGCTGTGCTGGGAGCTCGGTGAGTGGTACACGTTCATCCGCCACGGCACCGAGATCGAGACCGCCTACGAGGACACGATCGCCGACCAGACGCTGGGGACGCTCGGAGCGGTCGTGGCCGGGCTCCTGGTCGGTCGGATGGCTCCGCGACGGCAGACGTGAGCGAGGAGCGTTGACCGACCCCGTCGTCGCGCAGCTGCGCGCTGCAGGCTGCGTGTGGGCAGAGGACGAGGCGGCGGTGCTCGGTGCGGCCTTCGCGCCGCAGGACCTGCCGGCCGCAGTCGCCCGTCGCTGCGGCGGCGAACCGCTGGAGCATGTCGTGGGCTGGGCCGACTTCGCCGGGGTACGCGTGCAGGTGCGCCCGCCGGTGTTCGTTCCTCGGCCGGGTGCGTCGCCGCTGGTCGATCTGACGCTGCGGGAGCTGCGCGGGCGCGACAGCGCGGTCGTGGTCGACGTGGGCTGCGGCACCGGTGCTCTCGCGCTCGCGATCGCGGCTGCCGCACCCGGTGGCACGACGCTGCTGGCCACCGACTTAGACCCGGCGGCCGTTGCCTGTGCCCGCGACAACGGGCTCAGCGTCCACCGAGGGAACTGGCTGGACGCACTGCCTGCCCGCTGGCTCGGCTGCGTCGACGTCGCCGTGGCGCACCTGCCGTACGTACCGACCGGCGCGCTGGGCGAGGTCGCTCGTGACTATCGCGACGGCGAGGCGCTCATCGCCCTGCACGGTGGCGCCGATGGTCTGGACCCGCTGAGGGAGGTGCTGCCCCAGCTCGCTCAGTGGTTGTCGCCGACCGGCGTGCTGCTCACGCTGGCCGCGGACAGGCAGTCCACCGAGGTGCACACGGTGCTCGCCGGAGCCAGGCGTACCGGTGGAACGTGCTGCTCGGTCGCTGGCAGCACCTTCTGGCGTATCGCCTGAGCCGCAGCCTCGATCGATGTCAGGATGCGGGCGTGCAAGAGGCGTTCGACTCCAAGCGGCAGCGCCTGGTGGGCCTGCACCTCGTGCTGCTGCGGCTGTAGGTGGGGCCGATGCAGCATGCCGGTCCGCCGCCCAGTGGAGTGGCTGTTCCCTCAGCAGTGCTCACCTTGGCCGGCGGTCGAGCGTTGACGCCGGTGTGGGAGAACCAGCTCGGGGGACTCACATTCCAGGTGGGCGTCGGTCCAGACCGCGAGTTCGTCAAGTGGGCGCCGGTGAACTCGGGGCTCGATCTGGCAGCCGAGGCACTGCGTCTGACGTGGGCCATCGACTACACGCCCGTGCCACGAGTCGTGGCCTCGGGTGGACATGCGGACGGTGCGTGGCTCGTCACCGAAGGACTGCCGGGCGACAGTGCGGTCAGTCGGCACTGGCTGATGCACCCGGAGGTCTCCGTCCCGGCCGCGGGTCACGCGCTGCGACGGCTCCACGACGCCCTGCCCGTCGATGCCTGCCCGTTCTCCTGGTCCGTCGACGACCGTCTTGCCAGCGCCCGTGCGAAGGGCCTGCCGGTGCCAGCCGACTTCCCGCCGGCTCCGCCGACCGACCGCCTCGTCGTC
Organism: Nocardioidaceae bacterium; assembly: GCA_035645475.1. GTDB lineage: Bacteria > Actinomycetota > Actinomycetes > Propionibacteriales > Nocardioidaceae > DASQMN01. The sequence goes on from DASQMN010000188.1 coordinate 20,592, forward strand.
TGCCACGGCGACCCGTGTGTACCCAACACCCTCCTCGACGACATGGGTCAGTGGTCGGGACACGTGGACATGGCAGCTCTAGGCACTGCGGACCGTTGGGCCGATATCGCGGTCGGTGCCTGGAGCACTGAGTGGAACTACGGGCCGGGATGGGAAGCCGCGTACCTGTCCGCGTACGGCGTGGACCGTGAAGAGGAGCGCATCCGCTTCTATCGAGCCCTCTGGGACCTGTGACCCGGACCTGTCACCCGGCCGTCACGCCACACAGCTCGCCGCACCGGAGTCGCGCAGCACCCCGTCCACCGTCCGGAAGCGCCAGGAGTAGTCCTGCGCCCGAAGGGTCATGAAGAGCACGCCGGCACGCACGTTGCTGCGAACTAGGGAGCCGGCGTGCGGGCTCCCGAAGTGGCGCTGCTCCTTGCCGCCGGTACCGACGACCCAGGACCGGATGCCTTGGCTCGACCGCGACCCGATCGCCGACAACGGCGCGAAGCGTTCGTAGTCGTGGTCGTGACCGGCCAGCGCCACGTCGACCTG
>DASQMN010000189.1:0-3911 GCA_035645475.1 Nocardioidaceae bacterium
CTGCTGCTGGGCGTCGAGCAGGACCGGGTAGTACGCCTGCACCTCCGCGGGCACGGGGCCGCCACCGGTGAGGTAGGTGCGGGTGGAGTCCGAGCAGTAGCCACTCGGCATGGTGCCGCCGATGTCGACCACGACCGACTCCCCCGGCTGCACGACCCGATCGGAGACCTCATGATGGGGCGAGGCACCGTTGGGACCCGAAGCGACGATGACGAAGTCGACCCGGTCATGGCCGGCCGCCGTCATCGCCACGGCGATGTCGTGCCCGATCTCGCGTTCGCTTCGCCCCGGTCGGAGCCACTGCTGCATCTCGGCGTGCACGCTGTCGATCGCCACCCCAGCCTGCCGCAGGGCCGCCACCTCGTCCGGCGTCTTGCGCATCCGCAGCTCACGCAGGACCCTCCCGGCCAGCGTCTGCTCGACTCCTGGCATCGACGACCGCAGGGACAGCACCTTGGCGGCCCACATGTGGTCGTCGACCCCGACGGTGGACACCGCTGGCGGCAGCAGCGAGGCGGTCAACGCGTACGGATCGTCGGTCTCGGCCCAGGTGACGATCTCGACACCGAGGTCACCGAGCGGGCTGGCCATGGCTGCGGCTCGCTCCAGCGCCGGCGCCACCAAACGCGGATCGCCCTCAGCCGGCAGCACCAGGCACGTGAGCCGCTCCAACGGCACCGCGGAGTACCCGGTCAGGTAGAACAGGTCGGGTCCTGGGGAGACCAGGAGCGCGTCGATGCCCGCAGCGCGGGTCGCCGCCTGCGCTCGGTCTAGTCGGCTGCGTACATCGGGGCTGGTCACTCCGCCACCGTAGCGACAGCAACGGGCGGAACCACCGGCACGAAGCCCTCTACACTCCGCTCCCATGGCGACCGAGGGCGAGAAGCTGCTGCTGCTGGACAGCGCCTCGTTGTACTTCCGGGCCTTCTTCGGGGTGCCGCAGACGCTGACGGCACCCGACGGCACGCCGGTGAACGCGGTACGCGGGATGCTCGACTTCCTCACCCGCCTGCTGGACGACGTACGCCCCGCCGCACTGGCGGCCTGCTGGGACGACGACTGGCGGCCCCAGTGGCGCGTCGACCTGATCCCGTCCTACAAGGCGCACCGGGTGGTCGAGGAGGTGCCGGCGGGCACGGACGTCGAGGAGACACCCGACCCGCTCGCCGTACAGGTGCCGGTCATTCGTCAGGCGCTGGAGATGCTCGGCGTCGCCGTCGTCGGAGCGGCGCAGTACGAGGCTGACGACGTGATCGGCACGTTGACGCAGGACTGGGCGGGTCCGGTGGACATCGTGACCGGGGACCGTGACCTGTTCCAGCTGGTCGAGGCCAGCCGGCCGGTCCGGGTGCTGTACACCGCGCGCGGGGTCGGGCGGCACGAGGTCATCGACGCCGCGGAGGTGCGTCGCCGCTACAGCGTCGAGCCGGAGCAGTACGCCGACTTCGCCGCGCTGCGTGGTGACGCCTCCGACGGCCTGCCGGGGGTGAAGGGCATCGGAGACAAGAGCGCAGCCAGCCTGCTCGCCGCCCATGGTGACCTCGCCGGTGTCCGAGCCGCGGCTGAACGCCCGGGTGGATGGCTCGGGCCGGCACAGCGCAAGGCCCTGCTGGCCGCGGCGGACTACCTGGAGGTCGCACCCACGGTCGTGCGTGTCGCCCGCGACATCGACCTCGGCGTGCCCGACCTGAGCATCGGCCCCCCCGACGAGGAGGGCATCGCCACCCTGACGGAGCGGTGGGGGCTCGGCGGCTCGGCCGACCGGGCGCTGGCAGCGGTCGTCCGAGCCGCCGGTCACTGACCCAGCGAGCTGTACGCCACCACGCCCCGACGCAGCGCATCGGAGGCCTGTCGCGCCGTCGTACGCAGGTCGCCCGCTCCGGCCGCGTCGGCGACCTGGTCGACGACGTCGAGCAGCTGCTTGCACTGGCGGACGAAGTCGCCGGCGGTCATCTCCGACTCCTCGAGCACCTCGTGGAGCGCCGCACCGCTCGCCCAGCGCCAAGCCGCCCACGCGAACCCGAAGTCGGGTGGGCGCAGGAAGCTGACCTTGTACTGCCTCTCGACCTGATGCAGATCGGCCCAGGTGCCATGCATGCGGTGCACCGAGTCGCGTACCGCCCCGCGAGGCAGGCGTGGCGCGACGGCGTCGTCGGGGTTGCGCGACTCATACACCAGGCCCGTCAGTGCCGCGGCCAGTGACGGGGGGTCGAGCTCATCCCACACACCGGTGCGCAGGCACTCCGCGGCGACGAGGTCGAGCTCGCTGTACAGCCTGGACAGCGTGCGCCCCTCGGGGGTGACGGCGTCACCGTCGAGGTAGTGCAGGGCGTCCAGGACCTCGCAGATGCGGTCGAACTGCCGGGCGATCGTGCCCGTGCGGCTCTCCACGGCACGGCGTTTGCCCGCGGTGTCGCGCTCGAGCTCGTACCAGCGCGAGGCCCACCGCAAGTGGTCAGCACGGTCAGGGCAGGCGTGCACCGGGTGCTGCCGGATGGCGACGCGCAACGCAGCAACTCGCGGATCCTCCCCAGCTGGTCCCCTCGAGCGGTCGGGACCGGGATGGGGCGGAGCCTCCCCGTCCGGCGCAGCGCCGATACCGCCGGGAATCTTGTGACGCAGGGAGCTGGCCAGGTCGCGACGCGCCTGCGGGTTCCGCCGGTTGAAGGCGCGGGGCACCTTCATCCGGGTGATCGGTCGTACCGGGGCGGAGAAGTCACTGGCGCGCAGTCGCTGCGCGTGCCGGTCGATCGTGAGCACGTCGGGGTACGGGTTGGTGGCGTCGCCACCGCCGATCACGACAGCGAGCCCGGCGTACCGGCCGGAGGGAACCTCGATGACGTCGCCCGGACGCAGCGCCTGCACCGAGGCGACCACCTGGTCGCGTGCCCCGGCCTTGCGCTGCTTGTCGGCCCCTTTCTCCAGGGTGCTCAGCTCGCGGACGAGCCGGACGTACTCCCAGCCGTCCCCGCGGTCGCACTCGACGTTGTCGGCGTACCCGGCCAGCGCCTGCTCGCTCTGGCGCAGCCGACGCGTCATGCCGACGACCGCGCGGTCGGCCTGGTACTGGGCGAACGATGTCTCCAGCAGCTGGCGTGCCTTGTCGCGACCGAGCTGGGCGACCAGGTTGACCGCCATGTTGTAGGACGGTGCGAAGCTGGACCGCAGCGGATAGGTGCGGGTCGAGGCCAGGCCGGCGAGCTGGCCGGGGTCCAGGCCCTGCTGCCATAGCACGACGCCGTGGCCCTCGATGTCGATGCCGCGACGTCCCGCCCGGCCGGTGAGCTGGGTGTACTCCCCTGGCGTCACCTGGACGTGCGCGTCGCCGTTCCACTTGGTGAGCTTCTCGATGACCACCGACCGGGCGGGCATGTTGATGCCCAGAGCCAGGGTCTCGGTCGCGAAGACGACCTTGAGAAGCCCGCCACTGAACAGCTCCTCCACGCACTCCTTGAAGCGCGGGAGGAGGCCGGCGTGGTGGCTGGCGAGCCCGGCAGCCAACGACTCGACGAAGTCGTCGTGCCCGAGCACGTGCAGGTCGGTGGCGGGAATGTCGGCCAGCCGCTCCGCAAGGTGGGCCCGCACCTCGGCCTCCTCGGCGGGGGTCGTCAACCGGAGTCGGGCGGACATGCACTGGTCGACCGCGGCCTCGCACCCCTTGCGGCTGAAGATGAACACGATGGCCGGCAGCAGTCCCGACCGGTCGAGGCGCTCGACCATGTCTGGCCGGCTCGGCGCCCAGGTGCGCTGGCGGTGGCGGTGGGCGGCGTAGGAGTCGCCTCGGCCGGCACGGGCGCCGCCGCCTCGGCCTCGGCTGCCACCGCGGCGGGCTCCCCCACCGACCCGACTCGCGCGCCACTCCTCACGGCCGATGCGTTGCAGCTCCGGGTTGAGCTTCGCCCCCGGGCCAG